>JANNKH010000129.1:0-7369 GCA_031396205.1 Rhodoferax sp.
CGATGAAGCGGCGCTGCCCGTGTACCGGCGCAATGAGCAGCCTGGCAAGCTCACGGCGTTTTACGAAGTGCTGGATCAGGCACTCAAAGCCGACTCGCACCGCATCAAACAGAACCGGCGCACGGCCAAGGCGCTGCTGGCGCAGATCAACACGGGTGGGTACAGCCAGCTTACCGCGTTCGTGCGCGCCTGGCGCGGCAGCGCTGGCAAGCGGCGGCCCCACACTCTGGCTTGGCCACGACTCGGTCAAGTACATTGGTTTTGTTTCCGCTTACATGGCCAATCGCGCCTCTGGCGAGACACTCCCAGGCCTTGCAGTCGTTCGTGACGTCACGCAATTTCATGACATTGTCAAGCGCATGCGTACGCTAGACGAAGCACGCGCAGAGCAGGCCGCAACCGAGGCGGCATCCGAGATTCAAGCGCGACAGGATGCCGCACCTCAGTGACGCCTCGTTCGAGGCGAGGCCCAACGGCAAGCCACCAGGCCCGGGCCGGTGGCACGGGGTACATTTCCACCGGCCCGAGCCTGGCGTCTTACCGTTGGTCCCGCCTCAACTCGAACGTTAGATTTCCGAATACGCCACCTTCAGCCCAAGGTGCTGTGAAAACGGCAAGAAATCCTTATCAGCATGGAGAAGCGTCAACCCATCCTCAATGCACCGGGTAGCAATGAGAGTGTCCATCGTCTTGCGTATAGTCACTCCGACCGCTCGCAACGACCGATAGTTCTCGGAGGCCTTAACCGCAAGGTCGTACCCAGCGAGATCAATGTGCTCAAAAGCATCCAGGGTCTTCTTGACCCACTTGAACTCTCGCTCGTCCCGCACGCCCTGCAAAACTTCCGCAGCAATCAAGTCACCTACCGCAAGAGGGCTACGCCCGAAAAAGGAGTCCAAGAGTGCTACCTGCGGAGTGTCCGCCGAACGGAAGTAGTCAATCCATACGCTGGAATCGACCAAAATCACCTGTCCGTCCTCATTGCGTTCAGGTCACCTTCCCAGGTAATCTTCCCCTTGAGTTCACGGGCTTTTCCCTGCGCACGAAGCTGCACCAATGTCTTCAAGCCGAGTTCTACCGCCTCACGCTTGCTCTTCGCGCCAGTGGCCTTCAAAGCATCCTTCATGAGCTTGTCGTCTATCTCAATGTTTGTGCGCACTTTGTGTACCTCTCAAGCTTCGGGTACACATATTATCACGAACCGCCAGCCACGGAAATCTAATCGGGTACGCTACGGGTCGGCAGGATCAGTCCCGCACCAACAGCACCGGCAGCTTGGTGTGCGACAACACCCGCTGCGCCACACTGCCCAGCACCAGTTTCTCGATGCCACTGCGCCCGTGCGAACCCATGACGATCAGGTCGACGCCATCGGCCTGCGCCGCTTCCAGGATGCCGCGCCAGACCGAATGGGACTCGACCGTGGCGGTGGTAATTTTCACGCCCGCCTGCTCCATCTGTTTGCGCGCATGCGCAAGAGCGTCGGTCGCGGCGGTCTTGGCCGCGCTCAGGTACTGGCCTTGCCCATAGGCAAAATCGGCGCCGACGCCGGTGAAGGGATAGGGATCGACCACGTAGATCGTCGTGACCCGGCTGTCGAACGCCTTGGCCAGGCCAATCGCCTTGTCGACCGCCAATTCGGAGGTGGGCGAGCCGTCGATGGGTACCAGCAGATGCTTGAACATGACCGTTTTTCCTGTTCCTGTGTGGGTGCCGCAAGTGTGCGCCTTTGCGCCGGCGGCTGCTTGACGCAGATCAAGGCCTTGCCGTCGCCCAATCCTGGTCAGGCTCGCCATCGCCCTGGAAACTGCCGGCCCGCAATGTCACCACCAGCGTGTCACGATGGGGATCCTCACCGTCGGGCTGGATCGGCGTCGTCTCATGGATGACGCGCGCATCGTCGAGCAACAGCAGCGACCAGGGTTCCTCCAATGTGAAGCGCTGGCCGTTCGGGCCGGTGGCGTCAAACACCCGCGTCTCACCGCCTCGGATGGCATGGCGTGCGACAAGGAAAACCGCCACCAGATCGACACCGTCGCGATGTGCGCCCTCCGGTGTCGGCCGGCCGATGCCATCGGTCGTATCGATGCGGAACTGGTGCGCTTCCACATACCAGGTTCGCGGGCCGCGCAGACCGTCGGCGACGTCGGCCAGCCAGCGCAGCAGCCGCGCCCAGGCCGGCGCGGCAATGGTGTCTGCCCGTATCGGTTCGAACCAGCGTTGCATGCCGCCATGCAGCGCGTTGTAGGCCAGGGGTTGCCAATGGGCGCGGTGGGTTGCCTGAACCACCGCTCCGGCTTGCACCACAAAGCAGGAATGGCGCCGACGCCGGTAGCGCCCCCCGTCCTTGAGGTATTGGTCGCTGGGCAGGTCGAACCAGCTTGCGCGCATGGCGTCGAGTTCGGACGCGCTGCATTGCGCCCGTTCGCGAACACCCTGGGGACTGAGCACCGCATGGCCATGCTGCGCCAGGGCCGCATCCAGATGGGCCGGCGATGCATACGGCGGCCGCAGGATTGCCGCAGTCGTCATGGCCCGATCGCCACGGCATTGCCAAACGCCACCCTGCCGCGAACCTGCTCCGCTTCGGGTTTCGGATCAGGGTAGTACCAGGCCGAGGCGGGCAAAAGGTCGCCATTGACGATCAGCGCGTAGTAGCTCGCCTGGCCCTTCCATGAGCACATGGTCTTGTGGTTGCTGAAGGTCACATATTGCCGGTCCAGAGCGTCCAACGGGAAATAGTGGTTGCCCTCGACCAGAACGGTATCGTCACTGCGCGCAATCACCGCGCCGTTCCAGATCGCTTTCATCGGATGTTCTCCTGGGGTTGGTGGATTGAATCCATTCTAGGCAGCCAGCGCACGGAGCGTGGCGGGCGATCGATAGTTCACTCAGGGGCAGGCATGCAGGGTCTCGGAAGACCAGGGCCGGCGTTCGCCGTTGGCGTCGGTCAGCGTCGACAAAAACGCCACGATGTCGTCCACCTGCGCGCGCGTCATCGCGGCCGCCTGGCCGGGGTCCCCCCCATGCCGTACGGCGTCGGACAGCTGCTCGAAACGACCATCATGCATGTACGGTGCGGTAACGGCCACGTTGCGCAGGCTGGGCGTGCGATACCGGCCGCGCAGGCTGGCGTCGGCGCGCAACGCGCGCGTGGGGCCGGCATGGCGCCGCTGCGCGTCGTCGTTGAAACGCCCGAGCAGGTTCAGCGGGTCATCGCGCAACCGCTCGACGTCCTGCTGACGTCCCCGGTCCCCATCGGCGCGCAAGCCAACGCCGGGTGCCACCACTGCGTGAAAATCGCCGTCAGACAGATTCGGGCCGCCGTGGCAGCCGGCGCAGCCCCCTGCGCCGACAAACAACTGCAGCCCGCGACGCGCCGGCGCCGGGTAAAGGGCCTGCGCCAGCGCATCCTTGCGCGCCAGCGCATCGCGAAAGTCATCAAATGCCGTGCGACCGGTCACCAGGGTCTCCTGGAACGCCGCCAAGGCCTTGCCGACATTGACGATGGTCTGCGTCGCATCGCGCACGGGCGGCTCGCCGAACACCGCGGCATAGCAGGCGGCCAATTCCGGATCGCGCTCGAATATTCGGGTGATGCTGCTCGGGCTGCCGTCGAACTCGCGCGCGTCGAGCATGGGTCGGATGCTGGCCAGCCACAGACTGTCGCTGGCGCCGCCCCATCCATACCAGCGCACCTGGCGCAGGTTAGCCAGCGCAGGCGTGTTGCGCGGCAGGTCGGCGAGCCCATGCGCCCGCGCCCGCCGGTCGGTGAAAGCGCGGTCCGGCTGGTGGCAAGTCACGCAGGCGATGTACCCGACCGGCGACATGCGCGGATCGCGAAAAAGACGTCGACCCAGTTCAATCGCGCGGCGCTCTCCCGAGACCCGATTGCTCGGATCAACCGAAGGCTCGGCCGGCCAGGGGCCAAGGGATACCACCTGTCGCTGCTGCGCCGGCGACAGGGCAACGAGCCGCGCAGGCTGCGCCTGCGCGGCAAGTACCAGCAGGATCGATGGCAGAACAAGGAACAGTCGTGCAGCGAACATAAGGGGCACAATCGAGCATGGACCCTTCCCACCGATCGAGGGCGGAGGCGCTCTCGCTTTTGCACTCTACGCCTGCCGCACGGCCTTGTCCACCGGCGCTGCCGATGCCGCCCGCAGGCTCCAACACCGCAGTGACACGATGATCCCCTTTTCCGTACTCGACCTGTCTCCCATCACCGAGGGCAGCGACGCCGCGCAGTCCTTTCGCAACACCCGCGACCTGGCCCAGCACGCCGAGCGCTGGGGATACCAGCGCTTCTGGCTGGCCGAGCACCACGGCATGCCGGGCATTGCCAGCGCCGCAACCTCCGTGCTGATCGCGCATGTGGCTGGGGCCACCAGCCGCATCCGGGTCGGCGCCGGCGGCATCATGTTGCCCAACCATTCGCCGCTGGTGATTGCCGAGCAATTCGGCACGCTGGAGTCGCTGTTTCCCGGGCGTATCGATCTGGGACTCGGGCGGGCGCCAGGATCCGACCAGCGCACCGCGCACGCGATGCGGCGCAACATGCAGGCCAGCTCCGACGCATTTCCGCAGGATGTCGTCGAGCTGATGGACTTCCTGTCCGACAACCCGCGCCAGGCGGTGCGCGCAGTCCCCGGCGCCGGACTCAAGGTGCCGGTGTGGATCCTGGGGTCCAGCCTGTTCGGCGCGCAACTGGCCGCGGCGCTGGGACTGCCCTACGCGTTCGCATCGCATTTCGCGCCGGCGCAGATGATGGATGCCATTGCGCTGTACCGGGCCGGTTTTCGGCCCTCGGCCCAATGCGATAAACCCTATGTGATGCTGGGGTTCAATGTGTTTGCAGCCGACGATGACGACGAGGCGGCATACCGCGCCACATCGATGCAGCAGGCCTTCGTCAATCTGCGCAGCGGAAGGCCTGGCAAGTTGCCAGCGCCGCGACGTGGTTACTATGACCAGATCAACCCGCACGAGCGCGCTCTGCTCGATTCCGTCTTGCCATGTTCTGCCATTGGTTCCCCCGACACCGTGCGATCGGCGTTGCAAGCCTTCATTGCCCGTACCGGCGCCGACGAACTGATGATTGCATCGCAAATGTTCGACCATGCGCAACGCCTGCACTCGTTCGCGATCGCGGCATCGCTCCGCAACGATGCCCGCTGAACCAGCCGACCGCGGGAGTTCGGGCGCTGCGAAGCGCCGGCGGAGACCGGGAGTCGGCTGCGACTGGATACGCAGGGTCGGTTTTCAGACCCTGTTGGAGCGGCGGTTCAGCCCTACGAATTCGACAAGCTGTGACCTTCAGCGACCGACAAGGGTGGCGGAGTCAGGTCATTTCACCACCAAACCCGAGGGCGAAGGAACACCGCTCGGATTATCGATATCCTATGGCATCGTGCATAGACACAACGCAAACATGGCGGTGCGGACCGAACCCGGCAAGGGAACGACGTTTCGGGTGAGCCTGCCCATTGTGCAACCGGCGGGCTTGCCCGAGGAAGTGATCGGCCCGGCATGACGACTGCAGGCGACCCGTCGACCAGGGCGGCGCCGGCGGCCGCGAAAGTACTGTGTGTCGACGACGAGCCCAACATCCTTCTGACATTGCGCAGGCTGTTTCGCGCCAGCGGATTCGTGGTACGCATCGCTGACAGCGGTTCGGCGGCGTTGGACATGCTCAAGGACGAACCAGCAGACGTTGTCATTTCGGACATGCGCATGCCGTTCATGAACGGGGCCGCATTCCTGGAGCAGGTTCGCATCCGCTGGCCGGAGACGATGCGCATCCTGCTGACTGGCCAGGCCGACGCGGCTGGCCTGACCGAAGTCATCAACAGTGGACAGATCCATCGCTACATTGCCAAGCCCTGGGACGATGCCGACATCGTGGCACAAGTACGGCAGGCCGCTGACCACAAGATCCGGGAGCAGGAAAGACTGCGCCTGCAATCGCTTGCAAGCTCCCGCAACGAGGAGCTCAAGGCGCTCAACGCCAGCCTGGCGCAAGACGTCAATGCCACCAAGGAAAGCCTGACGAGCGCCAATGAGCGTCTCAAGAGCAACTTCGTGGTTTCGCTCAAGGTGTTTTCCAGCCTCATCGAGACCCGGCGCAAGCAAATGGTCGGGCACGCCCGGCGCGTAGCCGATCTGGCGCGCAAGCTCGCCGCGCGGCTGCAACTCGAGCCCGCGCTAGTGCACGAGGTGTTCGTTGCGGGCTTACTGCACGATGTCGGCAAGCTGGCATTCACCGACGAATTGCTCGACACCCCTGTGGCGAGCATGAACGCGCAGCAGTTGGAGCAGTATCGCCTGCATCCAACCCGGGCCGAGGAGTTGCTGATGCCGCTGCAGGACCTGCGCGGCGCCGCCGCCAGCATCGCAGCCCAGCTGGAACGATTCGACGGAACCGGCTATCCGCGCCAGTTGCAGGGACGTGCCATTCTGGTCGGCGCCCGCATTCTCGCAGTGTGCTCTGACTATGACAACCTGCAGATCGGTGTCCTGGCACCGCGGCTGCTCACCGCGCATGAAGCACTTGGCGTCATCGAGCGCTCCGCCGGCAAACGTTACGACTCCTGGGTCTTGGAAGCCTTCTCAGGCCTGATGCGTGGCAAGCCTGTCAAGGTCTCCGTGACAACACCGCAGAAAGGTACGCAGCCGGTGGCAGCCGCAGAGCCAGCGAAAGCCGTCAACGCAGTCAATGTAGCCGAAGAGTCCGACGATATGCAGGTGAACGCAGACACGCTGACGGTGGGCATGGTCCTGTCCCGCGACCTGATGTCCCCCAGTGGTCTGATGATGTTGCCGTCCGGGCACGCGATTGACAAGCGGCTGACTCAAAAAATGCTCGACTTCGAAAAGACCGATGGCGTTGCCTTAACGATCTTCGTCAGGAAACCTGCCGAGCCCGATTAGGCTATCGCAGGTTGCCAGTGTGCCCCAGTGAATACCGCCCGGGCTGCGGCCAGACGGTCAGGCCATGCGGTTCACGCCCGACCTTGACCGAGTCCACCGCGCCCGTGCGCGTATCGATTCGGTAGACCAGGTTGTCATAGCGGCCCGACAGCCACAGGTGGTTGCCGTCCGCGCTCACATTGCCCATGTCGGGACTGCCGCCGCCGGGGATGCTCCAGGTGGAGGTGACCTTGCGGCTGGCAAAATCGATTACCGACACGCTGCCCTTGCCCAGCGGCTTGCCGCGAATCTGGTTGCCCCCCCGATTGGCCACATACAGGCTCTTGCCGTCGCGGCTCGGGTACAGGCCTTGGGCGCCGACTCCGGTCTGAATGAATCCGTTCTGCTTGAAACTGCCGCCTTCGACCAAATGCACGCCATCGGCCTTCATGTCGGCGCC
>JANNKH010000005.1:0-60475 GCA_031396205.1 Rhodoferax sp.
ACGGTCTTGCCGCCTTCGCGAATCGCAAAGCGCAGGCCTTCTTCCATCGCAATCGGGTTGATCAGCTTGACCGTGATCGATACGTTGTCACCGGGCATCACCATCTCCTTGCCTTCTGGCAACTCGATCGCGCCGGTCACATCCGTCGTGCGGAAATAGAACTGCGGCCGGTAGTTGTTGAAGAACGGCGTGTGACGGCCTCCCTCATCCTTGGACAACACATAGATCTCGCCGGTGAAATGCGTGTGCGGCTTGATCGAGCCGGGCTTGCAAAGCACCTGCCCGCGCTGGACATCTTCACGCTTGGTGCCGCGCAACAAGATACCCACGTTGTCGCCGGCCTGACCCTGATCGAGCAACTTGCGGAACATCTCCACGCCCGTGCAGGTGGTCTTCTGGGTGTCACTGATGCCGACGATCTCGATCTCCTCGCCCACCTTGACAATGCCGCGCTCCACACGACCCGTCACCACGGTACCGCGCCCAGAGATCGAGAACACGTCCTCGACCGGCATCAGGAAGGCGCCATCGATCGCGCGCTCAGGCATCGGGATATAGCTGTCCAGCGCAGCGGCCAGTTTCAGAATCGCCTCCTCGCCCAACGGACCCTTGTCGCCTTCGAGCGCCAGCTTGGCCGAACCATGGATGATCGGGGTTGAGTCGCCCGGGAATTCATATTTGTCGAGCAGCTCGCGCACCTCCATCTCGACCAGCTCGAGCAGCTCGGCGTCGTCCACCATGTCGCACTTGTTCAGGAACACAATGATGTAGGGAACACCCACCTGGCGCGCCAGCAAAATGTGCTCGCGCGTCTGGGGCATCGGGCCGTCAGCGGCCGAGCACACCAAAATGGCGCCGTCCATCTGGGCCGCACCCGTGATCATGTTCTTCACATAGTCGGCATGGCCGGGGCAGTCCACGTGCGCATAGTGCCGATTCGCCGTCTCGTACTCCACGTGCGCAGTGTTGATCGTGATGCCGCGCGCTTTCTCTTCAGGCGCCGCGTCAATCTGGTCGTAGCCCTTGGCCTCGCCGCCGTACTTGGCCGCCATGATCGTCGTGATCGCCGCCGTCAACGTCGTCTTGCCGTGGTCCACGTGCCCAATCGTGCCCACGTTCACGTGCGGCTTGGTTCGTGCAAATTTCTCTTTTCCCATTTCTCTAATCTCCAAAGAGCAATATCAGTGGTTACGGTTTAACGTTTCCGATCCGGTCGTGGTTTCTGCTCGCACTGACACAAGAGAAGACACGGATCGAAGACAGGGTTCGGCAGCACCGGCACCCTCCAATCAGGGGCCCCCGGCATGCCGAGAAACAACTTACTTGGCGCGTGCCGCCATGATCGCCTCTGACACGTTACGCGGAGCTTCCGAGTAATGCTTGAATTCCATGGTGTACGTGGCGCGGCCTTGCGACATCGAGCGCAGAGTGGTCGAATAGCCGAACATCTCGGACAGCGGCACCTCGGCCTTGATGGCTTTGCCACCGCCAACCATGTCATCCATGCCTTGCACCATGCCGCGACGGGACGCCAAATCGCCCATCACGTTGCCGGCATAGTCTTCTGGCGTTTCCACCTCGACCGCCATCATGGGCTCCAGAATCACCGGACTTGCCTTGCGGCAGCCATCCTTGAAGCCAAAAATGGCCGCCATCTTGAACGCATTTTCGTTCGAGTCGACATCGTGGTAGGAGCCGAAATGCAGCGTCACCTTGACGTCCACGACCGGGTATCCCGCTAATACTCCGGTGTTGAGCGCCTCGATGACGCCCTTCTCGACTGCCGGTATGTACTCGCGCGGCACCACGCCGCCCTTGATCGCATCAACAAACTCGAAGCCCTTACCGGCTTCGTTCGGCTCGATCTTGAGCACGACATGGCCATATTGACCCTTGCCGCCGGACTGGCGCACGAATTTGCCTTCCGAATCCTCGACGGTTTTGCGGATTGTCTCGCGGTAGGCCACCTGGGGCTTGCCGACGTTGGCCTCGACACCGAACTCGCGCTTCATGCGGTCGACGATGATCTCGAGGTGCAGCTCGCCCATGCCGGCGATCAGCGTCTGCCCCGATTCTTCGTCGGTCTTGACGCGGAACGACGGATCTTCCTGCGCCAGTCGCTGCAGCGCGATGCCCATTTTCTCCTGATCAGCCTTGGTCTTGGGCTCGACCGCTTGAGTGATCACCGGCTCCGGGAACACCATGCGCTCGAGCAAAACGATCGCCGACGGGTCGCACAGGGTCTCACCGGTCGTGACGTCCTTCAAGCCGACGCATGCGGCAATATCGCCAGCGCGGATTTCGCTGACCTCTTCGCGGTTGTTGGCGTGCATCTGCACGATACGTCCGATACGCTCCTTTTTGCCGCGGATCGGGTTGTATACGCTGTCGCCCTTTTGCAAGACACCGGAATACACACGCACGAAGGTCAACTGGCCCACGAACGGGTCGGTCATCAGTTTGAATGCCAGCGCCGAGAATTTCTCGCTGTCGTCCGCCCTGCGGGTAACGGGCGCCTCATCCTCGTCGGTGCCGCCAACCGGCGGGATATCGATCGGCGAAGGCATGAACTCGATGATGGCGTCCAGCATGCGCTGCACACCCTTGTTCTTGAACGCGGATCCGCAGAACATCGGCTGAATCTCGCTCGCGATCGTCCGCGTGCGGATGCCCAGCATGATCTCTTCCTCGGACAGGTCACCCTCTTCGAGGTACTTGTTCATCAGTTCTTCCGTAGCCTCGGCCGCAGCCTCGACCATCTTCTCTCGCCATTGCTTGGCCAGCGCCTCCAGCTCGGCAGGGATTTCGCGATACTCAAACTTCATGCCCTGGGACGCCTCGTCCCAGAAGATGGCCCGCATCTTGATCAGATCCACCACACCTTTGAAGTTCTCTTCGGCACCGATCGGAATCACGATCGGGATCGGGTTGGCCTTCAAGCGCAGGCGCATTTGGTCATGTACTTTGAAAAAGTTGGCACCGGTGCGGTCCATCTTGTTGACAAATGCCAGACGCGGCACCTTGTATTTGTTGGCCTGGCGCCAAACAGTCTCGGATTGCGGCTGCACGCCGCCCACCGCGCAATAGACCATGCACGCACCGTCAAGCACCCGCATCGAACGCTCGACTTCGATGGTGAAGTCGACGTGACCGGGGGTGTCAATGATGTTGATGCGGTGCTCGGGCAGGGACGTGTCCATGCCACGCCAGAAACAGGTGGTGGCAGCCGAAGTGATCGTGATGCCGCGTTCCTGCTCTTGCTCCATCCAGTCCATGGTGGCCGCGCCATCATGGACCTCGCCGATCTTGTGGTTCACACCGGTATAAAAAAGAATGCGTTCGGTCGTGGTGGTCTTGCCGGCGTCAATGTGCGCCGAGATACCGATGTTGCGATAGCGTTCGATAGGAGTAACGCGAGCCATGATCAATCCTTAATTGGCCGAAAAATACAAAAAGCCGCCCTGCGCAAGCTGCCACTCGGACCAGGGCAGCAACGGCAAGGCTTGGCGGGCGCAGTCGGCAATGGAAAATGGGGCCAGACCCAGAATCATCAATACCGCGACAGCGACCAGCCGATGGGCTGGTCGCACCCGAACCGGGAACCCGCTTAAAAGCGGAAGTGCGAGAAAGCCTTGTTGGCCTCGGCCATGCGGTGCACTTCGTCACGCTTTTTCATGGCACCACCACGGCCTTCCGTGGCCTCCATCAGTTCATTGGCCAGACGCATGGCCATGGTCTTCTCGCCGCGTTTGCGGGCGGCTTCCTTGATCCAGCGCATCGACAAAGCCAGGCGGCGGATGGGACGCACCTCGACCGGCACCTGGTAGTTCGCCCCGCCCACGCGGCGCGATTTGACTTCTACCATCGGCTTGACGTTGTTGATCGCCATGGTGAAGGCTTCGACTGGATCCTTGCCCGGGTTTTTCTTCTCGATCTGCTCCAGGGCACCATAAATGATGCGCTCGGCGACCGCTTTCTTGCCACCTTCCATGATCACGTTCATGAATTTGGACAACTCGACATTGCCGAACTTGGGGTCCGGCAGGATTTCACGTTTAGGGACTTCGCGACGACGTGGCATTTTTCACCTCTTTGCTTCAGTTGGCACTCTTGCAAGCGCCGCGGGAGCCATTCAGACCCCCACTTACTCGACCCATCCGGACAATCCCGGAGTTCGGGCCACTTCGCCCGATGCCGCCAGCCAGGGCAGGCACCAGACACCACCAAACGAAAATTCAACGCTTTTCTAGCGCGCGAGTCAGTCGACCCGCCAAACATGCAGGCTGATCAGGCCTTCTTCGGACGCTTGGCGCCGTACTTGGAACGCGATTGCTTGCGATCCTTCACGCCCTGCAGATCAAGCGATCCGCGCACGATGTGGTAACGCACACCAGGCAAGTCCTTGACCCGGCCGCCGCGCACCAGCACAACGGAGTGCTCCTGCAAGTTATGGCCTTCGCCGCCAATATAGGAAATGACTTCGAAGCCGTTGGTCAAGCGCACCTTGGCAACTTTGCGCAGCGCCGAGTTGGGCTTCTTGGGGGTCGTGGTGTACACACGGGTGCAGACACCACGGCGCTGCGGAGAATTCTCCATCGCCGGGCTCTTGGACTTGATCTTTTCGACCTCGCGCCCCTGACGGACTAGCTGGTTAATGGTTGGCACCAAAGCCTCCTGTTGGCAAACACCATGGCAGACCAATGGCGTATGCAGTTGAACGTCCCGAAACGTTGTAAATTCGACAAAAAACGCAATCCCTTCGGAAAATTCCGAAAAGCCCACGAGTATAGCAGCGCAGTTGTGGTGCTGCAAGCCAAAAAGCGGGCATCAATTCCGGCCTGCAAACGGCGGAATGAATCAGGTCTGCGTCGACCATTTGTCGGCCCGGCGGCAACCCCATCGGCGGCCATTTCGACCGGCGGGTTTGCATCCGCACGGCAGTCTGAACGCCAAGGATACAACGCAAAGAGCGCGGCGCCGTCGCAATTGACCGGGCGAATCACCGCTGGGCAAGTCCGGGCACCGGTCGTAGCCGAGCCTATGCATATCGGGGACATCCCTGCTGCGCAATTGCAACTCCGCCACGAAGGTCCCGCTCACCAACAACGCGCCGGCCAACCCCGCGCCCCGTCGCCACAACAACCTGGCAAAGCGGCTTTCCTGCGGTTGGCGCGGTCTGGACAGGTTACGCAGAGCTCACTTGATCCATAGCCGGATCGCGTCCCAGGCCCGACCCACAATACCGGCCTGTGGCACCTCTTCGAGTGCCAGCAAAGGCAATTCGGAGACCATTTGCCCGCCAACCAATACCTTCAGGGTACCCACGGTCTGACCTTTGGAGAACGGGGCCACCAAAGGGTCCGGGCGGGTAATCTGGGTGGTGATCTTGCCAGCAGAGCCCGCCGGCACGGTCACGATCACTGGCTGCGCACGACCGAGTTTGACAGTCGCTGCAGTGCCTTTCCAGACGGCGGGCGTAGCCACGGCCTGGTTTGCGTCGAACAACTTGACCGCCTCAAACGCCGTGTAGCCCCAGTTGATCAATTTTTGCGATTCATTGGCGCGGGCGTTTTCGCTTGCGGCGCCCAATACGACGGACAACAGGCGACGACCGCCACTGGCCTCGATGCTGCCTGCCGGCGCACCGGCTTGCACCAGGTTAGGAAAATCGCGTTTGGCCGTGACGATCATGCAGTAGCCGGCGGCCTCGGTGAATCCGGTCTTGAGGCCATCGACCGACGGATCCCGGTACAACAGCAGGTTGCGATTATTGTCGTTGCTTGCCGGCGTACCCTGGTAGCGGTATTTCTTGATCGCGTAATACCCGACGTACTCCGGAAAATCCTTCATCAACCGGCTGGCCAGGATGGACAGGTCCCGCGCGGTTGTGGTGTGGCCGGCCTCGGTCAGGCCCTCCGGGTTGCGGTATCCGGTGGCGGTCATGCCCAGGGCCTTGGCCTGGTCGTTCATCAGTTTGACGAATTGTTCGACGGTCCCGCCCACTCCTTCGGCCAGCGCCACCGTGGCATCGTTGCCCGATTGCACGATCATGCCCTTGATCAGGTCCTCGACCGGCACCTGCATCTTGGGGTCGATGAACATGCGCGAGCCTTCCATTTTCCAGGCCCGCACGCTGACAGGCAGCGCCTGCGCCAGGGTGATCTTTTTGCTGCGCAACGCGTCGAACACCAGATAGGCCGTCATCAACTTGGTCAGCGATGCCGGTTCCACACTGGATTGCGCGTCTTTTTCCGCCAGCACCTGACCAGAGGTGACATCCATCAGCAGATACGAACGGGCGGCAATCTCCGGTGGCTGGGGTGTCTGGGCTCCAGCGGCCAGTGACAACGCGAATGCGAGGGCAAATATCAGGGTCTTCATATTGGGTCTTGGGGATTGGCTGCTGGGGGGCCGTCCCGTCATGGCCGGCCTGCAGATGGCGCCGTTGGACGGCATCGGGAATCGGGAGCGGCCACCCAGGTGGCACATCGGAGGTCTACACAAACCCCATGATTGTCCCTGAAATTCAATCGCGATTCCCGACCGGACGGGAAACCGGTGGAGACGGGCGCAGGCGACCACCGGGCCGGACCAGCGCCAGACCGTGAAACCGACAGACAGCCGTTTCAGCGTCCGATATGTGCCGGCATCACCAGTCGCTCAACCACCTGGCCACGCTTGAGATGCGACTCGACGATCTCGTCAATGTCATGCGCATCTACATAGGTGTACCAGACCGCTTCCGGATAGATCACCGCCACTGGCCCGCCAGCGCAACGGTCCAGGCAGCCGGACTTGTTGACGCGCACCTGCCCGGGGCCGGACAGGCCCGCCGCCTTGACCAGTTGCTTGCAGCGGTCGAAGCCGGCCTGTGCCGCATGCTGGGCGCAACAGGCTTCGCCATTCTTGCGCTCGTTCAGGCAGAAAAAAATATGCCGCTGGTAATAGGAGGATGGCGTGGCACACGCGTCGGGAACTGGTTCGGACATGCCGGAATTCTAGTTTTCCACGCCCTGATGCCAGCTATGTTGTAGCAGATACACCACGGCGGCGTAAGGCCACAACCATCCCAACCACTGCACCAGGCCATGGAATCGGATGAACCGCCCTTGTTCCCAGGTTTGTAGCGTCAACATGAAATACGGATCGGCGGGGGCCTGGTTGAGCAGGCTCAGGAAAATGCCCATCGCCAGCAAGGCCAGCGCAGCCCCGACGCGATGCGGAACATGGACCAGGGCCAACGCCAGCGTCAGGCCAGACACAAGGCCAACCAGCACTGGCAAATGAACCCATTCCCAGGCCTGTTGTGGACCGTAGGTCAGTGCTGCGGACAGGCTCGTCATGGCCACCCCGATCGCCGCCGTCGCCAGCACAAACACCGCCCTGCGCATGGCAGGTCGGACGACGCAATACCCTAGCAAGCATGGAATCAACAGGCCCAGAACGACGCAGAAGAACTCGACCTGCGGCACCAGGAGCTGCGATTCCTGGTCCTGCACCGGCAGCCACTGCAGAAACGGGGTGTCAGCCAGCACCAGCTCCAGCCCACCCATGACCCGTTCGAATACCTGGCCGAGCCCCAGTGGAACAGCCAACGGAAAAAGCAGTGCCACCGGCCACAGCGCCAGCAAGACAAGCGCGCCGCGTGCATCCGCGACGAACCAGCGCGCCCGGATGCGGCCCCATCGGTCTAGCGCGCCCACGCGCTCCAGCAAGGTTGCGGCCAACGCGCCGATCCAGCCGCCCAGCACATTAAGGCCAAAATCCGCGTTCGAAGGAACCCGCGACGGCAGGTAGATCTGTATCGTTTCCATGCAGATCGACAGCAGCAGGCACACGAGCGTGGCCCGCACCACGGCGTTGAGCCCGCGCCCGGTGCGGCGAGCCGTCAGGGCAAGGAAAAAACCGGCTGGCACATAACCCAGAATATTGGCGCCGACGTCAAAACCGGTCCAGTATTGCGGCCAGGGCGCGACCAGAAACACCCATGGCGAAACGCCCTGATCGCGCCAATCAACGAACGGGTAGAGGCTGGCATACATGATCAGGCCAATGGATATCAGCGCCAGCGGCCATGCGGATGTCTTTTGCATCTGCCGGCGCAAATCAGAACGGCTTGACTACCACCAGGACTACCGCCGCGAGCAGCAGCACGACGGGCAACTCGTTGAACCACCGGAACCACCGATGCCCATGGTGTTCGCGGTTCTCCCTGAAACGCCGCAACAGGTAGCCACAGCTCTCCTGGTAGGCCAGCGCGGCCACAACGACGGCGAGCTTGGCATAGAGCCATCCATTCCCAGGCGCCTGCCCGAATCCCGGCACCGCCCACAGAAGGACCAGCAACCAGACACCGAATCCGATCGCTGGCCACGACAGGATGCCGGTAAAGCGCAACAGCTTGGTCGCCATCAGCAACAGCCGATCGCGCTCGGCGATTGACCCCGGTTGCACCATCGCCAGATTCACGAAGATCCGGGGCAAGTAGAAAAGACCGGCAAACCAACTAGCCACAAAGATGATGTGCAAGGCCTTGATCCAGAGCATCCGACCAGTTTAAGGCAAGGCCCGCAGCGGGCCTGGCGGACACCCTTGCAACACGGCGCACCAAAAAAAACCCCAGCCCGAGGGCTGGGGGAGTAAGCCTTTATTTGCTGTCACACATCAAGGCCCCGCTCAGGGAGGAAAAGCGGGGAGCGGCGAACCGCCCAACTGAAATCTAGCAAAGAAGACCGTTCGGTTCAATACACTTGTTACAAATGTGTCGCTTTGACGACAGTTACTGGTGGCCAAGGATCAGGGCGGCCCAGCAACATGCTTTAACCCAAAGTCTGGACGGCCACGCTGCGCCGTTGATGCACAATTTTGCCCATGACAGCATTTGCACCCTACCCCCTCGGTCGCCCCCGACGTTTGCGCCGAGACGGCTTTACCCGCGACCTGGTGCGCGAAAACTCCGTTGGCCCAAGCGACCTGATCTACCCGGTGTTTGTCGTCGATGGTGCGCAGCGGCGCGAGGCAGTCGCGTCGATGCCGGGAGTGGAGCGGCTCAGCCTGGACCAGCTGCTGCCGGTGGCCCAGCAGTGTGTCGACCTCGGGATACCGGTGATGGCCTTGTTCCCGGTCATCGATCCGGCACTCAAGACCCCGGACGGCAGCGAAGCCTTGAACGAGAACGGGCTGATCCCGCGGATCGTGGGCGAACTGAAGAAGCATTTCCCGGACCTGGGCGTGATGACCGATGTGGCGCTGGACCCCTACACCAGCCATGGACAGGACGGCGTGCTGGACCCCAATCCGGCTGCCAACGGCTATATCCTGAATGACGAAACCGTCGATATTCTGGTACGCCAGGCATTGGTCCAGGCCCGCGCCGGTGTCGACATCGTGGCGCCCAGCGACATGATGGACGGCCGCATCGGCGCCATCCGCCAGGCGCTGGAGGCCAAGCACTGCATCCACACCCGCATCATGGCCTATAGCGCCAAGTACGCCAGCGCCTTCTACGGCCCGTTCCGCGACGCGGTCGGTTCGGCCACCAACCTGGGCAAGAGCAACAAGAAGGTCTACCAGATGGACCCGGGCAACAGCGACGAGGCCTTGCGCGAAGTGGCCATGGACATCGCAGAAGGCGCCGACATGGTGATGGTCAAGCCGGGTATGCCCTACCTGGACGTGGTGCGCCGCGTCAAGGACACGTTTCAAGTGCCGACGTTCGCCTACCAGGTCAGCGGCGAATATGCAATGCTCAAAGCGGCCGCGCACAACGGCTGGCTGGACCATGACGCGGTGATGCTGGAAAGCCTGCTGGCCTTCAAACGGGCTGGCGCGGACGGCGTGTTGACCTATTTTGCGCTCGAGGCGGCCCGTCTGCTGCAAAGGCGCTGAGGCGCAATTTCTCCTGTTGGCGGAGCACAACATCCCCGTTTCCGGGGCGAAATTGCCCAACTGATTACAGGGAATCGCCGCTAGACTCATTTCTGATTCAATGGGACAAAACCTTGGCGTCGTGCCATTGCACCGTTTGAGCGCGACGCATGCCACTGCTGTCGCGATTCGGCGGGTCGACCCAGGCAGGAGTGATGATGGCGAACCGTTGCACGTCAAGCGCTGATGCGTTTGCCCTCTTGGGTACCAAGGCAAAGCCGAACAGTCCTTGGCGGGCCAGACCCACCTTACTGGCGGTTGCACTTGCCGGCGCCTTTGCCGCCGGAGCCGCGTTGGCCCAGACACTGCCCACGGGTGGCATCGCCATCCATGGCCAGGCCAGCATCAGCAAACCCGCCCCCAACCAGTTGGTGGTGACCACCCAGAATGGCGCCGGCACCGGCCACTCGGCAATCAACTGGCAGAGTTTTTCACTGTCGGCGGGCACCAGCACCCAGTTCATTCAACCAGGCGCCACCAGTCTGTCGATCAACCGGGTTGTCACCAATACGCCCTCGGCGATCTTCGGCAACCTGTCCTCCAATGGCCGGTTGGTGCTGGTCAACCAGTCCGGCATCACGGTCGGCGCAGGAGCGGTCGTCGACACGGCCGGTTTCACGGCGTCGGCGCTGCGCATGACCGATGCCGACGCACTGGCCGGCCGGTTGCGTTTCGGCGCCAGCGGCGGCGTTGATGCCATGGGCGGCGGTGCCGGGCTGACCATTGACGGCAGGATCACCGCGCGTGACGGCGACATCGTCCTGATCGCGCCACAGATTGGCGTAGGTACCAGCGCACTCGTGCAGGCGCCCAACGGCAGCACCATCCTGGCGGCGGGCCAGCAGGTCGAGATCACCGGCCGCGGGCTCGAGGGCATCTCGCTGCTGGTGCAGGCGCGGGGGCACGAGGCGCGCAACCTGGGCCGCCTCGAAGGCGGCGCGGTCGGCATTTTCGCTGGCACCTTGCGCCACAGCGGCGAAATCCAGGCCACCACGGCCACGCTCGACGGCGGCACGATCGTGCTGAAGGCTTCTGACGATGCTTATGTAGAGGGCGGCGGCAAGTTGCTGGCCACCGGTGGCCGCGGCGGCGGCATCGCTGTGCTGGGAAACCAAGTCGCGGTGACCGATCAGGCCTTGGTCGACGCGTCAGGCCGCATCGCGGGTGGAAACATCCGCATCGGTGGCGATTTTCAGGGCAAGAACCCGGACGTGTCCAATGCCGAGAAAACCTTCCTGGGACCTGAGGCAAGCCTGCGCGCCGACGCAACGGACACCGGCAATGGCGGACGCATCATCGTCTGGGCCGACAACCAGACCCAGGCCTATGGCAGCATCAGCGCCCGCGGCGGCCCCGGCAGCGGCGACGGTGGTTTTGTCGAGGTCTCCGGCAAAAAGACGCTGGCATTTGCCGCCAGCGTCGATACCCGTGCCGGCCATGGTTTGACCGGCACATTGTTACTGGACCCGCGGCATATCATCGTTGCCATTGTTGGCGTGGCGAACCCAGGCGATGTGGACCAGTTCGCGGATCTGCCAGGAACCACGCAGACGATTTCGCCCGCAACGCTCAATGCCATCGGCGCCAATGTCGTGCTGCAGGCAACCGAGAACATCAACTTCAATGACACGCTAAACCTGGCAACGCTCAACGCCAGCCTGACGGCCCTGGCCGGCGGCATCATTACGGTCGATGCGGCCATCAACACCAACCAGGGAGACGTGACGCTGTACGCGAATGCGCCCGGCTCTGGCGGCCCCGGGCCCTCCGGCAGTGCAGTGCGCGTCAATGCCTCTGTCAACAGCAATGGCGGCAACATCGTGCTGCGCTCGGACGGCAGCGCCGCCGCCATCAGCCTGTTGCTCAACGGCAATGTCAACACCGGCGCCGGTTCGTTGGCTTTGGTCGGCGGTGGCGGGCTGATCAGTCAGACCGCCGGCAGTGTGACCGTCGGTGGCCCATCAACCATCAACGCGGGCAGCAGCGACGCGCTGCTCGGTGTCACCAGCAATGATTTTTCCAGCGTCGACATTACAGCCGCCCACATCACGCTGGTCGACACGAACGCGCTGACCGTGACCTCTCGCAGCCAGCTTGCCGACAGCAACCTGTATTTGCAGGCCGGAGGCACATTGGCCGTGCCCGCCGGCGCAATCGACACCGGAACCGCGCAACTGAGCCTGCTCAGCGGCGCCGGCGGCCTCACGACCCCGGGCGAATTGAGCGGCTCGGACATCCTGCTCAGCGGGGCCACCAACCTGACATTGGCGCACAACGTCGCTGCCAGTGGCAATATGACGCTGCTCTCCGGCGGCTCGATGCTGCAGTCGGCCGGAACCTCGTCCACCGCCGCCGGCGCGATGGGCGTCAATGCAGTGGGCAACCTGACGGTACAGGGCGGCGCTGGCGCGCCGACCCAAATGCGCGCCGTCGGCGATCAAACCATCACCGCGTTCGGCATCCAGGTGCTGGGCGGCGCCGGCGGCAGCAACGCCAGCGCGGCCATCGCCAGCACCGGTGCAGGGTCGAGCCAGTCGATCACCGTCACCGGCGGCGCCAATTTCATCATCGCCGGTGGCAGCGGCGCGGGCTCGGGCAATTCGGCGATTGTTTCCAGTGCGGGCATCGCGCAGACAGTGACCTTCCTTGGCGGTGGCAATTTGCAGGTCAACGGTGGATCGGTCGGAACGTCGCACCATGCCGAACTGATTTCCAGCGCCGGCGGCAGTACCCAGACGGTGACCGGCGCAGGCGGCATCACCGTCACCGGCGGCACATCGGGTGGCGGACTGGGCGTGGGCAACTACGCGCGCATTGCCAGTTTTGGCGACCAGATCATCGACGTCGACAGCGGTGGACTGACACTGATGGGCGGCAGTGGCACCGGCATCGAGACCGGCAACTCCGCCAATGTCGAACACAACGGCGGCGCGGGCACGCGCCAGGACATTACCGTCAATGGCACCGGATTCATCAGCGTGACCGGCGGTTCATCAACGCTGACGGGCGTGGGCGACGGCAATGGCAGCCACGCTTCGATCCGCAGCGACCTGGGCGACAGCCAGATGATCGTGTTCAGCGGCTCCGGGGTTGTTGGCCGCACGATCAGCCTGACTGGCGGCACGATCGGCAGCGACGCCTACGCGGAGATCTACGCCGGCGCCGGCACACAGGACATCACCGGTGCCCGTCAGATCACGCTCACCGGGGGTGCCAGCGGCGGCGGTGTCACCGACGTCGGCGGCACGACGCACGGCAACCTGGCCGTAATCAATGCCGAGTTCGGTACGCAGACGATCATCGCCGACGGCATCTCACTCCAGGGCGGCGCTGGTGGCACCAATAACCTTGCCGCCATCGTCGGCGGCGCCGATCAATTCGTCACTGTCGGCAGCGGCGGCCTTGACCTGACCGGAGGCGGTGGTAGCAGCGTGGGGGAGCTGAAGAACGCTGCGATCGTATTCAAGAGCAATGACGTGGCGGGAACCAGCCAGACGATCAGCGTAGGCGACGGTGGGGCGATCACGCTGCAGGGCGGCACGGCCAGCAACAGCAACGTCGGGTTCGATGCCAACCTCTCAAACATCAGTAATGGCGCCTTCGCGTCCATCCGTTCCGACGGCGTCGCGCAGTTGATTGAATTCACGGCGGTCGCGGGGGGCAGCATCGACATGACCGGCGGCACGCTGGGCAGCGACAACCATGCCAAGATCGAAGCCACCAGCGGCACCCAGACCATTCAGGGTGACATTGCCGCGCATGCGCCCGCAATCAGCCTGCTCGGCGGCCTTGACGGCGTCATCAACGAAGGCAATCTCGCCTTGATCATCGCCGTGGCCGGCAATCAGGATATCTCGGCGGCGTCCATCAACCTGACTGGAGGCGCCACCGGCAACGAAAACCTGGCGCAATTGCGGCAAGGCAACACCACCGGCGCCGGGGACAGCAGCACCCAGACGGTCACGATCATGGACGGCGGCGACCTGACGATGCAGGGCGGTGGCGGAAACTTCAACGTTGCCCGGATACGCTCGCATGGCACCATACAACTGATCCGGTTCAGTGCACCAGGTAGCAACATCGACATGACCGGCGGCGGCGCAGGTACAGACAACATTGCGCAGATCGTTGCAAACAACGGGTCGCAGACCATCGAAGGCCTCACCGCAGCCGATGCGCCCACCATCAGCCTGCAAGGCGGCAACGCCGGAGTCGGCAATCTCGCGCAGATCACAGCCCAGTTGGGCAGCCAGACTGTCAGCGTAGGCGACGGCGGCCTGAGCCTGACCGGTGGTAGCGGCGTCAGGACTGACCTGCGCAATTTCGCATCTGTGTTCCAGGGTGGCCTAGCCGGCACCAGCCAAACCATCAACGTGGGCGGCGGCGGTGACATTACGCTGCAAGCCGGAACCAGCGCCGGTTTCGGTATCGGCGTCAACAACGGCAGCCTGGCCTACATCACCAACCAGGGCGATCAGCAGTTGGTCGAGTTCAGCGAAGCCAACAGCACCCTGCGCATCACCGGTGGCAGTGTCGGCAGCTACAACGCTGCCGGCATGTTCGTGACCAATGGCAACCAGATCATTCGGGGCACGGATGCGACACGGGCGCCCAACATCGTCCTGGCCGGGGGTATTTCCGACGGGATTCCGGGCGAGGGCAATCTGGCTGAATTGATGGTGCCGCTGGGAAGCCAGACGATCGAAGCGGCGTCGATCACGATCACGGGTGGTGCTGCGGGTACTGAAAACATGGGGCGGATTAGCCAGAACGGTAGCGCCGGATTCAGCCAGTCGATCACCATCGTCGGCGGCGGCGCGGTCAACTTGCAAGGCGGCGGCGGAATCACCAACCTGGCCCAGTTCAGGTCACTGGGCGACACGCAGACTGTCAACTTCGCGTCGGGCGGAACGCTCAACCTCACGGGCGGCACGGGCGCCAGCCTGAACTACGCCCGCATCGAGGCGGTCAACGGCAGCCAGTCTGTCATCGGTTCGCCCGACATCACGATCTCCGGTGGCGCCAGCGGCGGCGCGGCAGCACTGGGAAATTTCGCGCAGATCCGGTCCCGTCCCGGCACGCAACTGGTAACCGCGACCAGCCTGACGATCAAGGGCGGCGTGGGCGGCGTTGAGAACGACGGCGGCATCCGCGCCGACGGCAACCAGACCATATCGCTGCAGACCGCCGGCTCCAATGCCATCGTGATCGGTGCTGCGGGCTCGGCCAACATCTCATTCATTACCGGCCCGAACCAGGTCATCACTGCCGGCGCCGGAGTCCAGAGCGGCATGATCACGATCCACGGCGGCACCGGCAGCGGCAAGAACGCCGGCATCTTCGCCAATCCGATCACGCCCAGCAGCGGGACGCAGACGATTGCGACCACCGGAGCCTTGACGCTCATCGGCGGCAGCGCAACCGGCACGGCGTCGACCTGCGACCCGGCAACGGGCGGCGGCTCCTGCGCGGACATCAACAACAGCGGTACCGGCCTGCAGCGCATCACCGCCGCCACGGTCCACCTGCAAGGTGGCAATGGGGGGCTGGCCAGCGGCGCCGGAATATTCGGCCAGGGCGGCAATATGGAGCTCAACATCGGCGCCGGCGGGCTGACCCTGCTTGGCGGCGCCGGGGGCACCAGCAATTTTGCGACGATCGGTGGCGCCAGTGCATCAGGCTCCACGATGACGATCAATGTCATCGGCGACACGGTGCTGGACGCGCGCAATGCCACCGATGGATCGGGCACATTGATCGGGCTCGGCGGTACGGGCGCCGGCGGATCGATCACGATCGATTTCAACGGCACTGGCGACCTTGACATCTTCGGCAGCAACACGTCACCGAACTTGGCCGGCGCAGGCATCGGAACCGGCTCCAACCGGAGCGGCGCAACGTCCAGCATCACGGTCGATGCCGCCAGCATCACACTGACCGCCGGCAGCCAGTCGCGGGCACAGATCGGCCACAAGGCGGGCAACGGCGGGCTGGGCGACATTACCGCCAACGCCACCGGCAATATCAACTTCAACGCCAATGGCGCCGTAGAGGCATCCGTACGCACCGGCGGCAATGTCGTGCTGGTCGCCGGCGGTAGCATCACGCAGAACGCCAGTGCCACCGACCTGCCGATCATCGAGGCCAATCTGCTGACCGCCTCCGCCAATGGCGGCAGCATCCTGCTCGATAGCGCTGCCAACCTGGTCGGCAGCCTGAACGCCACAGTGCCACTGTTCAACGGCGGCGACCTGTTTTTCACCAACGCGCCCGGTACCCTCCTTACGGTGACCGGCGTGACGATGGCAGGCAGCAAGACCGCGCGCATCACCGCCGACGACCTGAACATCACCGGCCCGGTGTCCAACATCGGCGGCCCGGTGGTCCTGCGCCCGCTGGACGGAACGCGCAACGTTCACATCGAAAGCAGCCCGACCGCCGGGGTGCTGAGCCTGTCGCCAGCCGACCTGCAGCAGGTGACGAGTGCCACCGTGCTGGAGATCGGCCGCCTCGACGGTACGGGCAGCTTGACCCTGATCGATAGCCTGGCCAACGGCAACATCAGCGCGGGCACACTGCGCCTGCTCACCGGTACCGATTTCTTCGGCACCAGCGGTGCCAGCCTGGGCACGGTCGGCACCGAGTTCGACCACCATGTCGAACTGCGGGCCAACAACAACCTGCAGTTGACCAGCGGCAATATGTTCCTGGCCAACAACCGCATTCTGAGTGCCTTTGCCGACAACGACGGCTCGACGGTTGGCAGCGTCAATATCGGTGCCGGCATCTACAAGGTGGGCACCGGCGCCGGCAATACGACTGGCCTGATGGACATCAAGGGTGCCGATATTTCCGTGGCGGTTTCGGGCGGCGGCAGTAGCCTGGTGGAAGTGACGGGCAGCGGCTTGCAGACGTTCACCGCAACAGACTTCGACCTGCGGTTCCTCAATCAAAACGCGGCCAGCGGCAACCTGCAGGTGCGCACCAATACGGGTGACCAAAATCTCGCAGCTGCAGCGGGCTCACTCACCCTGCAGGCCGGCACCGGCACTGGCAATGGCGTCTCGGTCGGCGCCACCGCGGGCAGACAGATCATCAATGCCGATACGGTCCGCCTGCAAGGCGGTGCCTCCGGATTCGGCAACACATCGTCGCTGTTTGCAGGTGGTGCTGCACAGACGCTCAATGTGGCTGCAGGGCCCGTCAGCCTGACCGGCGGCGGTGGCACAGGCGCCGACGGCAACAACGCTGCGTTCATCACTTACAGCGGCACCGGCACACAGAGCATCTCCATCGCCAGCGCCACCGGCGACCTGACCCTCACTGGCGGCAACAGCGCGGCGCCAGGCGTTGGTGCCGGCAACGGCAGCCGGGCCGTCATCGAAAGCGCTGGCGCCGGCAACCAGACCATCCTGCTGTCCGGCGGCGACCTGACGCTGCAAGGCGGCAGCGTGGGCAACCGCAACTTTTCCAATATCGTGGCACAGGCCGGCACCCAGACCATCAGCGGCGCGGCGTCCATCAACATGACCGGTGGCGCGACGGGCGGCGGCGTCGGCAACGGCAATGGTGCGTACATCAATAGCGAATCGGGGAGCCAATCGATCTCGGCCGGCGCCATTACTCTGACCGGCGGCGCTGCCGACACGGAAAACCTGGCGCAGATCCGCCAGGGCTCGGCAACCGGCGGCCTGGGCGCGACCCAGATCATCAGCGTATTGGGCAACGGCGCGCTGAGGCTGAATGGCGGCACGGGGGCATCGAATTTGGCCCGTGTGCAGGCATTCGGCACCTTGCAAAGCATCACCATGGGCGCCGGCGCAGCGCTGGGCCTGACCGGCGGTACCGGCGCCAGCAACAATTTCGCCCGGATTCAGGCTGTCAACGGTAACCAGACCATCGCAGGCAGGCCGAACATCACGATCAACGGAGGCGCCAGCGGCGGCGCGGATCTGGCGGGGAACTTTGCCGATATCCGTGCCGGTGGCGCAGCGTCAGTGCAAACGATAGCGGCCGACAATATCACGCTGCAAGCCGGCGCCGCCGGGCAGGAAAATTTCGCGGTCATCCAGGCGCCAAATCAAACGATCACGGCGCTGGGCAGCCTGACGCTGACGGGCGGCGGTTCCGCCGCCAGCCTGGACGGGACCGTGGGCGGTGGTGCCCGCATCGGCGGCATCGGCGGGGCCACACCGTCCGCGACCAATCTCGACCTGACCGTAGGTACCAACGCGACGCTGACGGGCGGCTCCGTGTCCCTAGCGGCGCTGGGCTCGGGTCTGGTCGGCGGCCAGATCACCAACATCATCGTGGACGCCACTGGCAGTATCACGCTCAACCCCGGCAGCGTGGTCACGGCGGGTTCGCGCATCGGCAGTCCGGCCGGCGGCCTGGCCGGTGGCGACATCCTGCTGACGGCCGGCGGTTCGATCGTCCTGAATGGCGCCACGGCGGGAGAAACCGCGGTCCGTACGCTGGGCGACGTGACACTCGATGCGGCTGCACTGGGCATCGGCAACCGGATCAGTGGCGCGACCATTTTCGCCAACGCCAGCGGCGCGGTGTCGATTACCGGGGTCGGCCAGCTCAACGCTACCGCGCCGACAGGCGACAGCATCGAGGTGGTGGTTGGCAGCGCTTTCACCAACACCGCAGGCCCCACCGCGCTGGTGACCACCGCGCCGGCGCGCTGGCTGGTGTATTCCAACGACCCCGCCAGCGACAACCGCGGCGGCCTGGTCTACGGATTCAAACAGTTCGCCAAGAGCTTCGGCGATGCCAACCCCGTTCTCGGCTCAGGCAATGGATTCCTGTACACGATCGCACCGACCGCCATCGTCAGCCTGACCGGCTCGGTCGTCAAGGTATACGACGGCACCGATGTAGCAACGCTTGCCGCGGGCAACTTCCTGGCTGCTGGCGGTGTCGATGGCGACGTCGTCTCGGTTGGCAGCGGCGCGACCGGCAGCTACGACACGCGCCATGTGGGCGCGGGCAAGACGATCAGCGTCAGCGGCGTTGCGATATCGGCGCTCGACGGAACGAAGCCGGTATTCGGTTATGCGCTGGCCGGCGGCGCCGCAAGCGGCGCGATCGGCGCCATCACGGCCGCGCCGTTGACAGTGTCGACGACCGCTGTCAACCGACCCTACGACGCGACACCGGACGCGCCCGGCGCTCTGGCGATCGCAACGCTCGGCTCCGTGTTTGCCGGGGACACACTGAGTGGCGGCACATTCGCCTTTCTGGATTCGAACGTCGGCACCGGCAAGACGGTCACCGTATCCGGCGTAACGGTCAATGACGGCAACAGCGGCCTGAATTACACCTTGACCCAGGCCAACAACACCAACAGCAGCATCAGCGCGCTGGCCGCAGCCAACTGGAGTGGCCTGGGCGGCAACAGCCTGTGGTCCAACCCCGCCAACTGGGATGTGTTGCCGCTGGCGGGCAATGTCTTGTCAGTCGCAATCCCGGCTGGCACGGGCACCGTGGTATTTGACATGGCGGCGGGCACAACCAGCCTGCAGAGCCTGAGCAGCCAGCAACCTATCAGCGTTACCGGCGGCAATCTGCTGCTGGGTGCCAGCATGAACACGCCAAGCCTGAGCCAGAGTGGCGGTAATCTGCGGGTCGGCAATACGCTGACGGCCGGCAGCGTGAGCCAAAGCGCCGGCACGATGCAGGTCGATGGCGCCCTGATCGCTGGCAATTTCAGCCAGACGGGCGGCGCGATTTCCGGCACCGGTGCCATGACCATCGCCAATGGTTTCAACCAATCGAGTGGCGGCTCGGTGTCGATGGGCAGCATCATCGTCAACCAGTCCAGCGGCAACCTGGTATTTGCCAACCTCACCGCCCCAACGATCACCCTGTCTGCGCCTGCCGGCATGATCGGCCAGACCGGCCCGATGCATGGCGCAGCCGTGTCGACAGCATCGCTGTCGGGCGCCCAGTTGAACAACCCGTCGAATCAGATCGGCGCGCTGGTGGCGCTCAACACCGGCAGCGGCAACATAGCGCTGGTCAATTCCGGCGCACTGGTCATCGGCGCGATGGCCAACGCCGGCGGCAATATCGACGTGACCAACACCGGCGCCATCGCCACGGCGGGGCCGGTTTCAGCGCCTGCCGGCGATGTCACCATCATCGCCAACAGTCCGCTGACCGTGGGCGCCGGCGGCATCTTTGCCGGTGGCAGCGTTGTGCTGCATGCGACCAATCTCACCAGCGCCGGTAATCTCACGCTCGACGGTGCCGTGCTGTCGGGCAATACCGTGAGCCTGACGGCCGACAGCAATCTGGTGCAGAACTTCGCCGTCGTGGGCGGCAACGGCGTGACAGCCTCCGCCGGCGGCAGCATGACCTTCGGACCGTTTGCCACCACCAACGCGCCACCCATCCTGTACACCGCTGGCGGGCTGCCGGTTACGCCGCCGCCGGCAATTCTGGCCAGCGCGCTGCAGCCCCCGGGCGACATCCTGTTGACCTTTCTGGACCTGCTCGACGACGTGATCAACGGACCACGGGGCGACTCGCTGGAAACCAATCCGGACGGCAGCAAGAAGAAAAAAGAACTGCAAGCCATCGTCTCCGAGGGTGAAGTATGCCGTTGAGCCGCACCTCGGGATCACGCGCAGTCGGGCGTTTAGTGGCGTGGACGTGGTGCGCAGGGCCTGGCAACCCGTCGGCCGTGCGCGTCGGTTGGACAATCGTCTTGGCTGTCGCACTGGCGCTCGTCGGTGTGCTCGCTTCGCTGCAACCGGCCCATGCCCAGACAGTGTCCCAGCCGATCGGCCAGGTGGAGTTTGCGCGCGGCGTCGGCTTCGCGCAAAGCCCCGGACAGACCGCCCGCATACTGGGCAAGGGACTGGAGTTTCGCGAAGGCGACACGCTCAGCACCTCAAGCGGTTCCTCGGCCATCATCCGGATGCAGGATGGCACCCGCATGACGTTGCGCCCGGGCACCGACATGGTGATCGAGAGTTTCAAGTTCCGCGAAAACGCGCCGGACAACAGCATGCTGCTGAATCTGTTCACTGGCGGGCTGCGCGCCATTACCGGCCTGATCTCCAAGAACGCACCCGAAGCGGCCAAGTTGCGAACCAAGACCGCCACGGTGGGCATCCGCGGCACTGATTTCGACGCGCGCATCTGCCAGGGAGAGTGCGCTGCCGAGTCATCGCGGGTGCAGCAACAGCCGCGCGCGAACACGGTCCAGGCCAGCGCCAAACTGGTGGGGCTGCAAGGCGAATTCACGGCCGTGGACGCGGCAGGGCAGCGGCGCCGACTGGTCGACGGCGCTGCGATCTACCCTGGCGAGACGGTCGAGACCGGCACGTCTGCACGCGGTGTGCTGGCGTTTCGCGACGACAGCCGCCTGACGCTGGGGGCATCGACCCGATTCAAGGTCGACACCTTCGTGTTCGACGCCAGGAACCCGTCCGATGGCCAGTTCCTGGTGTCCTTGTTGCGCGGTTCGATGCGCGCGCTGACCGGCGTCATCGGGCGCGCCAACAACCGCAATGTCAGCTTTTCCACTGCCACCGCCACCATCGGCATCCGGGGCACCGGACTCGACCTGTCGTGCGACGAGGCCTGCAATTTCTTCACCTGGCTGGGCACCATCGAGGTCACGCCGACCGGCTCGTTCGGAACCGCCGGACAGACCGCATTGCAGACACTCAATGCCGGGCAGGGCCTGTTCGTCAGCAGCACCGGCATGCGGGCGATCAGCGCACCGATCCTGGAGAACCTGCCCCGTCCGGACACGGTGACGGTGGATATCGACAAACTGTTCTCGTCCGCGCAGATGCCGGCAGACGAGCAGGGCCTGTATGTGTTCGTGCGCGACGGCCATATCGAGGTCGCCACCGCCAGCGAAACCTTGCACCTGGGCAAGGGAGAGACCGGCTTTGCGTCCGACACCGGCGCGACCGTGCGCCCGTTATTGACGCCGTTGTTCCTGGAATTCGACCGCACGCCACGGCCCGACAGCGCAAATCCGCTGCTGCAGACCGTCTTGAGCGAAACCCTGAACCGGCCAGCCAACGTCTGCCGGTGATCCGATTGACTGCCTCCACGCGCCGCACCATGCCCAAGACCCCGTCGCCCGCCCCGTCACCCGCGAACGCAGCGGGGGTCTGTCCTGTCGCACTGCGCCGTCTCGTGTGCGCTCTGGCGCTGGGCCTCGTCTCGACCCTGGTTGGGGCGCAGCAGACCATGGCGCCGCCCGCCAAGCCGGTGTTCGCGATCCGCGGCTTCGATGTGATGGGCGACAACCCGTTGCCCGACGGCGAGACATCCAGGGTGCTGGCGCCGTTCCTGCGAACCGATGCGACCATCGACACGCTGCAAAAAGCCACTGCAGCGCTGGAGGAAGCGCTCAAGGCGCGGGGTTACGGCCTGCACCGCGTCGTGTTGCCGCCGCAGCAAGTAGGCGCCGCGGTGCGCCTTGACATCGTCCGGTTCAATGTCGGCAAGGTCGCGGTCGAGGGCCTGAACCGCTATGACGAGGCCAACATCCGCGCCAGCCTGCCGGAGTTGCGTGAGGGGCAGGCCCCCAATTTCAAGACGCTGTCGGTGCAGACGTCGATCGCCAACGAAAGCCAGGGCAAACAGGTGCAGGTGGCACTGAAGGAATCGGATGTGCCCGACCAGATCGATGCCCGCATCGTCGTCAAGGAGTCCCGACCCTGGAGTTTCGCGGCCAGCCTGACCAATGCCGGCACCCGCGAGACAGGCCGCGATCGGCTCACGGTATCGGGCAGCCACGCCAACGTGTTCAACCTGGACCACCAGTTCGTCGGCGCCTACACCACGTCAATCGCGCGCACCAGCGATGTGCAGCAGATCGGACTGAACTACCGCGTGCCGTTGTACCGGGCCGGTGGCGTGCTCGGTGCCAGCTATACCCATTCCACCGTGGTCGGCAACTATGGAACGTTCTCGAGCACCGGTGCCGGCCAGACCATGGGGCTGAGCTACAGCCACTACCTGCCCGCCGAGGGTGGCTATCGCAGCTTCATCACCTTGGCGCTGGACGACAAGCGCTTCGATATCACCAAAATATCGGGCACGCCGGTGCCCGGTCAGATGCTCCGGCGCAGCCGCCCGCTGACATTGGGCTACAACGCCCGGATCGACAGCAACACCGCGGTCTGGGGCTATGCCGTAGACGTTTCGACCAACCTGTCGGGCGGCAGCGGCAACAATCTGGCGGCCTATCAAAGCGAGGATCCGCGCATCAGCGGCGCGCGCTTCACCGCCTTGCGTGCCAATGCCAACTACCTGGGTGTCGTGGGCGGCGGCTGGTTGTGGAGTGCGCGTGGCCAGATGCAATACAGCGGCGACGCGCTGATCTCGGGCGAGCAGTTCGGCCTGGGCGGGGCCGGCAATGTGCGGGGCACGACCGAGCGGCCGATCTCCGGCGACCGCGGCCTGTTCACCTCGTTCGAGGTCAGCACACCCGAGTTGCAACCGGGGCTGCGTCTGGTCGGATTCGTGGACGCGGGCTGGTTGCGCAATAACAATCCCAATGCCACGAACAAACCCGCCAGCGACCGGCTGGCCGGCGTCGGACTGGGCCTGCGCTACAACCAGGGCCCGGTGGGGTTGACAGCGGAGTGGAGCCGTATCGTGACCGGAAGCGTGCTGGCCAATGGCATGAACAACGCCATACCCCGAGCCGGCGACAACCGGCTGCATGTGAACCTGACGGCGCGATTCTGACTATTGCCGCGCCTGCAACAGGTCGCCGTTGAACTGCACTTTGGCGCCGACCTTGAAACCCGGGTCCGCTTCATAGCTGACGGTACGGGTGGTTCCGTTGTCCAGCGTGACGGCCACGTCGTAGCGCGAATCGGTCCGCACGCGCTTTTCGATTTCGCGGCCGGCGACAGCGCCGCCAACCGCACCCAGCACGGTGGCCGCCGTCTTGCCGTCGCCCTTGCCGACCTGGTTACCCAGCGCGGCCCCGGCAACGCCACCGGCGATCGCGCCCAGGAAATTGGGTTTGCCCTTGACCTTGACCTTGTTCACAGACGCAACGACACCACAGCCTTCGCAGGCCGGCGGTGGCGGTGGCTCAACCAGTGCAACAGGCACCACGGCACCGTTCGCCAGGTTCTTCGTTGCGCGGGTTGTCTTGTCGGCCATGGTCAGCGAGACCAGCGCCTGGGTGACGTCACTGAATTGGTCGCGGCTCTTGATGGTGTAACTGCCACTGTAGCGTCCGCTGCGTTCCTCGACCAGCGGTATCGCCGTCTTGCCGCCGTCCAGCGAGACCTGCGCCGCACCGCCAGCCGTTCCGTTGACGGTGAAAGTGACTTCATGGCCACCACTGAGCGCACCGGTGTTGCGCGTTTCGATGCGGCTGATCTGTGGGTTCGGCTGCGCGATCGCCGACGCCTTGGCATAAGCCGCATCGGTCAACAGCGTCTGCGCCAGCGCCGCCGTGGTCAGTCGTGCGCCGAGCTTGAGCGTTGCCCTGACCTTGCTGTCGTAGGTGAACTTGTCGCGCATGCTGATGGTGTAGGCGCCCTCGTAGTTGCCGGCACTGGTCTCGGACAGGCCAAGCTGGCTCACAACACCGTCAATGTCCAGCTGAACTGTTCCACCGGCGCTGCCGCTGACCCGAAAGATGAGTTCGGTGCCCGGTGTCAGTTGCGGCACCTGGTCCACCGAGAAACTGCGAATCACCGGCACACCGGTCTGTGCCTGCGCCAAAGTCAACGGAAAAAAGTTGGTGATGGCCAACAGCATGGCCATTCCGTATGCTCGAATCATCATGTTGGAGTCCTGTGACGGGCCAAAAAATGCAACCCGAACCATATTACCGCGCAGCGCTGCCACGCACCGTAAAAAAATGCACAGGATCGACCGATAGACGGGTTTGACACAGCGTCTGCCAATGCCTATCGATCGCACCGAGGACCGGCGGCTCGCGCTGCAGGCGCTCTGACCTGCAGCGCGGCGCGTCACACCGTCAATCGGCCAGCACGATGCCGGTTTTGCTGATCACATCACCCAGTCGCTTGCGTTCGGCGCTGATGAAGGCAGTGAAGTCTTCCGGCGTCTCGGTCACCGGCACCGCGCCCATGCGGGTGATGCGCTCGCGCACGTCGGGTAGGTTGATCGCCTTGATGATCTCGGTATTGAGTTGTTTGACGATCGCCGCTGGCGTGCCGGCCGGAGCGGTGATACCCCAGGACTGGGAGATGTTGTATCCCGGCACCGACTCGGCGATCGTCGGCAGATCGGGCAGGCCCGGATTGCGCTGGTCGCCCGTGGTGGCGATCGCGCGAACCTTGCCGGTGGTGATGTGCGCACCGGCGGCAATCGGCGAGGTGATGATGACGTGCACGGTTCCGGCGATCACATCGAGCAGTGCCGGACCGGCGCCCTTGTAGGGGACATGGGTCATCTTGACATCGGCCAGCAGGTTGAACATTTCACCGGCCAGGTGCGCCGGCGTTGCAATGCCCGCTGACGCATAGTTGATGGTGCCGGGATTGGTCTTGATCAGCTTGACCAGTTCGGACACCGACTTGGCGGGTACCGACGGGGTTATCACCATCACGTTGGACGCCGTGGCGATGCGCGTGATCGGCATGAATCCATTGGTCGCGTCATAGGGCAAACTCTTTTTCACGCTGGGCAGGATGGCCCAGACCGACGTCGTGCTCATGAAGAGGCTATAGCCGTCAGGAGCCGCGCGCGCAGCGATCTCGGCCGCCAGCAGTCCGGCCGCACCGGGACGGTTTTCGACAATCACCTGCTGGCCCATGCTGTCCGACATTTTCTGGGCCAGGATACGGCCCAGGATATCGGGTGATCCACCGGGTGCGTCGGGCACGATCAGGCGGATCGGTTTGGTGGGATAGGCCTGCGCGAAAGCGGCTGGCGATACGGCGGTCAGGACCACCGCCAGAAGGTTCAATAGTGCAAGTTTCAGGGTCATCATGGATGTCTCCGTTGGTTTTGAAACATAGCCCTGGCATGGGCTTGCCTGCCACAGGGCCTCTGGGGGAAAACAGGAAAGATCTCGGACATGGTTGTACTGCATTGCCGCTCGGATCCTCAAGCACCTGCGGCCGCGACGGTGGCTTGCACGCCCGGCGGCGGGGTATAGACCAGCAGACCCTCCTTGACGATGGCCGCATTGCCACCCCAATACGCGGCCTTGGCTTTCTGGTCGGCCCGTGCACGTTGGTCAACCTGCTCGGGATCACACACTGAGCGCAGCTGCCGTTCAAGCTCTTGCAGGCGCACCTGTGCCGCAGGGTCATGCGCCAGGTCATGCGCCTCGTGCGGGTCGCGGGCCAGGTCGAAAAGCTGCGCCGGCGCGTCCACATGCGCAATCAATTTGTCGTCGCCGGCGCGCAGCATGAAGGCACCACGCCGTGAGCCAGCTGCGTGGTATTCGGCAAAGACTGCAGCCGGGTGCGACGCCATGCGGTGCAGCGAATGACCGGGCAGGTCAGCCTCGGACGGTGCTGGCGCAAGCCCCGCACCGTCGACAATGGTAGGGTACAGGTCCACATGGGAAACCGCCTTGGTCTCTACATGCGCTGCCGGCACCTCCGGGCCGCACATCAGCAGCGGCACACCGGCGCCGGGCTCGAGCAGATTGGCCTTGCCGAACAGCCCGTGCGCGCCCAAAGCCTCGCCATGGTCGCTGGTGTAGATGATGCGGGTGTTTTCCAGCAGTCCCTGTTCCTCCGCCGCCTTGATCACCTGGCCGATCTGCCGGTCCAGATGGGTCACCAGCGCGTAATAGCAGGCCGTGATGCGGCGCAGCGCGTCTTCATCGTCCATGGCACGAAAGCCCATGATGCGGCGCAAATGGTCGAGCGACGGATGGGTTGGTCGTTCCGCCGGTCGGAACAGGGCGGGCAACGGCATGCTGCTGGCCGGATACAGGTTGAGCAGCTCCTGCGGTACGCTGAAAGGCGGATGCGGACTGACATAGGACACAAACAGCGCCCAGGGTCGTTCACCGCGATCCGCGAGTCGTTGCAGCCAGTCGATCGCCAGGCGTGATATCTCGGCATCGTATTCCTGGTAGTGGCTCTGGCCCGGCCCGGATTGTTCCAGGTACAACTCCCACTGGCCGCGGTTCACCGGCTCTTCGTCGGACCAGCGCAGCAACGTGCTGACCCCACCCTTGGCGTTGAGGATGTGCATCGGTGCGATTTCCTGCGAGAAGCCATTGTCGTCTTCGCTGGAGCGGAAATGCAGCTTGCCGACCGACACCACGTCGCTGTTCGCCTCGCGCAGGCGATGCATCCAGCTCGGCACCCGACCGTCATACACGATGGCGTTGTCCCAGTAGCCGGTCTGGAACGGAAATCGGCCGGTGGCAATGGCTGCGCGCGCCGGACAACACAACGGGCTTGCGGTGTACGCAGCGGCAAACCGGGTCCCGCGTGCTGCCAGCGCGTCAAGCGTCGGAGTCTGGACAAGCGGATTTCCCGAGCAGCCCATGGCGCTGCGGGCGTGGTTGTCGGACAGGAAAAACAGCAGGTTGGCTGGCTTCATGGGTACTCCCGAAACGCGGCGACGGCGACGGCGACGGCGACATCAATGGCAATGGCAATGGCAATGGCCAAAACGGAACTTCAGCGCAACGCGATGCGATAACGGTAGCGGTCACCGCGCATGTAGGCCTGGCGGAATTCTCCCGGCTTGTCGGCGACCAGGAAGCTGTGGCGCTCGACCAGAAAGACCGGCGCTCCGACGGGCAACTCCAGATGCCGTGCCACGACGTCGTCGGCAATCACCGGCTCCAGAATTTCCTCGGCGCGCAGAAAGCAAAGGCCATAACGCTGCTCCAGCAGCCCGTAGAAAAACTCGTGCTCGATATCCACCTGGTCCAGACCCGGCACGATGGCGGCTGGTATGAAACTGGTCGACAAAGTGACCGGCACGCTCTCCATGAACTGGAGGCGCCGCACCTCAAAGACAGATTCGCGCTTTCCCAACTGCAGGATGCGCTGCAGATCGGGCGTGGCCTTGATGCGGGCAATCCCCAGCAATCGGGACACCGCATCGTGCGGCACGGCGCCAACCCGGTAGTTGCGGTACGACCCCAGCACACTGCCCTCGAACTTGGGTTTGGCAACAAAGGTGCCACGTCCCTGGCGGCGCACGATCAGGCCCCGGGTTTCCAGGTCACCGAGTGCACGCCGCAGCGTTCCGCGGCTGACACCAAAATGGTTGCACAGGTCGGTTTCGGACGGTAGCGCGTGATCCGACAACCAGCGGCCCGAGACCACCTGGCGCGTGATGTTTTCCTTGATCTGGTGGTACAGCGGCGAGACCTCCTCGGGCTCGAGCGCAGTCAGACCGTCGAGCCAGGGGTCGCTTGCGGAAGCATCCAGCGCTGCCATGCACACCACTCCTCACCATCAGCCGGCGGGTTCCCGCTTCGGCGCACTGGCGTCCACACGGGTTCGAATCTTCTACTTGTCTATACGTTTGAACGTATGATACGTTGAAACCGGAGAATCATGCAATGGTTGCCGGCGACGCCGTGCAGCAGACCCATGCCGTTGCCTGCTGCGGACTTCACCGATTGCCATGGAAGACCTCCCGATGACGCGTGCCAAGAACCTGCTGATCCTGATGTCCGACGAGCACAACCCGAAGATCATGGGCTGCGCCGGCAACACCATCATCCAGACGCCCCACCTGGACGCCCTGGCACGCCGTGGCACGCGTTTTACGTCGGCCTACACCACCTGCCCGATCTGCGTGCCGGCGCGGGCTGCTTTTGCAACCGGCAAATATGTGCATCAGGTCGGTTACTGGGACAACGCCGATGGGTATGAAGGGGCCATTCCCAGCTGGCACCACCGTTTGCGCGACATGGGCCATGAGGTGGTGTCGATTGGCAAGCTGCACTTTCGCGGCGCGCCGGGTGACGACCACGGCTTCTCGCGGGAGATCGTGCCGATGCACATCATCGACGCGACCGGCGATGTAAAGGGCCTGATCCGCGATGACATTCCGAAACGCCACGGCGGCGAAAAGATGGCCAAATACGCCGGCCCGGGAGAATCCACATATACAGTCTACGACCGCGATATTGCGGCGCGGGTCCAGATCTGGCTGCACGATGCCGCGCAGCGCACGCCTGATAGACCCTGGGTGTTGTTCGTCTCCTTCGTGGCGCCACATTTTCCGTTGACCGCGCCACCCGACTGGTATTACCGCTACTTCGACCAGGATCTGCCGACACCCAAACAGTACGCGCAAGCGGACCGACCAGAGCACCCATATCTGCGCGACTATGCGCACTGCGTGGACTATGACCCGCATTTCAAGACGCCGCAGGACGTCAAGCGCGCGTTGGCCGGCTATTACGGACTGGTCAGCTCGATGGACGAGAATCTGGGCAAGGTGTTGGCGGCGCTGGAAAAATCCGGCCTCGCAGGCGATACGCGAATCGTCTACACGAGCGACCATGGAGACAACCTGGGTGCGCGCGGTTTGTGGGGCAAGTCGACCTTCTACGAGGAGTCCTCGGGCGTACCCCTGATCGTCACAGGCGATGGCATACCGCAGGCGCAGGTACGCGATACGCCAGTCAGCCATGTCGACATCTACCCCTGGATCTTCGAATGTGTGGGAGCAGCGGTGCCGCACGACAATCACCCCGGTCGATCGCTGGGTGCGCTGGCGCGTGGCGAGGCACCGGCCAAGCCGGTGATCAGCGAGTACCACGCGATGAGTTCCACCGGCGCGGCGTTCATGCTGCGCGACGGGCGCTGGAAATACCTGCACTACGTCAACTACCGGCCCCAGCTGTATGACCTGCAGGCCGACCCGGAGGAGTTGCAGGACCTGGCACAGGATCCGGGTCACGCGAAGATACTGGAGACCTGTCGTCAACGACTGCTGGCATTTTGCGACCCGCTCGAGGTCGATAGCCGTGCCAAGGCGCGGCAGTCCGAGTTGCTGGCCAGGGCCGGCGGGAGGGCAGCGGCCATCGCGCGCGGTGACCTGGGCTTCTCGCCGGCGCCGGGAACCAAGGCAGAATTGGACTGACACGGCACGGCGCAATTGCCCCGACGCAGTGCCAGCGTATTGGAGAAGGCATGCGTGTATTCCAGATCAGTCCCGCCGGTGTTGTCGAGTCGGACCAGATACCGACCACCGCGTTGGCCGAGGCGACCTTGTGGATTTCCTGCAGCCGCACCGAATTCGATGCCCGGCAATCCGAGCTCCAGGCGGCGCTTCAGCGACTGTGCGGCATGCAGCTGGTGGACCTGCACATCAGCGACCTGCTCAACCAGCAGTTGCCCTCGCGCTACGACTACACCGCCCAATATGACCTGCTGGTATTTCGCCGCCTGGCAACCGGCGCACTGGCCGCCGAAAACACGCCTGTGCCAGTTGCCATCACGGCCCGGCCTCGGCGTTCGGGACCGCCGATCCTGCGCCGCATCGACACCAGCCCGGTCGGCTTCGCGGTGTTCGACAACCTGCTGCTCAGCGTGCACCCCGCCGACTGCGCGGTGCGCGATTCCTATGCCACCCGTTTGCTTGCCGCCGCCGAGGGGCCGCGTGAAGGCGTTGCACGGATGCCGGCCAGCGCGGCCGACCTGATGTTGCGCATCGTAAACCAGATTGTCGACCAGTATCTCGACCTGCGGCGCGAGCTTTCGCGCCAGCTCGACCATTGGCAGGCCGAGCTGCTGGCGCCCAACACCCGCTTCACCAACTGGAGCGCCTTGCTTGATGCGCGCCTGGCGCTGCACACGCTGGACGATGTGGCCGATGACCAGCGCACTGCCATCCAGGACTGGACCGCGTCCCTGGAGAGCTGGCCACCGGCCGCAACCAGCGCCGGCCGGCGCGAGTACGACTTGCTCAAGGTACGCAGCCGCGATGTGCTGGAGCACATCGAACGGGTGGTACGCCATGTGCGCCGGCTCGAGCAGAATGCCGAGACCACGGTGCAGATGCATTTCAGCGCTCAGGGACACCGAACCAACGAGATCATGCGCACCTTGACCGCGCTCACCGCCATATTCCTGCCGCTGAACCTGATCACCGGGTTTTTCGGCATGAATTTCGACTTCCTGCCTCTGGTACACCGCCAGACTGGTATCTGGTGGGCGACCGGCATCATGTCATTGGTGGCGCTCGGCCTGGTCGCGGTATTCTGGCGCAAGCGTTACCTGGCGCACTCGAAGCGCTAATGCTGCCGCGCGGGTGCGCGCCGACCCGCGGGATGGCCGATGGCTTCGCCTTGCCGTCGCGCTGCAGACACTTTGCCCCGGATCAGATGTCGTTCAGCGCCAGGCGCTCTGTCTCGAAAACCCTTTGTACCGCAGGACGTCGGAGCACCCGCAGCATGTGCGGTCCCAGATGCGCACGCTCACGGGCCGGCGCGGCCGAAAAGTTGCGCGTCCAACGACACAGCATCAGGCAATAGGCATCGACAGCCGAGTATTCCGCACCCAGCAGCCACGGACCGCCGTGGCGCAACAACTCGACGTCAAGCTGGTCCAGCAGAACACCGATGCGCTCCTGCGCATGGGCCTTGAGTTCGGCAGCGCCACTGGCATTGCCCTGGTTCATCCAGCGCTCAGGATAGAAATAGCACAGCAACGCGCTTTGCAGCGTGTTGGTCATCCAGACCAGCCATTTGTACCCATGCGCGCGTCCGGCACTACCCAGCGGCGGCAACAGGTGGGCCGGCGGCGCACTGTCGCACAGATGCAGGCAAATGGCGGCGGATTCGTACAGCACCAATGGGCCGTCGACAAACACCGGGATCAGCCCGTTGGGATTGAGTTGCAGGTAGGCGGGTGTCTTGTGCCCTGCATTGTCACGGTCGACCAGCACCAGCTCAAAGGGTGCGCCGATCTCCTCAAGCAAAATATGCGGCGCCAAGCTGGCGTTACCCGGAAAATAGTGCAGTTGACGCATTACAAACCCCATGGATCACGGCTGCGCCGACCTGCTCGACGCACATTGAGGCAATGTACCACCGGCCAGCGGCCAATCACTCCCGCCGTCAGCGCAATCCGAAAGCGGCGGCGCCATTGCCCCAGGCGATCTGGTGGGCGACGTCCGGTGGCAAACCGCCCAGCCAGGTCCTGTACCCCTTCATCAGCTCGTCATAACTGCTCCAGCGCTGGTTGACCCAGGTATCGGAGCCGATCAGGAACCGCTGCGGATACTTGAGCATCAGCGCGCGCCACTCGGGGCACAACAATCCGTCTGCGCAAGTCAGGCCAGGCCGGTAAGACAACTCGCCCATCAGCAGCGGATAGCGTTGCAGCAAGGCCTCGACCCGCTCCACCGCCGCCCCGCCGATGCCGGTGTGGGCCCAGATCAGGCGCAGAGGCTTGCCACTGCTCGGCGCATGGGCCATCAAAAGATCGATCGCGACGTCATCGACATGCGCCAGTACCGCCAACTCGTTCTGTGCCGCAAACCGCATCAGCTTGGCAGCGACCGGCCCATTGGCATTGGCGCTGTCGTATAGATGGAATTCGCCGATGCCGCGGTACGGGCCGCTGGCCGTACCGCGCGCCAGCTCGGCCTGCACCATGGTGTAGATGGTCTCGTCGCGAAACCAGTTGTCGTAGTCGGCCCGGTTGCGGTAGAGCCGGATGAACGGCACCACCGCAATGCTACTGGCGGCACTGCGCAGCGCCGCGTCGGCACTTTGGCCGTGCGCCGCCGCCAGCGTGCGCGTGCCATCGTTGGGTCTGGAGTTGGCGAGCACACCCTTGACACCGTTGCGCGCAAAGCGTGCCAGCACCTCGGCCGGCGGATACGGGCCCGCTGAGCCGTTCCAAGCCTCGGTGTTGTAGTGCAGGTGGGCATCGAACAAGGGCCCGCTGTAGCCCTGCGCCAAGACCGCGGACTCGCCGCAGGCGCCGGCAACGATCAGCACCATCGCCAGCACCCGCAGGCGCAGGCGGCGAAACATGCGTAGGCCGGACAACGTCATCGGGTCCTCCCGCTCATGCCAGGTGACGTTCGAAGAACGCCAGCGTGCGCAGGCGGGCCAACTGCGCGGCAGCCGCATCGAACGATGCGCGCTGGTCGCAATTGAAGCCGTGCTGCGCCGGGTATACCTGCACATCGACCGCCGGCTGGGCCTTGGCGAAGGCATGCACGCCGTCGATCGGTATCGCATGGTCCTGCTCGCCAAAATGGCACATCACCGGGCACAGGGGTTTGCGCGCCACCTCTTGCGCCGCCGTCATGCCGCCGCCGTAGTAGGAAACCGCGGCGCTCAGGCCGGGCAACAGGCACGCGCTGCGCCACACCAGCAGGCCGCCCCAGCAGTAGCCCACCACGCCGACTTTGCCACCCGCGCTGCTCGCACCGTAGTCGATCGCGGCCGCCAGATCGGCCAGCACGCCGGGCGCAGGCAAGGCTTCGGCAGCGACCTTGAGCGCACGGCCCTGATCGACATCTTCGGGGGTGTAACCGAGTTCGACGCCGGCGCGGACCCGCTGAAACAGCGCCGGAGCCAGCGCCAGGTAACCCTGCTGCGCAAAGTCGTCGGCCAGCGCACGAATATGGCTGTTGACGCCAAAAATTTCCTGAATCACCACAACGACCGCGCGCGCGGTTTGGATGGGGCGCGCAACATAGACCGGGCATTCGAATCCGTCCGTCGCCCTGAGTTGAACCCTTTCCGACATGCTTATCGCTCCTTCGGGTTGTCCAGCGGCAGCGCACCAGCGCCGCAGCCGATTCGTCCATTCACGATCCGAGCAGCTTGCGCTGCAGGAAATCGAGCCGATCCTGGCCCCAGAATATTTCACCGCCCACGCAATAGCTGGGCGCGCCGAAAACACCGGCGTCGATCGCGGCCTGGGTGTCGGACGCATAACGCTGCTGCACCGGCGCTTCGCGGGATTGCATCAGGCGCGCCGCATCCAGTTGGTTCTGCGCCAGTAATTCGCCAAGCACCGCCGCATCGGCGATATCGCGTTCCTCGACCCAAACAGCCGACAACACGGCACCAGTCAGGCGCATGGCCGCATCGGGTCCATCGGCCCTGTCCACCGCAATGATCAGGCGCGCCGCATCGTCGCCCTGCACTGGAAAATAGCGCGGGTGCAGGTTCAACGGCAGTTGCGCGTACTCGGCGGATCGCTGCAAGTCGACCAGGCGGTACGCTTGTCGCTGCGCAGCCCGCTTGCCCAGCGGCAGACCGCCCGACACTGCAAAAACCTTGCCGAAGTCCACCGGAAGGACCCGAACCGCGCAATCGGCTTGCGCTGCCAGCGCCGCAAACCGCGCGTGGCCCAGGTAGGTCCAGGGGCTTTGTGGCGCGAAAAAATAGTCAATGCTCTGCTTCAACCCGTGTCTCCTTGCGCCGACCGTGCCCTGCCGTGTTCACCCGGTGCTCGCCGGGCCCACCGCTGCCAGGTTCTCGCATGACCGGCGCCGGTGACCCCAGCATACAGCGCCGGCGACGCTCGTGTATCGTGCAGGCTGCAAATCCGGCATCTCGTTTTCAAGGAAGCATTGTGAAACGCATTGTGTTGATCACTGGCGGCTCGCGCGGCATTGGCGCCGCAACGGCCCTGCGCGCGGCCCGCGACGGTTTCGCGGTGGCCGTGAACTACGGCGCCAATGCGGCTGCCGCCGATGCGGTGGTGCGCCAGATCCTGGCGCACGGCGGCACCGCGATGGCGGTGCAGGGCGATGTGTCCGACGAAGCACAGGTGCTGGCAATGTATCGGCAGATCGACGAGACCCTCGGAAAAGTCAGCGCGCTGGTCAACAATGCCGGCGTGGTCGACGTCGCAGCGCGGGTCGACCAGATGGACTGGCAGCGACTGCGCCGCATGTTCGACATCAACGTGCTGGGCAGCTTCGTGTGCGCACGCGAAGCGCTCAAGCGCATGAGCACCCGCCATGGCGGCACAGGCGGGGCCATCGTAAACGTCTCCAGTGTCGCGGCGCGCCTGGGCGGGCCGGGCCAGTATGTGGACTACAGTGCCTCCAAGGGCGCGATCGACACCTTTACCGTGGGGCTGGCCAAGGAGGTCGCCACCGAAGGCGTGCGCGTCAATGCGGTGCGACCTGGCATCATCGAGACCGAGATCCACGCGTCGGGAGGCGAACCCGACCGGGCGCGGCAGATGGCTCCGTTGGTGCCGATGCAGCGCGCCGGCAGCGCCGAGGAAGTGGCCGATGCGATCGTCTGGCTATTGGGACCGCAGGCCAGCTATGTCACCGGCGCGATCATCGATGTGGCCGGTGGGCGCTGAGATGGGGTCCGCGCACAGACACTCGAAACTGCAAGCCCGACGATCGGATCAATGATATGGACCTCAAGCCGCTCGTCACCCTGCTGGCCATCGTCAACCCATTGGCGATCGTGCCCTTCTTCATCCACTATACCCAGGGCTTTGGCCGCGAACAGCGTATCCGCACGATCTGGGTCAGTTCGTTCGGAGCCTTCGTGGTGATCGCCACCAGCGCGTTGCTCGGCCTGCAGATCCTGGAGTTCTTCAGCATATCGCTGGCCAGTTTCCAGGTCGGTGGCGGCATGCTGCTGCTGACTTCCGCGCTCGGCATGCTCAACGCACAACCGGCCGAGGCCCGCTCCACCGCCGACGAAATCGATGCGGCCAGGATGCGCTCGGCCGACGGTGCCAGCATCGCCGTGGTACCGCTGACGATACCCTTGCTGACCGGGCCGGCCACGATGTCCAGCGTGGTGATCTATGCCGAGCGAGCCAAGACATTTCCGCAACTGGCCACACTGGTCGCTTATGGCGTGGTGGTTGGCCTGGCTACCGCGCTGTGCTTTGCGCTGGCGCAACCGATCGCGCGTGTTCTGGGGCGCACGGGCATCAACGTGATGACCCGCCTCATGGGTCTGATTCTGGCGGCCTTGTCGGTCGAGGTAATGTCGGTCGGACTGATCAAGCTGTTCCCGATACTGGCTGGCCGTTAACCAGGCGAATTCAGCCAAGGTTCCGTCGCCTTCTGGCTTGGGCGCAATCGTCAATCCGGCGTGTAGTCGGGCTCCTTGTGCTGCAGCACCTTGACCAGCCGGTTACTGGTGTTGCGCAGGCGCTGGGCCAGCAATTGGGTGAGCTTGACCAGTATCTTGGCACCGATTGCCGGGTGCGACTGGATCAGGTGGGCGATAGTCTGGCGCGTCAATATGCCGGCACGGACATCCTCGATCGCAATGCAGCTGGCGTAGCGCGGCGCCGAGTCCAGCATCGACATCTCGCCGATCGACGCGCCCTCCTTGACCACTGCCAGGCGGGATGATTCGCCGGTTTCCTCAGAGCGCTTGGTCACGTCGACCGTGCCCTCGAGCAGCAGCAGCATCCATTCGCCCACCTCGCCCTGCGTAATCAGCGCCTGCCCTGCGCGCGCGCGCACGGTGGGCATCAGGCTGCCCAGCGTATCTGCCTCGTCGGGCGTCAGATCCTCCAGCAAGGCCGCGGTCTGGCGCCAGTGTTCGCCCAGGTTGGACAGCCCCACGCATACTCCCTCGAGCTGCATGCCCGCGCGCTCGAAATGCGCGCGCAACTGCAACTCGGCCTGGGTCGGCAGCCTTACCGCAGTGTGGTCAGCCATTGGGCGATATCGGACAGCAACAGATCCGAGGCAGCGGTCAAGGCGCGTGCGCCACCGGCCGCATCCGGGCTCGGTGCCGGGCGCTGCGCGACAAAGCTGCGCTGAGCCAGCAGCCGATCGCCGCCCGCCGCGGGCAACACCACCGTGGCGTTGACCCGCACCAGACCAACGCTGGCATTAGGCGCGTCGAACACCTGGCTGAATTCATCGAGTTCGAGCTGCAGCTCAGGCGCGGGCTGCGCTCCCGCACCCAGTCCATCGCCGTCACGCAACACCGCATGGTGCTGGCCCAGGGTTTCGCGCAGACGTTGACGCAGCAATTGGGCCGGCGGCATGCTCCAGCGCGCCTGCGCATAGGGCAGCAGCTGTTGCGCATCGGCGTAGGCCAGCCGGTACAGCATGGCCGTGCTGTCCAACGCACTGGCCGCCTCCACCTCGCCGAGCCGGATCGCCGGCTGAACCGCTGGACGCACGATGGCCGGACTCGAACGTTCGCCGGGGCCGAAGTCGTACACGACGGCGCGCACGGGCTTTTCCAGCACGCTGCAGGCTCCCAGCGTCAGGCAGCACGCCAGCAGCCACAGCCGCGCGGCCAGGGAAGCGGCGGGGCGGGTCCGAATCATGGCTTTCCTTTCGTTGCGGCAAATCCGGGCTCGCCCGGTCCGGGCGCTATCGTACCGTTGCCAAATATCAGTGACTGCGGGTTGTCGCCGAGCGCACTGACCGCGCGATTGACCTGGCGCGCCGCACGTGCGGCCTCGTCGCTGGTGCGGTTCAAACGTGGCAGGGTAGTGGCATTGAACGCCTTGCCCGCCTCGGTCAACGCCACGGCACCCTGGGTCAGCGCAGCGGCACCTTCGCTCATCCGCTCGACTGGTCCGCCTTTGGCATTGAGCCGCTCGGCCAACGACGTGAACGCACTGGCGGTGGTCTTGAATTCGGCTACGGTCTGGTCGATGCCGCCGGCGCTGTTTTGCAGGGTCTTGAGCGCGGAGGTCGCATCGTCAACGAATCGGGGAATATTCACCCGCTGCGGCCCGAGCTGGGCATTGAGCACGTTGTCAATATTGGCCGCCAAGGTCTGCATCCGGTCGGACATCTTCTGAACGCTGGCTGCGGCTTGGCCAAAACCATCGATCGTGGCCATCAACTGCTTCTGGTTCTGCGGTTCCAGTAGCTGGTTGACGCGCTCGCTGGTCTGCTCCAGGCGGGTCAGTATCGCCACGCCCTGGTCGGACAATTTGGAAAACAGGCTGGCGCGCATTGGTATGCGGGCCGGCTGCGCTTCGCTTGTGAGCAGGGGTGTCTTGTCCTCGCCTGCATCATCGAGTTGCACGAAGGCCAGGCCGGTGACACCCTGGAAACCCAGGGTCGCGAACGTGGCCGCCGTGATGGGCGCAGACTCGTCCAGCGCGATGCGCACCAGTACATTGCCGATCGCATTGGGATCAAAGCCGATGTCCATCACCTTGCCCACCGCGACGCCCTTGTAGCGCACCGCCGCCTGCGACTGCAGGCCGTTGACCGCTTCGGAGCTGGATATTTCGTACACCCGGTGTACGCCGGTATCGCGTGTCAACCACACCGCCATGGCGATCAACATCGCCGATACCAGCATCACAAAGAGGCCGGCCGCCAGTGCATGCGCCTTGTTTTCCATACGACAACCTTTCTACACCGCGAACGGATATTCGCGCAACAACTCCATGGCACGCTGCCCGCGCTCGCCCAGGAAAAAATCGTGGATGAACGGGTGCGGATACGCGATCACGTCCTTGGGCGCGCCATGCACGATCACATGCTTGTCGGCCAGCACCGCAACCCGGGTACTCAGCTCGTACAGGGTATCGAGATCGTGCGTGACCATGACCACCGTCAAGCCCAGCTCGCGGTGCAGCGAACGGATCAACGCGCAGAACGCATCGGCGCTGTCCGGATCCAGGCCCGCCGTGGGCTCGTCCAGCAGCAGCAGCGGCGGGTCCATGATCAGCGCGCGCGCCAACGCCACCCGCTTGATCATGCCACCGGAAAGATCGGACGGCATCTTGTGGGCGTGGATCACGTCGAGCCCGACCATCTGCAGCTTGACCAGCGCAGCGTCGCGAATCAAATCCTCCGGTAGCTGCTTGAGCTCGCGCAATGGGAACGCGATGTTGTCCAGCACGCTGAACGCGGAAAACAGCGCACCGTGCTGGAACAGCATGCCGACCCGGCTGGCAGCGCCTGCATCCGACAACTGGTCGGCCGGCCGGCCCAGCACCGAAACCGAGCCGCGCGCCGGCGTCTCCAGCCCGAGTATGGTGCGCAGCATCACGGTCTTGCCGCTGCCCGAGCCACCCACGAGCGACACCAGTTCGCCGCGCTCGATGTGCAGGTTCAGGTTCTCATGCACGACGATCTCGCGCCCGGCGACCCGGAACATGGACCACAGGTTGTGGATCTCGACCACGCCAGGCGATGACGAGGCTGCGGTGCTCATCAGGTAACCTTCGCGCAACGCGCTGCGGTGCCATTCGCCTTGGGAGCGGCCCAGCGGCTCATATGCCCACGTCCTTGAACAACACGGCAAACAACGCGTCGACCAGGATCACAACCGTAATCGAGGTCACCACCGACGCGGTCGTTCCTTCGCCCAGGCTTTCGGTATTGGGCTTGACGCGCAGGCCGTAGTGGCAACCGACCAGCGCGATCAGCACACCGAACACCATGGATTTGCTCATGGCCAGCGTCAGATTGGCCACCTCGACCGTTGCCGGCAGCGCGGAGATGAAATAGGCCGGCGTGATGCCCATCGAAAGGTCCGCTGCCAGTATGCCGCCCAATAGCGCCGCCAGCGTGGTCCACACGGTAATCAGCGGCATCGCGATCGCCATCGCAATGGCGCGCGGCATCACCAGCCGATACCCCTGCGCGATGCCCATCACCCGCATCGCATCGAGTTCCTCGGTGACCCGCATGACCCCGATCTGGGCCGTGATGGACGAGCCCGATCGTCCGGCAATGAGGATGGCGGCCAGCACCGGCGCCAGTTCACGGATCAACGCGATTCCCAACACATCGACGATGAACGCATCGGCGCCGAATTTGCGCAATTGCTGCGACATCAGGTAGGCCAGCACAACGCCGATCAGGAAACCTACCAGCGCCGTGATGGGCAACGCGGTCGCGCCAATGCGGTACAGCTGGCCGGACACGTCGCGCCAGGGCCCCTGGCGCGGCGAGCGCACCAGGTGTCCAAGGTCAAGCAACAACTGGCCGATAAGCCGCAGCAGGTCACGCCCATGGTCCACCACCTGGTAAACCTGCTCGCCCAGGCGCAGAAACCGCTGGCCCCAGGTTGGCGCCGTGGCCGTTGGCGGGGGCACTGAAAAACGTGCCACGCGGTCGAGCATGGCGCGCTGGGCCGGCAGGGCATGCAGGCCGGCCGGCCACTGGTGGCCCCAGGTATTCCAGAGCAATTGCGCCCCGGTATGGTCCAGGCGATCCAGCAAGCGCAGGTCCCAATGGCCTTGCGCGCCGCGCGCCTGCGGCGCCAGGCCATCGATGTTGCGCGTCAGCGCATGCCATGTCTCGGGATGGGCCAACGCAGACGCAGACCAGGTGCCGCCCAGCGTCACCTGCCAGCCATGGGGACCGGACTGGCTGCTGATGCGGGGGCTGGATTCATCCATGTATCGATGCGATCGGGGCTCAAAGGGCAATTCACTTGAAAGCCCTGCGATCGTACCCGCTGTCACAACGTCAGCCACCGACAATCCGCGGCTGGCGTTGGTGGGCCGAGACGCCGGCAGGCCCATCGTGGCCTACCATGGCAGTCAACGGCGTGCCCGCTGGCGCCCGGGTCGGCTATGAGAGCCGCCACTCGAACGCGGATAAACCTGGTGCGATCAGGCCGCGTAAGGAGCCGATCAGAGTCACGAAATCTGTGCACCAACGCCAGAAATGACAGTGTGCACCAACTTTTAAGGTGGAGCATCGCCATGGAATAGTCACACGGCGTATCCGTTGGGGGTAAATCCCGATTCACCCGCCAGCGCATTCACCCTACAGTGGAGGCACTCGAAAGTCGTCTTGTCCGACGGCCTGGTTGAGGACCCTGGAGACAATAACGACAGGATGACCGCGCATGCGGCACACCCCGATCAAAAGGCGCTGGTAATCCCGGCGCTTTTTTTTCGTCCGGCAGTCAAGGTCGGATCAAGGTGCCGTCGCCGGCCAAGGGAGTTCGGATGCCAACCGGCGGGTGCCGATGGGCGCGCCCGCCTGCCCGATGCGCACGGCGGCCATGTCTTCCACGCTGGGGTATTGGCCCATCAGCCAATAATCGAAGGCGCGGCGCGCAATTGGCGCGGCATGGGCAGCACCGAAGCCGGCGTTCTCCACAACCACCGCCAGCGCGATCTTCGGATCATCGGCCGGCGCATAGGCCATGTACAGCGCATGGTCACGCGTTCGCTCTTCCATCTTGGCGGCGTTGTATTTGCCGCCAGCGGCGATGCCGACGGCCTGCGCCGTACCGGTCTTGCCCGCCGAACGGTAGGACGCCCCGGCAAATACACGGGTCGAGGTGCCCTCGGTGGTGACGGCGACCAGCGCGTTGTGCACCACTGCCAGATGCTCGGGCTTGATTCCCAGGTCCTCGCCGGGCTCCGGCGCTATCGGCAACCGTGCCCGGGTCACGGCGTCCTGCGTCGCGATCACCAATTGCGGCTTGTGCCTGATCCCCTTGTTGGCCAGTATCGCAGTCGCCTGCGCCAGTTGCAGCATGGTAAAAGTGTTGTAGCCCTGTCCGATGCCCAGCGAGATGGTCTCCCCGGCAAACCACTTCTTTTGGTCAGCCCGCTTGTAGTAATTGCTCTTCCACTCCTTGCTTGGCAGCACGCCGCGCAACTCACCGTGGATGTCGATGCCGGTGATCTGGCCAAAACCCAGCGGAGCCATGAAGTCATGGATCGTGTCCACACCCAGATCATTGGCCAAGGAATAAAAATATACGTTGCTCGACTTGGCGATCGCCGCATGCATATCGACCGGCCCAAGTCCGTGGTCGCCGTGGCTGCGGAACTGGTGACCGGCAAAGGTCCAGGTACCGTTGTCCTGGATGATGGTTCCCGCCGCGCGCTTGCCCGTGTGCAACGCCGCCAGCGCCATGAACGGTTTGTACGTCGAACCCGGCGGGTAGGTGCCGCGCAGCGCACGATTGAGCAGCGGCTTGTCGATCGACTCGTTGAGCGACTGCCAGTTTTCGACATCGATGCCATCGACAAACAGATTCGGGTCGAAGGTCGGCTTGCTGACGAATGCGAGCACCTGACCTGTCTTGGGGTCGATTGCGACCAGCGCGCCGCGACGATCACCAAACAAGTCCTCGACCAGCTTCTGCAGCTTGATATCGATTGCCAACACCACGGTATCGCCGGGCATTGAAGGATTGCTGGACAGCTTGCGCACCGCCCGTCCGCCGGCCGATGTCTCCATCGAGTCGACGCCGGTGCGGCCATGCAGACTGGACTCGAAGCTTTGCTCCACACCGAGTTTGCCGATGTATTCGGTGCCCCGGTAGTTGGCCGCATCCTCCGAATCGTCGAGCTTGTCTTTTTCAGCCCGGTTGATACGCCCGATGTAGCCGATCAGATGGCTGGCCAGTTCACCGTACGGATAGCTGCGAAACAGCCGCGCCTTGATCTCCACGCCAGGAAACCGAAAACGCTGCGCCGCGAAACGTGCCACCTCCTCGTCGTTGAGCTTGGTGCGGATCGGCAACGATTCGAAGCTCTTGGACTCCTCCTGCAGCCTCTTGAACCGGCGCCGATCGCGCGGCGTGATCTCGACGATCTGCGACAGGCCTTCGATCGTGTCGTCCAGCCCGACGACCCTGGATGGTGTGATCTCCAGCGTATAGGCCGAGTAGTTGTTGGCCAATACGATGCCATTGCGGTCCAGGATCTGGCCACGGTTCGGCACCACCGGCACGACAGCCGTACGGTTGCTCTCGGCCTGCGCCTTGAGATCGTCGTGGCGCACCACCTGCAGCACGACCAGCCTTGCTGCCACCAGCAGGAAGCACAGCAGCACCACCACGCTGACGACGAACACCCGCAGGCGGAACCGGGCCAGGTCGGCTTCGACGTTACGCAGTTCGGTCATGGGCCCGGTCAAATGAAAATACGGATACGGTCATGCGGCCATCACAACGGCCGGTTCACGTCCGGGTCGGGGGCCCGACGCTGCGGAACCAGCAGCAACACGCTGGCCACCGGCCACAATGCCGCCTGCAACAAGGGTGCAAGCATCATGTCCCAACCCGGAAACGATCCACCAGCCAGCAATTTCACCGCCAGGCTGATCAGTTGCGCAGCGACGAACAATGGCAACACCTGCAGCGCCTGCGACGGCACCGAAAACCACAACAGGCGCCGGTGGATGGTGATCGCAAAAAAACTCAGCACTGTGTATGCCAGCGCGTTGGCGCCCATCAGGCCTCCCTGGTGCACGTCGATGCACAGGCCAAACACGAAGGCTGCGCCAATGCCCACCCGCAACGGCTGGTGCACGCTCCAGAACACCAGCACCAGCGCCAGCAGGTCCGGCACCCAGGCCGCGCGACCCCAGAATCCGATGTTCTGCAGCATGCTCAGCAACAGGGCCACCAGCAGGCTGGCCCAGATGAAGAGCGGATTGGCGGGCAACAGCAACTGCTGGCCCTGGCGCATGATCATGCCGATGCTCCCGTGGCGTTGGTCATCGTCATTTGCGCAGTGACTTCCTGGCCGCAACCGGGACCGTCGGTTCGACAGGCCGGGGCTCGATCTGTGTCGCCACGGGTTGCAGCACCATCACATGGGTCGTGCCGCGCACCTGGGCCAACGGGCTGAGCGCGATGCGGGCAAACACCGATTCGCTGCGCCGCTCCACCTTGTCGACACGGGCCACCGCCAAGCCGGGCGGGTACACGCCATCGACGCCGCTGGTGGACATGACGTCTCCGGCCTGCACATCGGTATCGGCCGGCGCGAAGCGCAACTCCAGCCCGCCGGCCGGGTCGGACAGGTCGCCAAACGCCACGCCCCGCACGCCGGTGCGGGTATTGAGTACGGGAATTGCCTGGTCACCGTCGGTAATCAGGGTCACTTCGCTGACCGGGCCGAACACCCGCGTGACCTGGCCCAGGACGCCATAACCGTCGATCACCGGCGAGCCCGCGACAATGCCGTGCATCGTGCCGCGGTCGATGATGACTTTGCGGCTGAACGGGTCCGCCGCGTCGTACAGGATCTGCGCCGCCAGCGCTGGCGTGGTGATGCGCTCGCGCAATTGCAGCAACTGGCGCAGGCGCGTGTTTTCCAGCGTCAACTGATCGACCTGATTTGCCTTTTGCGACTGGCTGGTCAGCGTAATGTGCATCTGCTCGGTGCCGGACTGGGCCGTTTGCAGACTCTCGAAATAACCCGCGCCGCCGCGCGCCCAGAGGACCGGCTGCAACACCAGCCACTGCAGCGGATACAGCACATCGGCAATCGCTGCGCGCGCTGGCTGCGTAATGGAGAAACGGGTGTCGGCCACCATTAGAAACAGCGCCAGCGCGCTGCACACTGTCAGCTTGGACAGCGCCGATGGACCCTGGCGAAAAAAGGGCGGTGGCGTTCTGTCGAGGGTTCCAAGCGGCATGACTGCTTATTGTCTCTCGTCCTGGGAATGTCGATCCGCGAAGCCGACGCACCCACGGCGAGCGGCTCTGCGCGTATCGTCTATCCGCAGCCGTATGAACCTGGACGCTGCGCCCGACAAGCTGGCCACAAAGCATCGCCCGCGCCCAGGCCGCGCCGCGGACCGAGCTACTCGCTGGTAAAGATCGAACCGACGCGGTCCCACTGGTCCAGTGCGATGCCACAGCCACGCACGACGCAGGTCAGGGGATCCTCGGCCACCAGCACCGGCAGACCGGTCTCTTCGGCCAGCAGCCGATCAAGGTCGCGCAGCATGGCGCCACCACCGGTGAGCATCATGCCGCGGTCGGCAATGTCGGCGCCAAGTTCAGGCGGAGTGAGTTCGAGTGCATTCTTGACCGCCGACACGATGTTGTTCAACGGGTCGGTCAATGCCTCCAGGATTTCATTGGACGACACGGTGAAACTGCGCGGCACGCCCTCGGACAGGTTACGCCCGCGCACTTCCATTTCCTTGACCTCGCTGCCGGGGAAGGCGGAGCCGATCTTCTTCTTGATCGCCTCTGCCGTGGGTTCGCCGATCAGCATGCCGTAGTTGCGCCGGATGTAATTGATGATGGCCTCGTCGAACTTGTCGCCGCCGACCCGCACGCTGCCCTTGTAGACCATGCCACCCAATGAAATGACGCCTACTTCGGTGGTGCCCCCCCCGATGTCGACCACCATCGAGCCGCTGGCCTCGCTGACGGGCAGACCGGCACCGATTGCGGCGGCCATGGGTTCCTCGATCAGGCGCACGTCGCTGGCACCGGCGCCCAGTGCCGATTCACGGATCGCGCGACGCTCGACCTGGGTCGATCCACACGGAACGCAGATGATGATGCGCGGGCTGGGCCGAAAGATGCTGCGCGGATGCACCATCTTGATGAACTGCTTGAGCATCTGCTCGGTAACGGTGAAATCGGCGATCACGCCATCCTTCATCGGTCGAATCGCCTCGATATTGCCCGGCACCTTGCCCAGCATGGCCTTGGCCTCCTTGCCAACGGCCTGAATCGTCTTCTTGCCCTGGGGGCCACCTTCATGCCGGATCGCCACCACCGACGGCTCATCGAGCACAATGCCCTTATCACGTACGTAGATCAGCGTATTGGCCGTGCCCAGGTCAATCGCCAAGTCAGTAGAGAAATACTGACGGAATGCTCCAAACATCGAAATCCTCTCGGGCACGGCAAACACGTCGGATTGCCGTCGCCATATTGACCAGCTTGTAGTGCCTGCGCATGCCAGACTCCGCAAGCTTGGGAATGGCGCGCAAAGGCGGGATAATACCTTATCCCCTGCCTCAAAATTGACCAACCACGCGCTTTTCGGCCCGATTTGCAGCCCCTTTTCCGCTAATTTTCGCCATGTCCCTTACATCGTCTGACATCTCGCGCATCGCCAATCTGGCCCGGCTGGAGCTGGACCCGTCTGCAAGTGAGCGTATGCTCAGGCAACTAAACGATTTTTTCGACATCGTGCAGAAGATGCGCGCAGTCGACACCTCCGGCATTCGGCCGCTGGCCCATCCATTTGAAACCATCGGTGACATCGCCTTGCGCCTGCGCGAGGACACAGCCAGCGAGCCCGACAACCGCGCTGCGAACCAGTGCAGCGCGCCCAGCGTCGAAGCCGGACTGTTCCTGGTACCCAAGGTCATCGAATAGCCGGACCTGCCCCGCCAGCATCCAGATCGGCGAACATGCCGTGACACCGCGGCCAATGCCCGGCACCCGCAGGTGCAATCGCCACAACCCTACCATCGCTACCCGACCACGCCGAGAATGACACAAGCCTCCCCCGAACTGCATGACCTCAGCCTGGTCCAGTTGGCCACACAACTGCGCCAGCGCACGGTCTCGGCGCAGGAAACCGCGCAGCATTTCCTGGCCCGTGCCAAGGCCCACGACGACCTGGGAGCCTATGTGGCCCGCGACGAAGGCGTGACGCTGGCCCAGGCCAGGGCCGCCGATGAGCGCCTGGCCAACGGCACTGCCGGGACGCTGGAAGGCATACCGCTGGCACACAAGGATATCTTCGTCACCCGCGACTTTCCCAGCACCGCTGGCTCGCGCATGCTCCGTGGCTACCGTTCACCCTTCGACGCCACCGTGGTCGCGCGCCTCGCGCAGCAAGGCGCCGTCACGCTGGGCAAGCTCAACTGCGACGAGTTCGCGATGGGTTCATCGAACGAAAACACCGCGGCGACGGCGCTGGGGCATGACAAGCCCGAACCCGTGCGCAACCCCTGGAACACCGCGCACATTCCGGGCGGCTCGTCGGGCGCCAGCGCCGCGGCAGTCGCGGCAAGGCTGATGCCGGCCAGCACCGGCACCGACACTGGCGGATCGATCCGCCAGCCCGCCTCTTTTTGCGGCATCACCGGCATCAAGCCGACCTATGGCCGGGCATCGCGCTACGGCATGATCGCCTTTGCATCCAGCCTGGACCAGGCCGGACCGATGGCACGCAGCGCCGAGGATTGCGCGCTGCTGCTCAGCCAGATGTGCGGTCCCGACCTGGACCGCGACTCGACGTCACTGGATCTGCCGCAGCAAGACTTCTGCCGGACACTGGATGACTCCATCCGCGGCCTGCGCATCGGAGTGCCACGGGAATTCTTCGGCCAAGGGGTTGCCGACGATGTGCGTCAGGCGGTCGAGTCCGCGCTGGTTAGCTACGAAAAGCTTGGCGCCGTGCGGGTGCCGGTGTCGTTACCGCGCACCGAGTTGTCAATCCCGGTCTACTACATCATTGCGCCGGCCGAGGCCTCGAGCAACCTGAGCCGGTTCGATGGCGTCAAGTTCGGCCACCGCGCCGCGCAGTTCAAGGACCTGGCCGACATGTACCGCAAGACCCGCGCCGAGGGCTTTGGCGAGGAGGTCAAGCGCCGCATCATGATCGGCACCTATGTGTTGTCGCACGGCTATTACGACGCCTACTACCTGCAGGCGCAAAAAATACGGCGCATGTTGTCAGACGATTTTCAACAGGCGTTCACGCAATGCGATGTGATCGCGGGGCCGGTCGCGCCCACGGTGGCCTGGCGCATCGGTGAAAAAAGCGACGACCCGCTGGCCAACTATCTGGCCGACATCTTCACGTTGCCTGCGTCCCTGGCCGGACTCCCGGCCATGAGTTTGCCGGTCGGCTTTGGTGCGAGCGGCTTGCCGATCGGCCTGCAGCTGATGGGCAACTACCTGCAGGAGGGCCGCTTGCTGAACCTGGCGCACCAGTTCCAGCGGGCCACCGATTTCCACACCCGCAAGCCCCAGGGGTATTGACCATGAGCGCCATCGCAACCACCAGCGCCGTCACTGCGCCCGCCAAGGCGGCGCTCGTACAGGGCTACGAAGTCGTCATCGGCTTTGAGACCCATGCCCAGCTCTCGACCCAATCGAAGATCTTCAGCCGCGCATCCACCGCGTTCGGGGCCGAGCCCAACACCCAGGCCTGCGCGGTCGATCTGGCCTTGCCCGGCACCCTGCCGGTGATGAACAAGGGCGCGGTCGAGCGCGCGATCCGCTTCGGCCTGGCCGTCAACGCCCATGTGGCCGAGCGCAGCGTGTTCGCGCGCAAGAACTATTTCTATCCGGACCTGCCCAAGGGCTACCAGATCAGCCAATTCGAGATTCCGGTGGTGCAAGGCGGCCAGGTGGAGTTTTACCTGGATGGCGAAAAGCGTTCGGTACGCCTGGTGCGTGCCCACCTGGAAGAAGACGCCGGCAAATCGCTGCATGAAGACTTCGTCGGCCAAACCGCCATCGACCTGAACCGCGCCGGCACGCCGCTGCTGGAGATCGTCACCGAGCCCGACATGCGCTCCTCTGCCGAGGCGGTGGCCTATGCGCGCGAGCTGCATCGCCTGGTGACCTGGATCGGCATCTGCGACGGCAACATGCAAGAGGGCAGCTTTCGCTGTGACGCCAACGTCTCGGTGCGCAAACCGGGCGAACCGTTAGGCACCCGGCGCGAGATCAAGAACCTGAACAGCTTTAAATTCATGCAGCAGGCGATCGACTTCGAGGTGCGCTGGCAAATCGAGCAGATCGAAGATGGCCATGCCATCGGGCAGGCCACGGTGCTGTTCGACCCGGCCACTGGCGAGACGCGCTCCATGCGAACCAAGGAAGATGCCGCGGACTACCGTTATTTTCCGGATCCGGACCTGCCGCCGCTGGTGATAACGCAGACATGGATTGACGAGTTGCGGGCTGGCATGCCAGAGCTACCGCAGGCCAAAGCGACCCGATTTGAGTTGGCCTATGAGCTTTCAGCATACGACGCAAACCAACTTACGCAGTCACAGGAACTGGCGCGCTATTTTGAAACCGTCGCAATTGCTTGTGGGCGACCCAAAATGGCAGCAAACTGGGTCTTGGGTGAGGTGACTGCGTTCCTGAACAAGCAGCAAATCGCGATAGGCGATGTGCAAGTTCCTATTCCAACCGCACTGGGCGATCTGCTCAAGAGAGTCGACAAAGACGAGGTGTCTAACAATGCCGCCAAGACAGTTCTTCAAGACCTATTTCAAAGCCTGATTGATCGCAAAGAACAAGAAATCTGGGGACTTGCCACTTTTATCGAGCGCATCGAAGCATCAATCAAGAACCGGGACCTCGCTCAGATGAACGACAGCAGCGCGCTCGAGGGCATTATCGACGCGGTCGTGGCCGCCAACAGCAAGAGCGTCGACGAATTCCGCCAGGGAAAGGACAAGGCCTTCAATGCATTGGTTGGCCATATCATGAAGGCCAGCCGCGGCAAAGCCAATCCGGCACAGGTCAACGAGCTGCTACGCAAGAAGCTGGGATAAGGCGGCACTGCGCGGTCACGCCGCCCGCGCTTGCACCCGCAACCGCGCCGGCGCCCGATCAGTCGGTCAGGGTAATCGGCGCTAGCGCATCCGACTGTGCCAGCACCCGGCCAATGACTGACGCAGCGGCATATCCGGCCGCTTGCAACGCCGCGATACACGCCTGCGCCTGAGCCGCCGGTACGCTGGCCAGCAGGCCGCCGGCGGTCTGCGGATCGAACAACAGCGGGTAGCGCGGATGCGCCACAAAGGCCTCCTGGTTGCGCAGCACCCGGCGCAGCCGCGCATTGGCGTCCTGCAACGAGCTGACGATACCCTGCGCCACGCACGGTTGCGCACCGTCGAGCAGCGGCAGTGCGGCCAGGCTGAGTTGCACGTCGACGCCCGATGGCCGCGCCATCTCGACCAGATGCCCCAGCAGGCCGAAGCCCGTCACGTCGGTGCATGCGGTGGCGCCATGCGCCTGCAATACCCGTGCGCCAGCCTGGTTGGACTGGCGCATTGCAGCCAGCGCGGCCTGGACCCAGCGCCCGCGTGCCGCCAACCGCGCATGGGCCGCGAGCAAGGTACCGGTGCCGATGGGCTTGGTCAGGACCAGCACTTCACCCGCGCGCATGCCGCCCTTGCGCAAGACGCCCTGTAGTGACGCGTCAACCAGGCCGTTCACCGCAAAGCCCAGCGCGAGTTCCTGCCCCTCCCCGGTATGGCCACCCACCAGGGAGCATCCGGCCGCATTGAGCACATCCAGCGCGCCGCTCATCATCTGCAGCAGCACGTCTTCGACCTTGTCCTCCAGCCCTGGCGGTACGGTGGCGATGGCCGTGGCCGTGTGCGGCGTGCCGCCCATGGCGAAGATATCGCCCAACGCATGGTTCGCGGCGATCTGCCCGAACACATAGGGGTCCTGGATAAAAGCCCGGAAAAAATCGACAGTCTGCACCATGGCCATACCAGGCGGCACCCGTACGACGGCCGCGTCGTCTGGCGCATGCAGACCGATCAGCACATCGTCGCTGTGCAGTGGCCTCAGCTTGGCCAGCGCACGGGACAACACGCTGGCCCCGACCTTGGCGCCGCATCCGCCGCAACGCATCGCAGTCGCCGAAATCGCCTGCTCCGACTCCTCGGGCGTCAAAGCCACAGCGCCTGCGGCCGAGGTTGCCGAAGCGCCCTGGTTCATCTGCGGGAACTCGCTGAACCGTCGCATGAAGCGTCGATCGATCCAGTCCTTCCAGCGCCACACCCAGGCACCCGCAAACGACAGGCGGCCGCGCGAGGCCACTGCGTAACGATCGCCGGTGCTGATCAGCGCCAGCCAGCGGCGCTGGGGCCGATAGGGCCGCAGCGCCTGTTGCGCCAGCGCGCGGCGCAGATTGAGGGCCAGTGGCCTGGCCATGCGCACCGCGAACACGCCGGCCTTCTCCAGCCGGTGGTTGTCCATGCTGGCCACGTCGCCGGCGGCAAACACCAACGGGTCGCTGACCGATTGCAAACCATCGTTGACCCGTACGAATCCATGTTCATCGAGTGCCAGCGCCGTGTCGCGCAACCATGGGGCGCCGCCGGCCTGAGTAACCCAGACAATCTCGTCGGCCTGAAGCCAATCGCCATTTTCGGTACGCAGCCTTCCCTCCTGCACTTCCTGCACCGCTGCGCCGCAATGCAGTTGCACGCCTCGCTCGCGCAACACCCCGGCAAAACGCCGCTGGACCGCAGCGTCATGGGTCGCCAACAACACGGTGTCCGCGGTAAACAAGTGAAATTCCAGCGTATCCGGGTCGCTGCCGCCATCGCGCAGCACGGCGCGCAGGCGATGCTGCATGGCCAGGGTCAATTCGACGCCACCAGCGCCGCCGCCCACCACCGCAATCGTGCGGCGCCCGGCTTGCGCACGCACGCGCGCGAGCAAGGCCAGCCAGCGCTGGTTGAACTGGTAGATCGGCTTGACCGCCGCCGCATGTGCGTGCGCCCCGGGCACGCCAACGCGCTGGGGCGTGGAACCGATATTGATCGACACCAGGTCGTACCGCATCGCCGGTCGATCGCGCAACAGCAGCCGGCGGTTCAGCCGGTCCATGCCGGTGACTTCGGCGCAGATGAAGCGCGCTCCCGCGAACTGTGCCAACCGACTCAGGTCGATATGCACCTCGTCGAAACCGTAATGGCCTGCCACATAGCCGGGCAACATGCCCGAGTACGGCGTATGGGTGTCGGTACCGATGAGCGTGATGCGCACGCCGGGCACCGGCCGCATCGCAAAGTCCCGCAATACGCCCACATGGCTGTGCCCGCCGCCCACCAGCACGATATCGCGCACAACGGGTTGTAGGTCGTCCTGCACTCAGGCTTGCTCCAGCACACGCAGGCGCGATGGGCAGTTGTGACTGCCAGCCGGCAAGTGCGCGGCAGACGCCAAAGGCAAGGCGGCGCGGGTGCGCACTTAGGGCTTGACCCCCGCGCGCGGCGTCGCGCCCGACGCCCGTTGCTGGTCCTGCCACAGTTCCTTGAGTCGCACCAGTTCCTCGTCAAAACGTGCATCGACACGCTTGCGCTCTGCCTCCTGCGTCAGGATGAAGCGCCGCTGCGCCTGCATGGATTGCGCCACATAATCGATCTGGCGCTGCAACGCCGCCGGCGCCTTGTTCGGGTCGCCCTGGTAGAACTCGAGTTCTTGATCGATCTTCTTGCGCTCCTGGCGCAATGCCTCCATGCGCTTGCCCGCCTCTTGCACCACCGTGTCGACCCGCGTGTGGGCCAGCGCACGTTCCTGGTCATGCGCGTCGCGCGCAGGGTAGCGAGCCAGCATGGCCCGGTCGCGGCGCCTGTCTTCCAGCGCCTGCGCCCGTTGTTCCTCCTCGGCCCTCCATTGCGCCTCCTGCTCGGCGCGCTGCTGCGCGCTCAGCGAGGGCCCGACCTTCGCGCGCACGGTTCCACTGGGATTGAGCACGGTCTGCTCACGGTCGATACAGGCCGCAATGGGCCGATCGGAGCGCAACTTGCGTCCGTTGGCGTCGGTGCAGGTGTAGATGCCATTGATCGGCGGGGTCGCTTGCGCGCAGACCTGGCCGGCAACACCGAGCAACAGCACCGCCCCCCAGGCCATTGCCCCGAAACGCGCGAGGGGTCGTGCACAAAAAATCATGACGGATCGAGCGCATCGTCCACGCCATAGCGCTGCCGGTAGGCCATGACCCGCGCGTGCTCGGTCGCAAGACCGGCGCTGCTGCGCTCGCTCAGGTACTGCAGCAGATCCGTCAACCGGGCCACGCTGCATACCAGCAAGCCGAGCTGGTCGCGCACATACTGCACCGCACTGGTCGGGCTGTCTTGCCCGTTATCGGTCGCCTTTTCCTGCCGGTCCAACGCGATGACGACCGCATGCGGCGTCGCGCCCGCCGCCCGGATGATGGCAATCGATTCGCGCACGGCCGTGCCAGCCGACATGACGTCGTCCACAATCAGGACACGCCCCTGCAGCGCAGCGCCCACCAGTGTGCCGCCCTCTCCATGGTCCTTGGCTTCCTTGCGGTTGTAGGCAAACGGAACATTACGGCCCAGCCGGGCCAATTCGACCACCAGCGCAGCGCCCAGTGGAATACCCTTGTACGCCGGGCCGAACACCATGTCGAACGCAATGCCACTGGCCATCAGCCGGCGGGCATAAAATTGCGCCAGCAGGCCCAACTTGGCACCGTCGTCGAACAGCCCGGCATTGAAAAAATACGGACTCAGGCGCCCGGCCTTGGTCTTGAACTCACCGAAGCGCAACACGCCGCACTGGACCGCAAACTGCACGAAATCGAGCGCCAGCGGGTCGTGCTGCGGCGCTGGCGATACCGGCCGGTCTGCACGAGCGCCCATCACTTCCGACATGGAGACTTCCTTGTTCACATTGACCAGCCTGAACCTCAACGGTATCCGCTCCGCGACCAGCAAGGGCCTCGAGCCCTGGCTGGCCAAAGCCAGACCCGATTGTATTTGCGTACAGGAGGTCAAGGCGCAAGCGCCAGACATCGAGGGGCGATTCGATCAACTGGCCGGACTGGCCGGACATTTCCATCTTGCGGAAAAAAAAGGTTACTCCGGCGTCGCGGTCTATACCCGCAAGGAGCCGAGCGATGTCGTGATCGGTTTCGGCGCGCCAGAGTTCGACGCGGAAGGACGGTACGTGGAGCTGCGCTTCGACACGCCGGCGCGCAAGTTGTCCGTCGTCAGCTGCTATTTTCCCAGCGGCTCATCGGGCGAGCAACGCCAGCTGGCCAAGTACCGATTCCTGGAACTGTTCTATCCCTACCTGACCCGGCTCAAGAAAAAGCGCGAGCTGGTGCTGTGCGGCGACATCAACATCGCGCACAAGGAAATCGACCTGAAGAACTGGAAGAGCAACCAGAAGAACTCCGGCTTCCTGCCCGAGGAACGCACATGGATGACCAAACTGCTCGACCATGCCGGCATGGTCGATGTCTACCGGCAACTCGAACCCGATGCGACCGACACCGCCTACACCTGGTGGAGCCAGCGCGGACAGGCCTATGCGAACAATGTGGGGTGGCGGCTGGACTACCACCTGGCGACGCCGGGTTTTGCCGTGTTGGCAAAACGCGCGTCGATCTACAAGGCGGAAAAGTTCTCCGACCATGCGCCGTTGACGATCGAATACGACATGAAGCTCTGAACGGTTGGGTCACGCTGCGCAGATGGGCGAGGCTGCTGGCCGGTTGCGAGCGGCAGTTGTGCGATCGCAGAACTTGAGCGACTTGAAAGGACCGATTGCGGTCGCTCAAGTTTGGCAAACCCAATTCGGCTTGCGACCCTTTGCGGCCGGTCGTGCTCCGCTTGCGGCTATCCGAGGCCGTGTGGGTTGGCGTTGGCGTTGGCGTTGGCGCGCGTCGCGGCAGGCGGGAGCCGGCGCGGGCTCATGGAGTTCGGTGCGCCAGGGCTACCCGCCACCATGTTGGGCCCGTGGAGTTCGTTGCGCCGGAGTCCAAGGCTCCGGGCCCCTGCCTGACGCAGCGCCAACCAGAGGCCTGGCTGTGAAGGTCCGCGGGGCCCACGCGCTGCGCGTCTCTGTGGCGCCGAGGAGCGCAGGGCTTGCGCCCAGCGCGAAGCGCGTTCGTCATCATTCTCATTGCGCCTGTCTGAACGGAGCGCCCGCAGGGCGCGCAGTGAGTTGCGCGATGCGGGCGCAAGACCGAGCACCGCAGGGCAGTCGGCGCGTTCAGCGCCCGACCGCCACAGTGAAGCGCAGCGCGTGGGCTCCGCGGACCTTCGCAGCCCGAGCACTACAACGCGGCCTGGACACAACGCCGGCGCAAACCCGCGAACGATCGTTCGCAACGGGCCGGGCATATTCCTTTGACAAGCCAAAGCGGCCCATCCCGGCCAGGTTAAGCAATCGTCTGACGGTGCTCTGATCGCCATGGTATCGGTCGCGCTTCGCCATTTCAACTTTCCCGACACTGCAAACTATTCAAACTATTGTTGCATCCGCCAAATGTCGGTGGCATAGTCATGCGGAGCATCGTCGCGCGCTGGATGCTCGTCGCGATTCGACCATCGAGCCTTTTTTTTCTGTCACCAGATTGGCTTAAACAGGGGGAACTAAAGTGGCTCACTACAGGGACCTTCACGAAGAAGATCAACGAAGCGATCCGGCCAATCCAGGACCGGTTTGCGCCTCGAATTGCTGCTCTCCAGGCGGGCATCGATCCGATCAAGGCTCCTGCCGAAGGTGGAAACCTCAGCCTTTGTAAACAGTACGAGATCCGCTGAAGCAGCGCGACCAAGTCTCAGCGATGTTGGGCGGCCAAGGGCTGAAAAACGACGAAGGCAAGCCGCTTGTCAAGATCGAGCCAGCGGGGTTGATTAAGTATTCTCTAAACGTCAAGGGTAGCCTTGGCCTGCGGACCGAGGCCGACCGACCGAACGCGTAGCGACCGAGCAGGGCGTGCCCGGAGCCAGCAAAAACATACAAGAGGTGAAGGATGGCAACGTCATACGAGGAGACTGCAGCTAAAGCACCTGCGGCGAAGCCGGCCGCTCAGGCCGTGGAGAATGAGCAGGCGCCGATAGCTCAACATGGGGAGGCCGCACGCTCTGGGTCGAGTATCCCGAGCTCCACCGCTCCGGTGCACAACGAGCGCGAGGTCATGCCGCCTGTCTCGACAGACTCACCTGCACCGCCAAGTGATGAACGCAAGTTCACGCCCCAGCTCCCGCCTGTGGACGTGCCCAGAACGTTTCACGACGAAGCAGGCTACAACCTCACGCGCTGGGTGTTGATTGGACTCTTCGTCGCCATCATGACCGTGCTGCTTCTTTCGGCATTTTTGCCCCCCAGCTATCACGACGAGACGGCGCGTGCGACCGCATCCAAGCTCCTCATTGACTGCTTGACAGCGGATGCTGCCGCTTGCCCGTCGGCGAAGCTTGAATTGGCCAAGACGATTGCCGGTGATCCCATAGCTCACCGCGAGTTCTGGAAGACCATGTTCGACAAGGTAGTCGGCGCGACGCTCTTCCCCATCCTCACGGCGCTCCTCGGTTACCTCTTCGGCGCACAAGGCCGGTCCTTCCTCGCTCAGCAGAGAAAACCCGAGGAGACTTAAAGCTACCTCGCCGATCGAGCTTTTGCTTTGGCTTTTGCAAGGCCAGGAAGCACCACCTTCTCCAAGTCAGAGCGGCTAGCGTCCGCTGACATGATGTCGCGGCCGGCGATGGCGTTGTCTGCACCCCAGTTCAGCATGGCCAATGCCTGTTGGACGACCTCGCTGCTCTTAGAGACGCCAAGCTTGCCTTTCAGTTCATTAAGGAAGGCATCGTCGACATTAATCCTGATTTCTGCCATAAAAACTCCTAAAAGTGGCCAACGAAGTACCGACTTTACACCAGATTCCCACCGGTGGTGCACAAGCATGTGCTCAAGGCCAAGCAGGTGTTGCTCAATTTGATCGAGCAGCGGTACGGCAAGGTCAAGCCGGCCCCGCGGCGGCGCGACAGCAAGTCGCTCGATTCAGTGGTGCCGGCACACGGCGACGGTTGATACCGGGCGCTGGCGACCTGGTGTGGCGCGCGTTCGATCAGGCGTGCAGGTCGGCCAGACGCGGGTGGACCAGCACTTGCGCATTGACGATGTGCGGTGGTTGGCGGTTCACGGCCAGCAGGCCGATGGCAGCGGCGCAACTGCGGTTGGCCTTGCTGTTGAGCTCGTCGGTATGGGCCAGGTTGTGAGAACCCAGGATCACGTTGTCCAGGCCGAACAAGGGGTTGTCGGCTGCAGGGGGCTCCTGTGCAAAAACGTCAATGCCCGCTCCGGCGATGCGACCGCTGCGCAATGAGTCGACCAGCGCGTGCTCGTTCACCACCTCGCCGCGCGCGGTGTTGATCAGCACTGCATGCGACTGCATGCGCGCCAGCGCCGCAGCGCCGATCAGGCCGCGCGTGGCGTCATTGAGCGGGCAGCACAACGCAATGAAATCGGACTCGGCCAGCAGTTGGTCGAACAAGACCGGTTCGACGCGCAGGCCCGCATACCGCGCCATCTGCACCCGCGGCGCGGTCCCCAGATGGCGCATCTCCCAGGGCAGGGCCAAACGCAGTAGTTCCAGGCCGATGTTGCCCAGCCCGACCACGCCCAGCGTGCGGCCGGTCAGTGCCAGGCCGGCCCGGTCCCAGCGCTCCGACCAGCGACCTTCCCGGGTCGCACGGTCGCGCGGCATCAGGCGATGGGAGAACGCCAGCATCATCGCCATGATCGACGAGGCCACAGGACGTGCCACCGCGTCTGGCGTGGTGCATACCATCACGCCGGCCTTGGTGCAGGCGTCCATCGCAATATGGTCGAAGCCCACGCCGTTGCGTACCAGCAGACGAAGTCGCAACGCCCCGGTGGCATGCGCTTCGAACACGGCGGCGTCGACCGGATTGCGTTTGATCATCAGCGCGTCGTACCGGCACACGTCAGCAGGTGTGATGGGTGCCAGCGCAGCCGACTCCAGTATGTCGATAACCAGGCCGGGTATGGCCTGCAGTGTGACCATGGCTTGCGGATCGATCGTGCTGGCGCCATCGGCCGCCAGGAAGTCCCGGCTAATGCCCAGCCGCAGGGCAGGTGGGCTCACAGGGCGACCTTGGCCGTGCGCGCCACCTTGGTCCATTTCTGGATTTCGTTGGACTGGAACTGCCGCAGGTCGGCCGGGGCTGCCGCCCATCGGTTCGGTGCCCTGGTGCTGCAGCTTGTCGCGCACGTCGGGCATCTTGAGGACCTCGTCCAGGGCCTGGTTAAGCTTGTTGATCGTGTCAGCCGGCGTGCCCTTGGGCGCGAAGAATGCGAACCAGGCCACCGACTCGAAACCCTTGTAGCCCGACTCGTCGATGGTCGGCACGTCCGGCAACTCCGGGCTGCGCGTGAGCGTGGTCACACCGAGTGCGCGCAGCTTGCCCGACTTGATATGCGGTATCGCCGGCGGCAGATTGCCACAGAACAAATGGACCTGTCCGGCAATCACGGCCTGCACCGCCGGCGAGGCGCCCTTGAACGGTACATGCAGCAGATCGATGCCGGCCAGCATCTTGAGGTATTCACCCGACAGGTGGGCCGAGCTGCCGTTGCCACCCGAGGCGAAGGAATATTTACCCGGGTCCTTCTTGGCCAGCGCGACGAACTCGGCCAGGTTGTTGGCCAGAATGGACGGATGAATGACGCAGACATTCGGTGTTTTGTTGATCAGGATCACCGGTTCGAAGTCTTTGATCGGGTCGTACGCCAGCTTCTCGTAGACCGCGGCGTTGATGCCGTGCGAGCCGGCTGTGCCGATCACGAAGTGGTACCCGTCAGGCGCGGCGTTCTTGGCCGCCACGCTGCCGATGATGCCACCAGCCCCGGTCTTGTTGTCGATGAAGAAACTCTGGCCGAGTTTCTCCTGCAGCTTTTGCCCCAGCAGCCGGCCGGCGAGATCGGCGCCGTCGCCAGGCGCAGCCGGGATGATCACCTGCACCGGTCTGGTCGGCCAGGTCTGTGCATGCAGCGGCAGGTTTACGAAAGCGGCCAGCGCGATGCAGCCTGCGGCGACAACGGTTGAAAGCAATTTCATGAAAAGCCTTTTAGATCAAAAAGTCATCTATCTTAGAAGATCAGTCTGACCCATACGCCAATTTCCGATCAAACAGAAGCTGCTTGCGCACCTTGCGCCGATGCGGCCGGCATGGTCGGACGTTGGCATGCCCCATCGGCCCTCGGCGAACGGGAACCCAGCGTGAGCCACTCGTCCGCGGCCCGTTGCACGGGCGTGTAATCCATCGTCCCGACGCTATTGGATGCCCAGGACGAACGCGATCTGCCCGGACCGCTGCATCGCGTCGACTTCCTGATCGACGCAGGTTCGAACAGCCTGCGCATCCTGGCCAGTTTCTCCGAGCAGTTCTCGTTGCCGCACGATGAACGCGAGCGCATGCCCCTGAATGACGCCAAGCTCGCAGCCCTCGCTTTGCCGCAAGCTAACGGACACTGCGCGGGTTGGCGGTTTTGCCCAAGGCACGGCCGAACGACTGCGCAGTCACCCTCGACCGGTGGAAGGCGGTACTGCCGCCATGAGGGGCGTCACCGTTTATGACCGACAACGTCGCATGGAAATCAGGCAGCCCTGACCAGGCGATGCATCCAGTCGAGCAACACGGCCGGCAGATTCGAGGGCTTCGCCAGCAAAGCGTACTGGTTGACCCCGAAAACGCCTGGCAGGTAACCGGCGGCGTACCGGTCCACGGTCAGGCAGAACGGCGCAATGCCCTGCAACTTCGCCTCGATGATGGCGCGCCGCATGTCCTCGACACCGTAGCGACCCTCGTAGAGATCGACATCGTTGGGCTTGCCGTCCGACAGCACAAGCAGCAGGCGCTGCGCGGCGGGCTCGCGCATGAGCGTCGCGCTGGCATGGCGGATTGCGGCGCCTGCACGGGTGTATTGCTCGGGTTCGAGCGCCGCGATGCGGGTCGCAATGTGGTTGCCATAAGGCTCGTCAAAACGCTTGAGGGTCCGCACCGACACCGCCTGGGGACCGTAACCCGAGAACGCCTGCGCAGCGTACGGCTCGCCCAGCGCGCCCAGGGCGATGCACACCAGCAGCAGCGCCTCGCGTTCGACATCGATGACGCGTCGGCCGCTGGAGACCCAACCGTCGGTCGAACCGCTGACGTCGATGAGCAGCAAGATGGCCATGTGCCGCTTTGATCGCTTTTGCGATCGATACAGCGCCTGCGCCATCGGCAGCCCCGCGCGCAGGTCGGCACGAGCGTCGATGCAGGCCTGGAGATCGACATCGTCCCCGTCGAGCTGTCGGCACAGCGGCATGCGCTGTCCGCGCAGCATCTCGAAACGCCGCCGGATCGCGTCCAGCATCGAACGGTGCTCGGCCAGGGTCTCGTCCACCCACGACTGCGGGCCAGCTGGCGCCGGCAGCAAGCGGACGGTAGCGCCTGGTTCACGGTAAGCCTGGATGCGGTGGTCCCATTCGGGGTATTGCATCTGTCCCGATCCGTCGGCGAACGCGCCGGCAGCGTGTTTTTTCGCCCGTGCGTCGGGCGGGTCGTCAGACAGCAGCACCTCCTTCGGCCGACCGGATGTCGAGACGAGTCGTGCCTGCTCGAGTTCGGCGAGCGATTCGGCAAACTCGTCGGCGGCCATCCGGGCATCGCGGTCGGTGGGACGCTGCAGTCCGAAGGGATCCTCGGCGACTTCATGCGGCGCCGAGGCCTGGATCATCCAGGCACCCTGCCGTGCATCGTCCTCTTCGTCTGTGGCTTCGCGCACCGTCGGTCGGCGCGCCAACCGGCCGCTGCGCGCGGCGTGCGTCGTCTCGATGTCGGATGCTCGATCGTCCTCGACCACCCGTCCCGTCGGTGCGTCTGGCGCATGCAGTTCGCCGGTCCACCAATCCTTGAACAAGGGCTGCGCTCCCATCCGCACGGCAGTGGAAGCATCGGGCTGCATTTTGTCCGCAATGTCACGCGCCAAGTGCCTGGATCGCTCGGGTGACGGGCTGCACATGGCGTCATCGCCCCGTGCCAGGCAAGGTGCCGCCATCAACCGACGCACCCAGGCTTCGAGTGCCTGGCGCCCCACAGGGAAACCCGACATCGCCGGGCGCGCGCTCAGCGCGGCCGCCCGCAAGGCGTTCAGCGGCCCCAGCATCCCCGGCAGCATTTGCGCCAAAGCCGCGTCGGCAGCATGGGCCTCGATCAGCAGGTAGAGGTCACGCACCAGCGGCGTGGCGCCGCTGCCCGCGCCTGCAGCACTGCCCCGGACCGCGCGCATCGCCTGCTGCAGCGCCCACGTGCGAAAGCGCTCCAGCGCCAGCGCTGCATCGCTCAACCCGGTCTCTGCGGGCAACCAGATGCAGCTGCCGTCGGTGGCCGGAATCGCGCCCTGCGCGCGGGGGCG
>JANNKH010000056.1:0-71535 GCA_031396205.1 Rhodoferax sp.
ACGATCGTGCGGACTTGCCGCCGATACGGCAACAGGCCAAAAGTCGCTGGGTGCCGGTGCGCTGGTCCGAGTTGCCCGGATTCGGCGGCGATGCCTTGCACGAGGCCTGGAACGCCTGGCTCAAAAGCTGCGAGCGGCCCGGCACCGCTTTCGCCGCGTTGTGCCCGCAGGTGCGCGTGCTCAGCCTGGCTTCGGGTGAGGATCAACGGCGCTGGATGATGCGCCATCTGCAACCCTACCGGGTCGAGTCCGCTGCCACGGGCGCCGAGGGCTTGTTGACGGCTTACTTCGAGCCGGTCCTGCAGGCTTCACGCACGCCGCAGGCCGACTTCACGGTGCCGCTGTACCGCCCGCCCGAGCGACTCGGCGCACGCAAACCCTGGTACACCCGCAAGGAGATGGAAACCCTGCCCGAAGCCAAGGCCGCGCTCAAGGGCCAGGAAATCGCGTGGCTGGCTGATCCGGTCGACGCATTGTTGCTGCAGATCCAGGGTTCAGGCCGGTTGCAGATGCAGGAACCCGATGGCCGGCAGCGCATGGTGCGACTGGCGTATGCGGCCACCAACGACCAACCCTATGGCAGCGTGGGCCGCTGGCTGCTCGATCAGCGGCAGGTGCGCGAGGCGTCCTGGCCGGCGATACGCAACTGGATCGCGCTCAATCCGCTGCGCGTCAACGAGATGCTGTGGAGCAATCCGCGCACCGTGTTTTTCCGTGAGGAGCCGCTATCGGAGTTTGATGCCGGATTCGGGCCCCGCGGTGCGCAGGGCGTGCCGCTGACGCCCGGACGCTCGATTGCGGTCGATCCAGGCAGCATTCCATATGGCACGCCGGTGTGGCTGGCCTCCAGCGGCGCTGGCGCCAACCTGAACCGGCTGGTGCTGGCGCAAGATACGGGCAGCGCCATTGTGGGCGCAGTGCGCGCCGACTATTTTGTCGGTTGGGGTCCGCAGGCCGGCGACGTTGCGGGGCGACTCAAACAGCCGCTGCACCTGTGGGCCTTGTGGCCGAAACAGTGAGCCGGTGCAGGTCGCCGGCGCGCACCGTTTAGCGCCGACGCGCCGCCCGTTGCGCCCGCCCTGCCGTCGGCGTGGCTGGCGCGGCGCCGGTGCGTGGGCCAAGGTGGTCGAGCGGCAGGCGACTGCTGGCCTTGACTTCGCCGAGTGAAAAACTGGTGTGCAGGTCTTTCACATTGGGCAGCGTCATCAGCCGCTCCAGTGCGAAGCGGGAAAAACTGTCCAGATCCTGCGCCACCACCTGCAACTCGAACGAGCCGTCGCCGCTGATGTAGTGGCAGGCGATTACCTGCGGCAGGCCGGCGATGGCCCGTTCCAGCAATCGGGTTCCATCGGCGGTGTTGCGCTCGGCGAACAGGCGCACAAAGGCCATCACGCCCAGGCCGATCTTGTGGCGGCTGATTTCGGCCCGATAGCCGACGATGAAGCCGCTTTCCTCCAGTGCCCGCGCGCGCCGCCAACAGGGCGCCGCGCTCAAGCCGACGCGTTGCGCAAGCTCTGCATTGGTGAGTCGACCGTCGGCCTGCAATTCGTTCAGGATGGCGACGTCGTACTTATCGAGTGTTTCCACAATTGGCTAATTTGAGCAAGAATCTTTCTTATGGTAGCTCAAATACAGCATGGAAAGAAAAGACATATCCGCGCAACGGACATACACTTTGCCACGAGCCGTTGCTCCAAGATTCGCGCCGATACAGGCCAGCTGCCGGGCCCGCGCGCGAACCACACCCTACCGCTGGAGACCTGCCCGCCATGAATGCGCCGCTACCCGAACACATCCGCAAGGCCCTGGAAACCGTCACGCTGGACGACAAGTACTCGCTCGATTACGGCCGCGCCTTCATGAGTGGGGTGCAGGCACTGGTCAAGCTGCCGATGCTGCAGCGCCTGCGTGATGCACAGGCGGGCAAGAACACGGCGGGCTTCATCAGCGGGTACCGGGGCTCGCCGCTCGGTGGCTATGACCAGGCGCTGGTCAAGGCGTCCAAGTACCTCAAGGCGCAGAACATCGTGTTCCAGCCCGGCGTCAACGAGGAACTGGCCGCCACCGCGATCTGGGGCACCCAGCAACTGGGATTCGCGCCTCCCGGCACCAACAAGTTCGACGGCGTGTTCGGCATCTGGTATGGCAAGGGCCCGGGAGTGGACCGCAGTTCGGACGTGTTCAAGCATGCCAACATGGCCGGCACCACGCCCTGGGGCGGTGTTATTGCAGTCGCCGGCGACGACCACGTGGCCAAGAGTTCGACCGCCGCGCACCAGAGCGACCATATATTCAAGGCCTGCGGCTTGCCGGTGTTCTTCCCGGCCAACGTGCAGGAGATCCTGGACCTGGGCGTGCATGCGTTCGCGCTGAGCCGCTTTTCGGGTGTCTGGGCCGGCATGAAAACGATCCAGGAGATCGTCGAGTCCAGTTCTACCGCCATGATCGACCCGGAGCGGGTGCAGATCGTGATTCCCACAGATTTTCCGATGCCTGCCGGCGGCGTGCATATCCGCTGGCCCGACCATGCGCTGGACCAGGAACAACGTCTGTTTGACACCAAGTGGTATGCGGCCATGGCCTATGTGCGCGCCAACCGCCTGAACTACAACGCGATCGAAGGACCGCACGACCGTTTCGGCATCATTGCCAGTGGCAAGGCCTACAACGACACCCGCCAGGCATTGATGGACCTGGGCCTGGACGACGCGACCTGCCGCCAGCTCGGCATCCGGCTGCACAAGGTTGGCGTGGTGTGGCCGCTGGAGGCGCAGCTCACGCGCGATTTCGCGACCGGGCTGCAGGAAATCCTGGTGGTGGAGGAAAAGCGCCAGGTCATCGAGTACCAGATCAAGGAAGAACTCTACAACTGGCGCGCCGACGTGCGGCCCAATGTATACGGCAAGTTCAACGAGGTCGAGGGCGATTTTTCGGGTGGCGAATGGTCGATGCCGAACCCGACGGCCAACACGCTGCTGCGCGCCAACGCCGACCTGTCGCCGGCGATCATTGCACGCGCCATCGCGCATCGCGTGAAGAAGATGGGTGTCGACGCCGATATGGCGGCGCGCATCGACGCACAGGTCGCCATCCTGCAGGCCAAGGAGCAGGCGATGCAGGTGCTCGAACTCGGGGGCGTCAAGGGTGCCGACCGCGCGCCCTGGTTCTGCTCGGGTTGCCCGCACAACACCAGCACCAAGGTGCCGGAGGGTTCGCGCGCGATGGCCGGCATCGGCTGCCATTTCATGGCCACCTGGATGGACCGCAGCACGGTCGGATTCACGCAAATGGGTGGTGAAGGCGTACCCTGGGTAGGCCAGGAACCGTTCACGACCGACAAGCACATCTTCGCCAACCTGGGCGACGGCACCTATTTCCATAGCGGCTTGCTGGCGGTGCGCCAGAGCATCGCGGCGGGTGTCAATATTACCTACAAGATCCTGTACAACGACGCGGTCGCAATGACCGGTGGCCAGCAGGTGGGCGAGCGCGCCGAGGGTCACTCGGTGGTGCAGATTGCGCAATCGATGCGTGCCGAGGGCGCGGTCAAGATCGTGGTTGTCACCGACGAACCCGAGAAATACGACGGCGTGAAACTGGTTGACAACGTCGCGGTGCTGCACCGGGACACGCTGGACGCGGTGCAACGCGAATTCCGCGAGATCAAGGGCACGACCGTCATCATCTACGACCAGACCTGCGCCACCGAAAAACGACGCCGGCGCAAGCGTGGATCGATGGTCGACCCGGCCAAACGCGTCGTCATCAACGAATTGGTGTGCGAAGGCTGTGGCGACTGCGGCGTGCAGTCGAATTGTCTGAGCGTGGAGCCGCTGGAGACCGATTTCGGTCGCAAGCGCCAGATCAACCAGTCGACCTGCAACAAGGACTTCTCCTGTGTCAAGGGTTTCTGCCCGAGTTTCATCACCGTCGAAGGTGGCCAGCTCAGGAAGAAGGCCAAGGACAAGGCGCCATCGCCGTTCGAGCTCGGCGCTTTGCCCGAGCCCGAGCCGCTGGCTTTCGATGCCGCCAGCGGCCAGGTATGGGGCATCATCGTGGCCGGGGTCGGCGGCACCGGCATCATCACCATTGGCCAGTTGCTCGGCATGGCGGCGCACATCGAAGGCAAGGGCATCGTGACCCAGGATGCGGCCGGGCTGGCGCAAAAAGGTGGTGCGACCTGGAGCCATGTGCTGATCGGCGAAAGCCAGCAGGACATTCGCACCACGCGTGTCAGCATGGCCGCGGCCGACCTGGTGATCGGCTGCGATCCGCTGGTCGCGGCCGGCAAGGAAACCATGCTGCGCATGCGTGAGGGCCGCACCCATGTGGCGCTCAACTCGCACAGCACGCCGACCGCCGCGTTTGTCAAAGACGGCAACTGGCAGAATCCTGCCGATGCCTGCGCAGCCGAGATCGCCAAGGCCGTCGGCGTGTCGGGCGTGGGCGCATTCAACGCCGATGCGGCATCGACCAAGCTGATGGGCGACAGCATCTACACCAATCCGATGATGCTGGGTTACGCCTGGCAAAAAGGCTGGATTCCGTTGCGCCGAGCGTCGCTGATCCGCGCCATCGAACTCAATGCGGTACAGGTGGACAACAACAAGTCCGCGTTCGAGTGGGGCCGTCGCGCCGCGCACGACTGGGCCGGTGTCGAGAAACTGCTCACGCCCGCGCAGGTGGTGCAGTTCCAGAAGCGCCAGACGCTGGACGACATCGTGCGCAAGCGGGTGGAGTTCCTGACCGCGTACCAGGACGCGGCCTACGCGGCGCAATACCAGGCCTATGTGAACAAGGTGCGCGAGGCAGAACACCCGCTGGGCAAGTCGTTGCTGGCCGAAAGCGTGGCGCGTTACCTGTTCAAGCTGATGGCGTACAAGGACGAATACGAGGTGGCGCGGCTGCACACCGATACCGCCTTTCTGGACCGGGTCAACGCCATGTTCGAAGGCGACTTCAAGCTGAACTACCACCTGGCGCCGCCGTTGCTGGCCAGGCGCAATGCAAAAGGCGAGTTGCAAAAGCAAAAGTACGGCCCGTCGATGCTGACCGGCTTTCGGATATTGGCCAAGCTCAAGGGACTGCGCGGTACGGCTCTGGACGTTTTTGGCCGCAGCGCCGAGCGCCAGGAAGAACGTGCGCTGATCGGCCAATACAGGGCCAGCATCGACGAAGTGCTGGGACAACTGAGCCAGGACAATCACGCGGCAGCGGTTGAGATCGCGCGCATTCCCGAGAAGATCAAGGGTTTCGGCCATGTGAAGGAACGCAACCTGGTGGCCGCGCGCCAGCATTGGCAGGCGCTGATGCAGCAGTGGCGCGCGCCGGTGGCGCCTGCGCAGTCAGCCCAACGCGCGGTGGGCGGATAGAGGGGAGCGCTGCTGCGCTGGACGCGCCTGACGCGCATGCCGCCACACAGCGACCAGGGCCCCGCCCAGGTCAGGGCATACCCGGTGCGGATCGGGGCGCCTGGCCTTCGTCCGAGGGCTGCAGCACGATAGGCTGACCGTGCAGCGTGCGTTCGGCTGCCTTCATCCAGGCGTGCTCGAGCGTGTGCAATTGGTCGGCGGTGGTGATCTGGCGCGCGATCGTGAGTTGCTCCAGCGCATCGAGCCAATGCCGGTAGTAGCTGCCGCCGTCGTCCAGGTCACCGCCGGCCTGAGCCTGTCGGATACGTTCTGCCAGCGCGTGGGCCCACTGGGGCCAGCTGAACACGCCCTTCTCGTACAGAATCAACGTCAGCGCGAAGGCGTGTGCCTGCCAGGGTTCACTGAAGTGTCGCTCGCCATCGTACCCTGGCGGCATCGGCAATCCGGCGCCATCGGCGGCGCAGGCGGCCGCGACCTCGGCCAGTGTCCTGTGCAGGGTCATGCCGCCGCTTCCAGGTACGGTTCCCAGGCGTCCACGCTGATCTGCACGGCGGCATCGGCTTGCGGCCCCCACAATTGCCGCCCGTCGAACACCACGGTGTAAAGCCATTGGGGTTCCTCCGAAAAAGGCGGCAGTGGCCGGCTCGCATGGGCGTCGGCAAATACATGCGCGCCGTGGACCAAGGCGATGGTGCCAATGTGCCCGCGCACGTAGCGCGGCAAGCGGGTGTGGCCTTGCGGATGCAGGTTGCGGGCCCGCACGCGCGCGCCTGGTTGGAAAAGTGCGGGCGCCTGGACTGCGCGCGACGTCGACGCGCCGCGCGCCAGTGCCGCGTCCACTTCGGCGGCGCGCAACACGCGGGCGACCGGCAGCGCCGGCGACTGCATGGCGCCCGACGCCAGTTCACCGACATCGATCAGGCCTCGTTCGCACATCAGGACTTCAAGTGCCCGCAGCCAGATGGCGTAATAGCTGCTTCCCAGGTACTCTGCCGGCGGCAAGGACTCGCGCGCGCAGCGGCTCAGGTCGATGTTCCATTGCCCGGTGGCACCCATGGCCAGCGTCAGCGCCAGGGCTCTTTTCTCCCAGTCGCCGTGAAACAGCGGCTCGTCGGGCTCGACCACGACCGGCCCGAAGCCCTGCATCCCGCCCATATCGTGTACACCGTTCATCGCTATCGCCGTGCCGGCTCAACGTGCGCCGGCAACGTGGGCTGGCTCCAATGCCAGGCCGGTGCCAATCATTGCGTCGCGCGTCACCAAGCCCGCCAGCTGCTGCTCGGAGAGACCGCTGGCCGCGACCGGCATCATGGGAATCACCAGGTAGCGCACCTCGGCGGTCGAATCCCAGACGCGAATCCGGGTCGGGGTCGGCAGCTGTACACCGAAGTCGGCCAGTACACCGCGCGGATCGAGTACCGCCTTGGATCGGTACGGTGCGCTCTTGTACCAGACCGGTGGCAGGCCCAGCACCGGCCAGGGATAACAGCTGCACAGGGTGCAAACTACCATGTTGTGTTCCTCGGGCGTATTGGCCACGGCAACCATGTGCTCTCCCTGGCGGCCACCAAAACCCATGGATGCGATGGCGGCGGTCGCGTCCTGCATAAGCCAGTTCCGGAAATTGGCATCGACCCAGGAGCGCGCGACCACCTTGGCGCCGTTGTGCGGGCCAATGCGGGTTTCATAGGTCTCGATGATGCGATCGAGTGCGGCTGGATCGACATAACCCTTGCGGGTGAGCAGGGTTTCCAGCGCGCGCACACGCAGCTCCATTTCGTCCAGCTGGGAATGCGGGTGATCGTGATCGTGGGACTCGTTCATGCTGGCGTTTCGTTGCTGGCGGCCGGTGTTGGTCACAACAACCCCTCAAACTTTGGCGCCGGGAGCGCCGCTTACAATGCCGGGTTGTCTGCCAGCGGTACCGCCGCTGCGGCGCCGACCCAACCACCGTTTATTTTCGGAGCTGCCCGTGTTTATTTCTTCCGCATTTGCCCAAACCGCCCCGGCCACTGCTGGTGGAGACATGCAGTCATCGCTGATGAGCATGTTGCCGCTGGTCCTGATGTTTGTTGTGCTTTATTTTGTCATGATTCGTCCCCAGATGAAGAAGCAAAAGGAGCACAGGTCCATGGTTGACGCGCTGGCCAAGGGCGACGAAGTCGTCACCTCGGGCGGCGTGCTGGGCAAGGTCGCCAAGCTCGGCGACAGCTACCTGGGCGTCGAGATCGCAAGCGGCGTCGAGGTCCAGATTCAGCGCGGCTCCGTGGTCCAGGTGCTTCCCAAAGGCACGATCAAGTAATCCACCCGGCCTACCCCTGGCCGTGACTGCGCGGCACATACGTCCGCGAGAAGCGCAAACATGAACCGATACCCGGTCTGGAAATACGCGATCATCGTCATCGCGCTGCTGGTGGGGGCCCTGTACACCCTGCCCAACTTTTTCGGCGAGGCGCCTGCGGTGCAGGTGTCGTCCGGCAAGGCCACGATCAAGGTCGACAGCGGCACCCAGCGCCGGGTGGAAGATGCGCTGAGAGCCGCAGGCATTGCTCCTGCAGACATCACTTTCGATGGCAGTTCGATCAAGGTGCGCCTGAACACCGGCGACCAGCAGCTCAAAGCCAAGGACGCGATCCAGAAGGCGCTGGTACCCGATGCGGCCGATCCGCCCTACGTGGTTGCGCTCAATCTGCTGTCGCGCTCCCCGGCCTGGTTGTCGGCCATCGGCGCGGCGCCGATGTACTTGGGACTTGACCTGCGCGGTGGAGTGCATTTCATGCTGCAGGTGGACATGCCATCGGCACTGACCCGCAAGGTCGAGTCCTTGTCGGGGGATCTGCGCACTGCCATGCGCGAGAAAAACGTGCGCCATGGCGGAATCAGCCGTGACGGGCAGGCTATCGAGGTGCTGTTTCGCGACGCCGCGACGCTGAATGCGGCCAAGGGTTTGATCGCCGACCAGTTTGCCGAGCTGCAGACGGTCGATGCCCCTGAGGGTGCGGAGTTCAAGCTGACGGCGCGCATCAGGGAGGCCGCCGCACGCACGATCCAGGAGCAGGCGCTCAAGCAGAACATGGTCACGCTGCACAACCGGATCAACGAACTGGGCGTGGCCGAGCCGGTGATCCAGCAGCAGGGGACGGATCGCATCGTCGTGCAATTGCCAGGGGTGCAGGACACCGCCAAGGCCAAGGACATTCTGGGCCGCACCGCGACGCTGGAAGTGCGCCTGGTTGACGAAAGCCCCGAAGGCCAGTCGGCCGAGGCCGGCACTGGCCCGGTGCCGTTTGGGTCCGAACGTTTCCTGGAGCGCAACAGCCAGCCGGTGATCGTCAAGAAGCAGGTCATCCTGACCGGCGAGAACCTGACCGATGCCCAGCCCGGCTTTGACAACCAGACGCAAGAGGCAGCAGTACACCTGTCGCTGGACGCCAAGGGCTCGCGCATCTTTCGCGACGTCACGCGCGAAAACGTCGGCAAGCGCATGGCGATCCTGTTGTTCGAAAAGGGCAAGGGCGAAGTGGTAACAGCACCGGTCATCCGCGCCGAAATTGGTGGCGGCCGGGTACAGATTTCGGGACGCATGACCACCACCGAGGCCAATGACACCGCGCTGCTGCTGCGCGCCGGATCGCTGGCCGCGCCCATGGAGATCATCGAGGAGCGCACCATCGGCCCGAGTCTGGGCGCCGAGAACATTGCCAAGGGCTTCAACAGCGTGACCTGGGGGTTTCTGGTGATCGCGGCGTTCATGTGCATCTACTACATGATGTTTGGCGTGTTTTCCTCGCTGGCGCTGGCTTTCAACCTGCTGCTGCTGGTGGCCGTGCTGTCGATGTTGCAGGCCACACTGACCTTGCCCGGCATGGCCGCCATGGCACTGGCGCTGGGCATGGCGATCGACTCCAACGTGCTGATCAATGAGCGCGTGCGCGAGGAGTTGCGCAACGGCGCCTCGCCGCAGGCTGCCATCAACGCCGGTTATGAGCGCGCCTGGGGCACGATTCTTGACTCCAACGTCACCACATTGATCGCCGGCGTCGCCCTGCTGATCTTCGGCTCCGGCCCGGTGCGCGGGTTTGCGGTGGTGCACTGCATCGGGATTCTGACCAGCATGTTCTCGGCCGTATTCTTCTCGCGCGGCCTGGTCAACTTCTGGTACGGTCGGGCCAAGAAACTCAAGGGCGTGTCCATCGGCACCGTGTGGCGACCCGATGGTGGCTCTGATGCCGCCCGTTCCGGACAAGGAAGCTGAGCCATGGAATTTTTCAAGTTTCGCCGCGATATCCCGTTCATGCGCCATGCCTTGGCCTTGAATGTGGTGTCGTTCGTCACGTTTTTGCTGGCGGTGTTTTTCCTGTTCAGCCGGGGCCTGCACCTGTCGGTCGAGTTCACTGGTGGCACGGTCATGGAGGTAGGGTACACACAAGCGGCCGATGTGCCCAAGGTGCGCTCTGTCATCGCCGGCCTGGGCTACACCGACATCCTGGTGCAGAACTTTGGGACCGCTCAGGACGTCATCATTCGGCTGCCCGCGCAAAAAGGTGTCAGTTCGGCGCAACAAAGTGAGACTGCATTTGCCGCTCTCAAAAAGTCCGACCCGGGCGCAACGCTGCGTCGCCAGGAGTTTGTCGGTCCTCAGGTCGGTGAGGAGCTTGTCACCGATGGTCTGAAGGCACTGGGCCTGGTGGTCGTGGGCATCATGGTTTACCTGGCGCTGCGATTCGAATGGAAGTTTGCAGTGGCGGCCATCGTGGCCAACCTGCACGATATCGTCATCATCCTGGGGTTTTTTGCGTATTTCCAGTGGGAGTTTTCGCTGGCGGTATTAGCGGCGGTGCTGGCCGTATTGGGTTATTCTGTCAATGAGTCAGTGGTCATTTTTGACCGGATACGCGAGAACTTCCGCCGTTATCGCAAGATGGATACGGTTCAGATCATTGATAACGCAATTACGTCCACGATCAGTCGTACTATCATTACCCACGGTTCCACCCAGATCATGGTTCTGTCTATGCTGCTTTTTGGCGGACCCACACTCTACTATTTCGCATTGGCTCTCACTATCGGTATCTGCTTTGGCATTTACTCGTCCGTGTTCGTGGGTGCGGCCGTCGCCATGTGGCTGGGCATCAAACGCGAGGATATGGTCAAGTCGACCACGCAAAAGGGCATGGATCCCAACGACCCGAACGCCGGGGCCTCTGTCTGACCAGGCCCTGACTCCATGGTCTCAGCCTCTTTCTCCAGTCAACGTCGACGCCTGGCCAGCGAGATACGGCAACAATTTGTCGCAGATGCCGTGCGGTCGATGACGGAGATCGCATCGGCTGTGCAAGAGCGCTTGCGCGCGTTGATGGACGAAGCGGCCCCGTCGCGTGAAATGCAGGCACGCCGTGATGCCTGGACTTTTTATCAGCGTAACAGGAACACCTGGCGTGATGCCACGGCACGGGCCTGGCAGGAAGCGCTGGTACCACCGGTAAACGCCCCGAAAGACGATTCGTCGGGCATCGGCGGGCTGTCGCTGGTCGGCACCGACGTGGTCGAGAACAAGATCCTCGCGTCGCGCTTGGTTTTGCGGGTCATGGACAAGGTCAGCTCCGAGCTCGATGACCTGCGCCTGCGCATCCGGTATCTGGAGGATTCTGACGATCTCGACCGGCACGACATCCTGCGACCGGACGTGTTGGTGCTCAAGCTGGTTGAGGAATGGGCGGCCAGCGGCATGCCCAGCGGCAGCTGGCCGATGGTCAACGATGCCGTGCAAACACTGCTGGCGGAGCGGCTCAGGCAGGCCTACCAGAAAGGCAATCTGGCCCTGATCGAGAAAGGCGTCATGCCGACCATCGATCTGAAAGACAGGGTCAAGCGTGCCACACCCCATGGCACTGCTCCCCGGGCATTTCCCAGCGCCCGGCCTGCCGGCGACATGGAGCCGTCCAGCGAACATCCCAGCACCGGTGGACAAGGGCCCGAGCCCATGTACGGCGGCGGGTATCGGGCGGGCGATTCGGGTCCCCAAAGCGGTTATGGCCCTGCGGCCAGGAGCGCACCGCAGCAGCATGGTTTCGTTCCCGCCAGTGGCGCTCGCCCGATGGGCGACGGGGCCATGGCGCATGACGAGACCCGGATGATGACCTCTTCTACGCCGCTTGCGCGGGCGCGCAGCCGGGCGCAGGGCGTGCTGGGGCAACTCAAGCGCATGTTGGTGGGTCGGGTCGGTCCGGAATTCGATTCCACATCGTATCAGTCGGCCTCACCCGCGCTGGCCGCAGCGCTGGCGGCTCGCCATGTTGCCGCACCAGTTTATGGCGATTCCGCGACGGTGTTCGAGGACTACAGTGCGGCCGGCGTGGCCCAGGTGGCCGGTCGACTGCGGATCCAGTCGGCCGAGCTCAAGAACAAGGCCGAAACCAAGAGTGAGAAAGCCACGATCGAGATCGTGGCGCTGATGTTCCAGGCCATCTTGCAGGAAGACCGTATTCCGCCGGCGATTCGCGTCTGGTTTGCCAGGCTGCAAATGCCGGTATTGCGGGTTGCGCTGGCGGAGCCGGATTTTTTCGGCACTGCGAACCATCCGGCGCGCCAGTTGATCGACCGCATGGGATCGTGCGTGATGGGCTTTGATGCCAGCGGCATCCAGGGCGGGCCGCTCGAGAAAGAAATAAAGCGCGTAGTGCAGGTGATCGAGCAGTACCCCGAAACCGGCAAACGCGTCTACGAACTGGTGTACGCCGAGTTTCAAAAATTCCTGCAAAAATTTCTTGCCGGCAGCGGCGCAACGCAAAAGGTCGCCAGTGTGGCGCAGCAGGTTGAGCAGAAGGAGACCCTCACGATCCAGTACACGATCGAGATGCGCAACATGCTCAAGGACATCCCGGTGCGCGACGAAATTCGCACCTTCCTGTTCAGGGTATGGGCCGAGGTGCTGGCCGTCGCGGCGGTGCGCAAGGGGCCTCAGGATGCGGAAACACTGGAACTCAAGCGCATATCGTCGGAACTGGTCTGGGCCGCCAGCGCCAAGCCGGACCGGGCAGATCGTGCACGGGTAATCCAGAACCTGCCCAAGTTGCTGCAGCGCCTGCGATCAGGTATGACCTTGCTGGGCATGGCGCCGAGCCAGCAGGACATCCACGTCAAGACCGTCAGCGATACCCTTGCCGACGCATTTCTGTCCAAGACCGACGCGATTCCGGTCGCCCAGATCGAAGCGTTGGCCAAGCGACTGGCGAATCTGGAAGACTTCGTCAGCGAAGATGGCATGGGTGACCTGCCGCTGGATGCCGAAAGCATCGAGCTGATGCTGGGCATCGATCCTGCGACCATCGATGTGGTGGCCAATGGCGGTTCCAAGCCCAACAACGCGATGCTGGCATGGGCCAACGAGCTCGAATTGGGCGCCTGGTTCACGCTCGACCACAATGGACGGGTAACCAAGGTCCAGTTCGCCTGGCGCAGCGATCGCAAGCAACTCAACCTGTTCGCATCAGGCGATGGCCACAGCTATCTGATCCAGATGGGTCGGCTGGCCGCCTATCTGCAGGCTGGGTTGCTGCTGCCGCAGGAGGAAGAGGCACTGACGGTGCGCGCCACCCGCGATGCGTTGGCCAAACTCGAGGCCAATCCGGAGCGTCTGCTGGGCTGATTGCCCGCTGTGTCCGGGCGCGGACGCGATTCAGTGCGCCAGCCGATCACGCGCGTCGTCGCACAACTCATCGAGAACCAGCGCATCGGGTTCCTCGCCAAAGCTCCAGTAAACCATCAGCACGATGATCTTGAGGCCCTCCAGGTCCAGTTCCTCGGAGCCGCAGGCCATGGCCCGGTCGACGACGATCTCGCGCATGTGCGGCGGCAGCACCGCCGCCGCCTCCAGGAACCGGACGAAGCCCAGGCACTCGGAGCCGAGCCGGTTCTGCTCGGCGATCGAGAACACCCGCATGCTGGGCGACGCATCGAGCCGGTACGAGGCCGCGGGCCGAACCGGGGCGGGTGTGTGCACGGTCGTTGCGATGGGCCGCTGGGTATTGTGGGTGGCCTGGCGCAGGCCGGTCAGCCACTGCAATGCATCCTTGATCTCTTGCGATTCGAATCCCACCGTATGGAGCTTGCGTTCGAGCTGGCTCGATTGCGGACATGCATCGCCTCGCCAGTAGTTTTCGTAGACAAAGACCAGTACGTCGAACATGGCCCCAATATAGCGCACAACCCCCGGGCCCCCCGCGCGCTGCGCGGCGCGGTCACGAGCCTCGCCAAAGGACCATCGCCCCCGCGCGTGGCGCGGTGCGGGTTCAGGAAGTGGCCATACGCTGGAACAGGCCGCCTGGCAGGCGAGCCACGATCCCTGCCAGTTCAAGCGCCATCAACTGCGCCTGCAGGCGCGCGGTTTCCAACCCGGTCCTGGCCTGCAGCGCATCCAGGCTGACCGGGTCAAAGCCCAGCGCCTGCAGCAAGGCCGGATCGGTTCCGGGTACCGGCGATGGCGCCTGGGGTGAGCGCTGCGAACGGGCATTCGGGGCCGACCCAACGGCGTCAACCGGCCATGGCAACTCCTCCAGGACGTCCTGCGCGGACTCAACCAGCTTGGCCCCCTGGCGGATCAACGCGTGGCAGCCGCGCGACTGGGTCGAATGGATGGAGCCAGGAATCGCAAACACCTCTCTGCCCTGTTCGGCGGCCAATCGTGCCGTGATCAACGAGCCCGACTGCAGCGCCGCCTCGACGACCAGCGTGCCATGCGACAAGCCGGAAATGATGCGGTTGCGGCGCGGAAAATTGGCTGCGATCGGAGGGGTGCCAATGGGGTATTCGCTGATGATCAAGCCGTGCTGCGCAATGCGCCGCGCCAGCGCCAGGTGGCGCTTCGGGTAGACGCGGTCCAGGCCGGTACCCACCACGGCCACGGTCGAGGGTCGGGCCGCACCGGCTGCGACCGCAGCGAGGGCGCCTTCATGTGCCGCGCCATCGACGCCCAGCGCGAGGCCCGACACCACCGTCAGTCCGGCTTGCGCCAGGGCCGTTGCGAACTGGCGGGCATTGGCGGCGCCCTGCGGCGTCGGATTGCGACTTCCGACGATGGCAACGCACCGGTCGAGCCCCCGCGCTGCGTCGGCATCTGCTGTTGCCAGGAGCCAGCGTGGCGCACCCTGCACATAGAGCATCACCGGTGGATCTGCCGTCGCCAGCAACGCGGCCGGGTAGCGCGGGTCCGCCAGTGTGATCACTGTCTTTGCGTTTTCCGATGGCGCCGGATCCGCGGGCGCATGCATCCAGTTCCAGGTGCGTTCGACCTGCGCGTCGAGCTCGTCCGGCACCCTGGCAAGAGCGTTGGCCAATGTCTGACCGACAGCATCGCGCAGCATGGCGGCTGGCTGGTCAAAAATGGTTTCGGGCAAGCCGAATCGGGTCAACAGGACCCGGGCGGTCTCATTGCCAACACCCTTTGTCAGCATCAGCCGCAGCCATTGCGCGAGCTCGAGCCGGTCCATGCGCAGTCGTCCAGGGGGCAGTTGCGTCAGACCATCCGGTCCGCACGGCCGACGGTGGTCGCCCGCGTCAGCGCGCCGGCCCAGTTGGACGACGATGACTCAACGCGGGCTGACCAGACGGTCGCCAATGTTGACGGACGATGTGATGTCCAGCACCAAGGCATATGAGACGCGCTCAAAGGTGCGAAACACCATCAAGAGCCCGTTGCGTTCATCGGGCAACTTGAGCGTCGGACGCGTGGCGTCGGTCTTGTCGACGATGCGAGCGCCGTCCTTGAGGATGGCCATGACATGCCCGGGCTCGATGCCGTCGCGCTTGCCCAGGCTGATGGCGACGACCTGGTTCTGCGCCGCGTTTACAACCGCGGAGCCGTAGACGGACACGACGCGACCCAGTACGCCGGCGGCCGGTGCGCGCGGTGTGTAGCTCAGCAACTCGCGTGGTGGCTCGGGCAACAGGCGGTCGCCGATCCGCATTTCCTCCTTGGCCGAGACGATATCGATGGTGGCCGGCGTGATGGCGCTGCTGGTGGTCCCGTTCTTGTTGGAGATCTCACTGGTCGTTTCGCTGCGCGCGAGCAAGGCCTTGCCGACATATTGCGCCTCGTAGCCCAGCACCTCGCCGCTGGCGGGGTCCTTGAGCGGGGTCGCATTGCGAAAAACCCGGAACGCCTGCTGCTTGCCGGGAGCGTCCAGCATCGGGCTGCCATTTTGACCGCGCGCATAGGCGCGGTCCCCCTGTGTCAGCAAGACGCGGCCCTCTTGCGCGGCGACGATGCGCGGCGCATTGGCAAGCCCATCGACGTCGACGACGATCGGTTCGGCCAGGAAGGGTTCGATCAGGTGCGCCTTGAGTGCTGGCAGCGGTCCGCTGTCGAGCGCTTCAAAGCGCGTGCGCGGCGATACGCGGATGGTCTCGGTCGGGATGGAATCGCCACCGCTGCCGGCCATGCGCAGGGTTGCCCGGCCGTCCTTGCGCTCGAGCACCAGTCGCTGACCGGGGTAGATCAGATGCGGGTTGCGGATGTCGGACAGGTTCATGCCCCATAACTCGGGCCAGCGCCAGGGGCTCTTGAGAAACAGCCCCGATATCGCCCACAAGGTGTCGCCGGACTTGATGAGGTAGCTGTCGGGCGCATCGGCGGCGATCTCGCTCAGCGGTACGCCGGCCTGCGCCACCTGGCTGGCAGTGGCGCGCTGGCCCTGCGTGATCGGATAATTTTGCGCCCATGCCGGCGGTGCCAGCCATCCCGCCAGGGCCGCGCCCAGAATGGTGAGCGCCGTTTTGGAATTGATCGACAATTTCGTGGTCATTGCTTGCTGCATCGTGGTTGCCCCAAAAGGCTCCCCGCCCTGTGCGACCGTATCGAAGCCGGGTCGGGAGAATCTTGATAAATCACGCACGATTTTGCGCTCAAGTCCTTGATTGGGCAACGTTTTCTGTTGTGCGCCGGTGATGGCATGCGCGAAATTAGCGAAAATAGCGACATCTTTGAAGAGAATCCATGTCTTTGTTACCCATTCTTTGTTATCCCGACCCCCGGCTGCACAAGCTTGCCAAGCCGGTACAGGTGGTCGATGCGCGCATCCGCACCCTGGTTGCCGACATGCTGGAGACCATGTACGAGGCTAAGGGCATCGGCCTGGCGGCGACCCAGGTCGATGTGCACGAGCGGCTGATCGTGATCGACATATCGGAGCAGCGGGACGCGCCACTGGTGCTGATCAATCCCGAGCTTGTCTGGACCAGCGCCAAAAGGCATATCAATGAAGAGGGCTGTTTGTCAGTACCCGGCATCTACGACGGCGTTGAGCGCTTTGACGCGGTACGGGTCAGCGCGCGGGATGGTTCCGGCAAGTGTCGCATCGTCGAGGCGCAGGACATGCTGGCGGTCTGCGTCCAGCACGAAATGGACCATCTGATGGGCAAGGTATTTGTTGAATACCTCTCGCCGCTCAAGCGCAACCGCATCAAGACCAAGATGCGCAAGCTGCAACGCGAGGATCGTGATTGAGGCTGGTTTTTGCCGGTACGCCGGAATTTGCCGCTGTGGCCCTGCGTCGGCTCAGTGCGGCGGGTCACGCCATCGCGCTGGTGTTGACACAGCCGGATCGACCCGCCGGCCGTGGCTTGCAGTTGCAGCCGTCTCCGGTCAAGCAGTTGGCGCGTCAGCTCGGTGTTGCCGTGTGCCAACCGCGCAGCCTGAGGCTGGACGGCCGGTATCCCGATGACGCCAGGGCTGCGCAGCAGGCGATCCATGAGGCAGGGGCCGACGCGATGGTGGTGGCTGCATATGGGCTGATCCTGCCGCAATGGGTACTGGACGTTTTCCAGCAGCCGCGCCACGGTGAGGCCACCGCATGGGGCTGCCTCAATATCCATGCATCCTTGTTGCCACGCTGGCGCGGTGCAGCACCGATCCACCGCGCGATCGAGGCGGGCGACGCGCAGACCGGGGTCTGCATCATGCAGATGGACACAGGTCTGGACACCGGCGCCGTGCTGCTCTGCGAGACAACCCCGATCCGTCACGATGGCCCCGATGCCGATACCACCGGCCGCCTGCACGACCGCCTGGCTGAGCTGGGGGCTGACTTGATCGTGCGCGCACTTGCGCGCGCCGCAGCGGGCGATCTGCCGGCCCGGGCGCAGGGCCCGGAGGGCGTCTGCTATGCCGACAAGGTGCACAAGACGCAGGCACAAGTGGACTGGCGCCGCAGCGCAGAGCAGATCGAACGCAGCATACGGGCATTCGATCCCACGCCCGGCGCCTGGACATCGCTCGGTCCCGATGTGCTCAAGTTGTGGCGCGCCCGGGTGCAGGCCAGCGGCGCAGAGCGGCCGGCCGCCCCGGGCACCGTGTTGTCGGTCGACGCGACGGGGATCCAGGTTGCCTGCGGCAGCGGCGTACTGCTGCTGCAGGAGTTGCAACGATCGGGCGGCAAGCGCTTGGCGGCTGCCGATTTCCTGCGCGGACAGACGCTGCGCGCCGGCATGTGCCTGGGTGCGGACCACGCGAGCTGATGTTTCTGCTGCGCTCCCATTACCGCCACCCGCAGTTTGGCGTCGGCATCCGGGATTTCCTGCGTCCGGCGCCCGGCATTGCGGCCTGGGGCCTGATGACCGGTGTGGCAATGGTCAAGTCGGGCATTGGCCTGGTCGAGTCGCTGCTGATGGCGCTGCTGGTTTTTGCCGGCAGCTCCCAGCTGGCGTCGATTCCGCTGATTTTGGCCGGAGCTCCGTTGTGGGTGATCTGGGCTACCGGTTTTTGCGTCAACCTGCGCTTTGTCGTATTTAGCTTGCACCTGCACCACTATCTGTCGCATTTGCCCGCCTGGCATCGCGTGGTCACCGGCTACTTCACCGCTGACCTGAGCTATGTGCTATTTGTGCGGCGCTACCCCCACCCCGCCTCGGACCCGGCGAGTCGCCTGGCGCAGCAGGCCTACCTGGCCGGCAGCAACCTGATGAACTGGGGTGCCTGGATCAGCGCGAGCCTGGTGGGCGTGGCGCTGGCCAACTTCGTGCCGCAATCCTGGGGCCTGGGATTTGCCGGCATTCTGTGCCTGGTGGGCATCCTGTGCTCGTTGGCCACCACGCGGCTGCGCATCGTGTCGGCCACCGTCGCGGGCGTCGTGGGTGTTGCCGCCATTGCGTTGCCGCTCAAGCTCAACATCATCGCAGCGATTGGCGCGGCGGTACTGCTGTGCCTGACGATGGAGAGGCTGCGGCCGGCGCAGGCCGACGGGGCGCGGATCTGATGGACAACATCAACTGGCATACGGTACTGATCGTACTGGGGCTGGCCGTGGTGACGGTACTCGCGCGCGGTTTTTTCCTTTTCTCCAATCGGACCTGGACGCTGCCACACTGGGCTCAGCGCGGCCTGCAATACGCGCCCATCGCGGCGCTGGCCGCGGTCGTCGTGCCCGAGGTGGTCACGGTGCAAGGCCAGCTGATCGATACCTGGGGTGACGCACGCCTGTATGCAGCGGCCGTCGGGGCCGGAGCCTATTTTTGGCGCAAGGATGTGCTGTTCACCATCGTCGCCGGCATGGCGGTCTACCTGCCCCTGCATCTGGGCCTGGGCTGGTAGGCTGTGCAGAAATCGGGCTCAGGCCGGATGCCGCGTCTCGCTGCGCCACCATGGCGCATGTCTGGTCGGCATTGCGGGTTGAGTCGTTTGACGCGATGCGGTTGGATCTGGGACTGCCCGATGGCGATGGGCTGCGACACCGGCACGGCGCCGGCCCCCCAATGTTTTGCGATCGAAGGGAGGCCGGATGCTGTTTCGCAGTCAGCGCTTGGCTGACCCCAGCCGAGCGCCACGCGGTTGGAGCCCCGTCGCGTTGATCCTGCTGGTCAGTTGCTGGCTGACACTGGCGGGCAATCTGCCGCTGTGGCGCGCCGTCTGGCCCATGCCTGAACTGGCGGGATGGCGTGGCGCCGTGTTTGCCACCGGCATGTTCGTCTGGATCGTGGCGGCCCAGACGATGCTGCTTAGCCTTTTGGCCTGGAAGCGCATGCTTAAGCCGGCCTTGTGTCTTTTGTTGGTCATTGCGGCAGCCAGCAGCTATTTCATGCTCCAGTATGGCGTGGTGATCGACGCCACGATGATGGCCAACGTGGCCAACACCGATCTGCGCGAGACGCGCGACCTGTTGTCCTGGCAGCTGGCACTGAGCATGACCGTGATCGCGTTCCTGCCGGGCTGGTGGGTATGGCGTCAGCCGATCCTGTGGCGCCGATTCGGGCCGCAGGCCGTGCGTAACCTCGCAGGCGCGGTGGCGGCGCTGCTGGTGTTGCTGGGCGTGACCTTGCTGGCGTTCCAGGACCTGGCATCGCTGATGCGCAACCACAAGCAGGTGCGCTACCTGGTCAATCCGATCAATACGCTGTATGCCAGCGGCAAGCTGGCGCTGGACCACGGTACCCAGGCCAGCCGCAGCTTGCTGCCGATCGGGCTGGACGCGCGCCTGGGTCCCACCCATGGCAGCGCACTGCGCACGCCGCTGGTGGTGCTGGTGGTGGGCGAGACTGCGCGCGCCGCCAATTTTTCGCTCGGCGGCTATGGCCGCGCCACCAACCCGCAACTGCAGAAACTCGCCAACGAGGGACCGGCTTTTACCTACTATAGCGCGGTGCGTTCCTGTGGCACCAACACCCAGGTTTCGTTGCCGTGCATGTTCTCGCACCTGGGCAGGCAGGCGTTCGAGGCCTCGCGGCAGCCGCACGAGAACCTGCTCGATGTGTTGCAACGCGCCGGTCTGGCGGTATTGTGGATCGACAACCAGTCTGGCTGCAAGGGGCTGTGCGACCGGGTCGCCCAGGTCAACACCTTTGATCTGAAGACGCCTGGCCTGTGCAAGGATGGTGAATGCTGGGACGAGGTACTGCTGGCCGGCCTGGACCAGCGCATCGCCGCACTGGATCCCGCTCGCCGCGCGCGCGGTGTGGTGCTGGTGCTGCACCAGATGGGCAGCCATGGCCCGGCCTATTTCAAGCGCACGCCGCCTGCGTTCAAGGCTTTCCAGCCTGAATGCCGCAGCAATGTGCTGCAGGACTGCGACCGCGCGCAGTTGCTCAACGCCTATGACAACACCCTGGTCTACACCGACCATGTGCTCGCCAGCCTGGCGCTCTGGCTGGCGGCAAAGGCGGCCGACGGAGCGCAGGACACGGCGCTGCTGTATGTGTCCGACCACGGCGAATCCCTGGGCGAGAACAACCTGTACCTGCATGGTCTGCCGTATGTGCTGGCGCCCGATACCCAGACCCATGTTCCGATGCTGAGCTGGGTATCGCCCGCGATGGCCGCACGTCTGAATCTGCGCCTGCAATGCCTGCGCCAGCATGCTGGCGAGCCCCTGTCGCATGACAATCTGTTCCATGCCGTGCTCGGGCTGCTGGATGTGCAGACGACCCTGTACCGCCGGGAGATGGACTGGTTTGCGTCCTGTCGCTGAGCGTCGAGTGCGCGCGCCCGAGCGGAACCTACAATTTGGGCTTACCGACTGACAGAAAGTGCGAACCATGGAATTCATCCGTTTCTCCGATCTGTGCGCCGCCGGTCAAGTTGCGGGCAAGCGGGTTTTTATCCGGGCCGATCTCAATGTGCCGCAGGATGACAACGGCAAGATCACCGAGGACACCCGCATCCGGGCCTCGGTCGGATGCATCCAGATGGCGCTGGAGGCGGGCGCCGCCGTGATGGTCACCTCGCATCTGGGTCGGCCCAGCGAGGGCAGCTTCTCACCTGCCGATTCGCTGGCGCCGGTCGCCCAACGGCTGGGCGAACTGCTTGAACGCGAGGTGCCGCTGCTGGCCAACTGGCTCGATGGCGTGACGCTCGACGGGCGGGAACTGCACAGTGGCGACCTGGTCATGCTCGAGAACTGCCGCATCAATGTAGGCGAGAAAAAGAACAGCGAATTGCTGGCGCGAAAGATGGCCGGCCTGTGCGATATTTTCGTGCACGACGCGTTCGGCACCGCGCACCGGGCCGAGGCCAGTACCTACGGCATTGCGCAGTTTGCACCGGTGGCCTGCGCCGGCCCGCTGCTGGCGGCAGAGATCGACGCCATCGGCAAGGCATTGAAGGACCCGAAGCGCCCGCTGGTGGCCATTGTGGCCGGCTCCAAGGTGTCCACCAAGCTGACCATCCTCAAGAGCCTGGCCGACAAGGTCGACCAACTCATCGTCGGGGGCGGCATCGCCAATACGTTCATGCTGGCGGCCGGAATGAAGATCGGCAAGAGCCTGGCCGAGCCGGACCTGCTGGCAGACGCCAAGGCCGTCATCCTGTCCATGACCGCGCGTGGTGCTGCGGTGCCGATTCCGATCGACGTGGTAACGGCCAAGGAGTTCAAGGCCGACGCCAAGGCCACGGTCAAGGCCGCTGCCGACGTGCAGGATGACGATCTGATACTGGACATCGGTCCGCAGACCGCCAAGCAGCTGGCCGAGCAGCTGGAGTCTGCCGGCACCATCGTGTGGAACGGTCCCGTCGGGGTGTTCGAGTTCCCCGCGTTCGAGGCGGGCACCAAGCGCATCGCCCGTGCAATCGCGGATAGCGACGCGTTTTCCATTGCCGGCGGTGGTGACACCCTGGCTGCGATCGCCAAGTATGGCCTTGAGAAAAAGATCGACTACATCTCCACCGGTGGTGGTGCATTTCTGGAAGTGCTTGAAGGCAAGACCCTGCCTGCGTTCGAAATTCTGGCGCGTCGCGCCAAAGGCTGAGCACCTATCCAGCATCATGGCGCCGGTCGGTGGCGGCGCGATACCCGTGTTTCGCGCCGCGCCGTAACCGGGTGGTAACCGTTTCGATGGGAGAATCGCGCGAATCATAACGGAGACTGCACCATGGCCATTCGCCGCGCCACCAAGATCGTTGCCACCCTGGGCCCTGCTTCGAGCGAGCCAGAAATGCTGGAGCAGATGATCCGCGCCGGTGTCAACGTGGTGCGGCTCAATTTCAGCCACGGCACCGCGCAGGACCATATCAACCGAGCGCAACTGGTGCGCGAAGCAGCCCAGCGCGCGGGCCGCGAGGTGGCCATCATGGCCGACCTGCAGGGCCCCAAAATCCGCGTGGGCAAGTTCGGCGAGGGCAAGGTGATGCTCAAGGCCGGCCAGAAATTCGTGCTGGACGCCACGCGCACCGAACCTGGTGATGTGGACGCGGTCGGGTTGGACTACAAGTCACTGCCGCGCGAGGTCAAGCCAGGTGACGTCTTGTTGCTCAACGACGGCCTGATCGTGATCACGGTCGACGCGGTCAAGGGCGAGGCGGTGCACACGACCGTCAAGATCGGCGGCGAACTGTCCAATAACAAGGGCATCAACAAGCAGGGCGGAGGTCTCACGGCGCCGGCGCTCACCGCCAAGGACATGGATGACATCCGAACCGCCATGGGCCTGAAGGCCGATTATGTGGCGGTAAGCTTTCCCAAGAACGCAACCGACATGGAGATGGCGCGCCAGTTGTGCAGCGTGGCTTCGGTCGACACCAACCACCGCCCCGGTCTGATCGCCAAGATCGAACGCGCCGAGGCCATACCCAAGCTGCTCGAGATCCTGTTGGCCAGCGACGGCATCATGGTGGCGCGCGGCGACCTGGCGGTCGAGGTGGGCAACGCCGCGGTGCCCGCGTTGCAAAAGCGCATGATCAAGCTGGCGCGCGAACACGACAAGGTGGTGATCACCGCGACCCAGATGATGGAGTCGATGATCAACAACCCGGTGCCAACCCGCGCCGAGGTCAGCGACGTCGCCAATGCGGTGCTGGACGGAACGGACGCGGTCATGCTGTCGGCCGAGACTGCGGCCGGCAAATACCCGCTGGAGACGGTGATCGAGATGGCCAAGATATGCCATGCCGCCGAGGCGCACGAGGTGGTCAACTTCGAGGCCGATTTCATGGGCAAGACCTTTGACCGGATCGACCAGTCGATCGCCATGGGCGCCTTGTTCACTGCCTTTCACATGGGCGCCAAGGCCATCGTGGCCCTGACCGACAGCGGTTCAACCCCCTTGTGGATGAGCCGACACCTGATCCGGGTGCCGATCTATGCGCTCACGCCACGTGTGGCGACCCAGCGCAAGATGGCCCTGTACCGCAATGTGCGACCGCTGCTGATGGACAACAATGTCGACCGTGATACCGCCCTGATCGAGGCCGAGAACCATCTGAAAGCGCGCAATATCGTGCAAAGCGGCGATGTCTATGCGATCACCTGCGGTGAGCCCATGGGCGCGCCTGGTGGCACCAATATGCTCAAGATCTGCCGCGTGGCCTGAGCACCGTTTTCGACGCCAGAGCTATTGGCAGGCTGCGGGCGCGAGCCAGGCCTGCAACCCCATGCTCCAGCAGTCCGTGGGACAGCGCCGCAATGACCCAGCACAACCGTCCCGTCCACAAGGTGTGGCTCAGATAGTGCGCACCGCGAACCTGTTGCGCCAGTCCGATTTTGAATCCGGCCAGTAGCGTGGCCGATAGCCAGAGCCGGGCGGCGCGCGGCGCTTTCTCGCGCAACCAGAAGTAGCCGGGTAGAAAGCAGAACGCCGCCGACGCATGGCCGGCCGGAAAGCAGCGACCCACGCCACCGTCGGACAGCCGCCAGTTCCAATGTGAGACATAGATCGCATTGCCGCCGAACCCGGCCAGGTCCCAGGGGCAACTGGCGGCGTTCATGTTCTTGAAAGTGGATATCACCAACAGGCACAGCATGGCGGCCAGGAACATGTGCGCCCGTTGACGGCGCGTCAGCAGGCGCAATGCGCCGAACGGCCACCAGTTGGATAGCAGCAGCATCAGTTGCCCGGCCTACGCGACCCGGCGCGCCGCTTCGTGCAATAGTGTCGACCACATCCAATGGTCGCGATAGGGGAAGCCTGCCGGCGGCGACGCTTAAGGCCGCATTAAGCAGGTGGCCGAAACCGGGCGCAGTAGAATTTGTCGGGATACCAGCCGGTTACCGAGCGATGTCGCGCTGTGCGGCAATCCGGTGCCGTACCGGTGTTTTTTCAGGGAGATTCCTACCATGGCACTCGTTTCGATGCGTGAGTTGCTGGACCATGCCGCCGTCAACGGCTACGGCATACCGGCCTTCAATGTGAACAACCTGGAGCAGGTGCAGGCCGTGATGGCGGCGGCCGACGAAGTGGGCGCGCCGGTGATCCTGCAGGCCAGCGCCGGTGCGCGCAAGTACGCCGGTGAGGCATTCATCAAGCACTTGATCGCGGCGGCGATCGAGTCGTATCCGCATATTCCGCTGGTCATGCACCAGGACCACGGCCAGAGCCCTGAGGCGTGCAAGGGCGCGATCGACCTGGGCTTCAGCTCGGTCATGATGGACGGTTCGCTGGAGGGCGACGGCAAGACCATCGCCAGTTACGACTACAACGTCGAGGTCACCCGCAAGGTGGTCGACATGGCGCATGCGACCGGCGTCACCGTCGAGGGTGAACTGGGCTGCCTGGGGTCGCTGGAAACCATGCGCGGCGACAAGGAGGACGGCCATGGCACCGAGGCCACCATGACCCGCGACCAGTTGCTGACCGACCCGGAGCAGGCGGCCGACTTCGTGCGCCGCACCCAGCTTGACGCGCTGGCGATCGCCATCGGCACCAGCCACGGCGCCTACAAGTTCACCCGCAAGCCCACCGGCGACATCCTGGCGATCGAGCGCATCAAGGAAATCCATCGTCGACTGCCCAACACCCACCTGGTGATGCATGGCTCGTCATCGGTGCCGCAGGACCTACTGGCCATCATCCGCCAGCACGGCGGCGACATGAAGGAAACCTACGGCGTGCCGGTCGAGGAGATCCAGAAGGCGATCCAGTTCGGCGTGCGCAAGGTCAACATCGACACCGATGTGCGCCTGGCGATGACCGGCGCGGTGCGCAAGTACATGGCCGAGCATCCCGACAAGTTCGATCCGCGCGACTGGCTCAAGCCGGCGCGCGAGGCGGCCAAGCAGATCTGCAAGCAGCGTTACCAGCAGTTTGGCTGCGAGGGACAGGGCAGCAAGATCAAGGGCAACAGCCTGTCGATCGTTGCCGGGCAGTATGCGCGCGGGGAGTTGGCGCAGCTCGTCCAGTAAATCGAGCGAATCGCGCAACGGGTCCTGCAGACCACAGGCGGGCGCTGGTGCGTCCTAGAATTGGCGCATGTCCGACGCCGTAACCGCCCTGCATACCTCCCATATTCAGTCCCTGCCGCTGCTCGCGCGCGGCAAGGTGCGCGACAACTATGCGGTGGGCGACGACCGCATTTTGATGATCGCCAGCGACCGGCTCAGCGCTTTTGACGTCATTCTGGATCAACCCATTCCCGGCAAGGGCGCGCTGCTGACGCAGATGGCGCTTTTCTGGTTCGACAAGCTGAGCGTGATCTGTCCCAACCACCTGACCGGTGACGCGCCCGAGTCTGTCGTCGCCGCGTCGGAACTAGACCAGGTGCGTGGACGCGCGATGCTGGTGCGGCGCCTGCGTCCGCTACCGGTCGAGGCCGTGGTACGCGGTTATCTGGCCGGCAGCGGCTGGAAGGAATACCAGCAGAACCAGTCGGTGTGTGGCGTCGCGCTGCCTGCCGGCCTGCGCAATGCGTCGAAGCTGTCCCAGCCGATCTACACGCCCGCGGCCAAGGCCGCAGCGGGCGATCATGACGAAAACATTACCTATGCGCGCACCGTCGACATGGTCGGGCCGGCCCTGGCGGCGCAGATGCGCGACACCAGCATCGCGCTGTACCAGTCCGGCGCGGCGATCGCACTGGCCAAGGGCATCATCATTGCCGACACCAAGTTCGAATTTGGCCTCGATGCGCAGGGTCGCATGGTGCTGATGGACGAGGTAATGACGCCGGACTCGTCCCGTTTCTGGCCACTCGAAGGCTATCGGGAAGGAATCAACCCGCCGAGCTATGACAAGCAATTCGTGCGCGACTGGCTCGAGCAGGTGCGCATTGACGGTCGGCCCTGGGACAAGCGGGCCCCGGCACCGGCGTTGCCGGCTGACGTTGCACAGGCAACGGCGGCCAAGTACCGGGAAGCGCTACAGCGCCTGACCCGGCCAGGCTGAAGCCCGGCGACCGGCCTTAGCTCAAAACGACGCTGCTCAAGCGCCGGCGGTAGGTCGCCACCACCGGATCGACCGGTGGAATCTGTCCGTCAGCGACCTTGACCGATGGCGGTTCGATGATGTCCAGGATGGCGATGAAGGTCTTGCGTGCCAGTTCCTCGCTCCAGGCCTTGTCGCGCATCAGGATCTCGAGCAACTCGTCCATCGCGTCGGTCCAGGCCTGTGCGGCCATCAGCAACTGCACCTTGGCGAAGCGGGCGTCGAAGTCGCGTTTGCTAGCGGCAATCTTGGCGTCGAAGCCCGCGGCGGCTGCGTCCGGCGCGCCCTGCTCCGCTGCAAAGTCAATCGCGCTGGTCCAACGCTGAAGTGAGTCGATGCGCCGTACCAGCGCGGCCCGGGGCAAGGCCGGTTCGAGTGCGGCCTTGGCATCGGCCAGGCGCCCGGCCTGCAGAAGGAACTTGACATAGGCGAAACGCGCGTCGTCGTCGTCGGGCTTTTGCAGCATCGCCTGGTGCAGGGCCTCCTGGCGTGCCTGCGGGTCGTTTTCGGGCGGTGCGTCGGACACCGACTCACTGGTGACTTCGGCCTCGAATACATCGGCCGGTGGCAGGTGCTTGTCCAGAAACGTCTTGAGCTGGCCTTCGGGCACGGCGCCCATGAAACCGTCGACCGGCTTGCCGCCGACCATCAGCACGCAGGTCGGAATGCTGCGGATACCGAAGGCCTGGCTGATCTCCTGTTCCTGGTCGGAGTCGATCTTCACCAGCTTGAAGCGGCCCTGGTAGTCCTTCTCGACTTTTTCGAGTAGCGGGCCGATCACCTTGCAGGGCCCGCACCAGGGCGCCCAGAAATCGACCAGCACCGGCGTATCCATCGAGGCTTCGATGACTTCGGCTTCGAAATTGGCGGCAGTAACGTTGATCATTGCGGTAACACCCGGGCAAGAAAGAACAAAAAGGGGGGACTGACTAAAATCGGGTTGCTGGCAGCAGACCTTCGCCTGCATCCACCGGCATCACCGCGCCAGGGGCCATTACCCCTGACAGCCAATCACCATGAACATTCACATCGGTGTCGTGATGGGTTCCAGTTCCGACTGGGACACCATGCAACACGCAGCCCAGATTCTCCAACAGTTTGGCATAAGCCATGAATCGCGGGTCGTCTCGGCGCACCGTATGCCCGATGACATGTTCCGCTACGCCGAATCGGCGCGTGGTCGCGGCCTCAAGGCCATCATCGCCGGGGCCGGCGGCGCAGCCCACCTGCCCGGCATGCTGGCGGCCAAGACCAGCGTGCCGGTACTCGGGGTGCCCGTGGCCAGCAAACACCTGTCGGGCGTGGACTCGCTGCACAGCATCGTGCAGATGCCCAAGGGGGTTCCCGTGGCCACATTTGCCATTGGGGCGGCTGGCGCAGTCAACGCGGCCTTGTTTGCCGTGGCGTTGCTGGCCAACGAGGACGCGGTTCTGCTTGCGAAGCTGGATGCGTTTCGTGCCACGCAGACCGAAGCGGCACGCGCGATGGTGGTGCCGCCGGTGGGTTTGCGAGTGGGTCAGCCATGACCCGGCAGGCGGTTTTGCCGGGTACCACGGCGAGCGGGCAACAGACCACGCTGGGCGTGATGGGGGGCGGCCAACTGGGCCGCATGTTCGTGCAGGCCGCCCAGCGCATGGGCTATTTCACCGCGGTGCTGGACCCGGACCCTGTCAGCCCGGCGGGGCTGGTCAGCCATTTCCATATCCATGCCGACTACCTGGACGAGCAGGCGCTGGCCCAGATGATGCAGCGCTGCGCGGCGATCACGACCGAATTCGAGAACGTGCCCTCGGGCGCCATGTTCACCCTCGGTGCGCACCGGCCGGTGGCACCGTCGGCGCAGTGCCTGGCGATCGCGCAGGACCGAATTCGCGAGAAGGCGCATTTCAGGGCTTGCGGTCTAGCCACCGCGCCGTACGCGGTCATCACCAGCGCCGAACATTTGGCGGTAATACCGGACGACCTGCTGCCCGGCATCCTCAAGACGGCTCGACTGGGATACGACGGCAAAGGCCAGGCGCGGGTACAGAGCCGGGCCGAGCTGGCCGCGGCCTGGGCGCAGTTGAAGTCGGTGCCCTGCATGCTGGAGCGCCAGTTGACGCTGCAGTGCGAATGCTCGGTGATCGTGGCGCGCGGCTGGGATGGCGCGATGGTGACGTTTCCGGTGCAACGCAATCTGCATGTGGGCGGCATCCTGGCGATGACCGAGGTTTTTGACGGCAATCTGCCGGCTGCCCTGGCCGAGAAAGCATACGCGGCCGCCTGTGCCATTGCGCAGGAACTGGAATATGTCGGTGTGCTGTGCGTCGAATTCTTCGTCGTTGCCGAAAGCAGCGCGGATGGCGCACATCTGCTGGTCAACGAGATTGCGCCGCGGCCGCACAACAGCGGCCACTACTCGCTGGACGCCTGCGACCATTCGCAGTTCGACCTGCAGGTGCATACGCTGGCCGGGCTGCCATTGCCGACGCCGCGCCAGCATAGCCCCGCCGTCATGCTCAACCTGCTGGGGGAGCTGTGGTACGAGCGGCCAGGCGTCCCGGCCCAAGCCGATGCGCAGCCGCAGACACCGGACTGGAACGCGGTACTGGCGCTGCCCGGCGCCCATCTGCACCTGTACGGAAAACTGCGCGCCAGCCGGGGCCGCAAGATGGGCCATCTGACCATCACCGGCCGGACGGCGCAGCAGGTGCAGGCCACCGCAGCGCAGGCGGCAGCGTTGCTGGGAATCCGGCTGCCCGGCTAGGGCGGAGCAGGCCATGTCGATGATGGACGGACGCCAGGCCGAGTCGATCCGCGCCGCGGCCGATGCCCTGGGCGCGGGGGAACTGGTCGCCTTTCCGACCGAAACCGTGTATGGCCTGGGCGCCGACGCCGGCAACGACGCGGCCGTGGCCAAGGTGTTTGCGGCCAAGGGTCGGCCGAGCAATCACCCGCTGATCGTGCATGTCGACGATACGGCCACAGGTGCCGACGGCGTGGCGTTTTTTGCGCACCAGGTGCCGGTCTATGCCCATGCGTTGATGCAGGCATTCTGGCCCGGCCCGTTGACGCTGATCCTGCCCCGGCGGCCAGCGCATGGCAGGGCCGCCGCCGGAGGGCAGGACAGCATCGGCTTGCGATGCCCGGCACACCCGGTGGCGCAGGCGCTGCTGCACGCATGCCGGGCGCGGGGCGTCATGGGGCTGGCCGCGCCCAGCGCCAACCAGTTTGGCCGGGTTAGCCCGACCACGGCAGCCCATGTGCGGGGCGAGTTCGGCGCCGACCTGCTGGTGCTCGATGGAGGGCCCTGCGCGGTGGGTATCGAATCGACCATTGTCGACTGCAGCCGAGGTCAGCCGGTGTTGCTGCGGCCCGGCGCGATCACCCCAAAGCAATTGCAAAGGGTCTGTGGCCAGCGGGTACTGGACGAGGACGACGCGTCGGTGGCGATGCCTGCGCCGCGGGCCTCAGGCACGCTGGAGGCCCACTATGCGCCCAAGGCCAAGGTCCGGCTGATGCCCGCCGCTGCGCTGCAAACCGCGCTCGACCTGCTGGGCGACGATATCAAGCCGGCGCAGCAAGGCCCGGTGATCGCAACCTATGCGCGGGCCCTGCTGGGCAGCCGTTCGGGCGGGGTGTTGCGCCGGCGCATGCCCGACGATGCGGCCAGCACCGCACAGCAGTTGTTTGCAGTGCTGCGTGAATTCGACGATCAGGGCGTCAAGTTGATCTGGGTCGAGACGCCGCCCGACGACGTGGAATGGGACGGGGTGCGGGACCGGCTGCAGCGCGCGGCGGCAGCGGGCTGATTGGGGCCCGCGCGACCGCGATGGCATGGGCAATCAGTACCGGGCAGGGCTATTTCACTCGTCCCGGATCACCCAGTCGAGCAGCGTGTCGAACGCGGCGCTGCTGAGGCCGGCGTTCGCATGGTTGGCGATCGCGACCAGCACATAGCGACGGCCGCTGGCGGCGTGCACGTAGCCGGCCATGGCCACCACGTCGCGCAGGCTGCCGGTCTTGAGGTGCGCGTTCGCGGTGGCGCGTGATCGGTTGCGCCGCATCGTGCCGTCGATGCCGACGATGGGCAGCGAGGCCATCAGTTCGGGCATCAGCGGCGATTGGTAGGCGGTCTGCAGCATGCGCCCCAGCGCCTGCGCGCTGACCCGGGCGTTGCGCGACAGGCCGGAGCCGTTGTCTACTACGGGCGGCTCCAGGCCGGCAAAGCGTTCACGCCACCAGTTGCGCAGCACATCGCGCGAGGCCTCGAACGAGGCCGGCGCGGCGCCGCCTCCCGGCAGGGTCAGCCTGCCATTGATCCGGGGGCTCGGCAGGCTGAGGCTGAGGAACAGCTGCTGCGCCATCACGTTGTTGCTGTGCTTGTTGATGTCGCGGATCACCTCGGCCAGCGCCGGTGAGCCCAACTCGAAAGCGGGTGGTCCGATACCCGCAGGCAAGGGGCCGTCGCGCACCGTACCGGTCATTTGTCCACCCACATCGCGCCACATGCCCTCGATGGCGCGTGCGGCGTAGCCGGCCGGATCGCCCAGCGCCACCGGCCAGGTCCGCTCCAGGCACGCAGCCGGATAGCTGCCGGCAAAGCGGACCCGTGCCGCGTCGGAGAAATCTGCGCGCAAGCTGCCGCGGTAGTCGCCACACACGCCACCGGACAGCGGCACGGAAGCCGGAATCGACACCCCGGCCAACGGCGGGTTCACATGCACCCGGGCCAGGTTGTTGGGCCGATCGACGACGAAGGTCATGACGAGCGACTTGTAGTTGAGCAGCAGCGCGTCGGGCGCCACGTTGTAAGGGCGCAGCGGTTCGCCATCGAACCCGCCCGGATCGGTGGGCGCCAGTGCGAATGCACTGCGGTCGAGCACGATGTCGCCGGCAATGCGCTCGATGCCCAGCGCGCGGATGCGGCGCATCAACAGCCACAGGCGCTCGGCGACCAGGGTTGGATCACCCTGACCCTGGATATGCAGGTTGCCCGTCAGGACGCCGTCGCGGACTGGCCCATCCAGATACACCGGCGTGCTCCAGCTGTAGGCCGGCCCGAGCAGCTCGAGCGCGGCGTAGGTGCTCACCAGCTTCATGACCGAGGCCGGGTTCATCGCCACATCGGCGCGATGGCTGATGCGCGCCGGTTTGCCGCCCTGCGCGTCAACGACCAGTAACGATACGGCGTCGCGCGGCAGCTTGGCCCGGGTCAGCGCTGCATCGACCTCCGCTGGCAGGTTCTGCGCCAGCACAGACCCGGCTGCGCCCAGCATGCATGTCAGCAGCCAGCGCGGGATTCGGCCGGCCCGCCAGGCGCATCCCGCGGCCGGGCGCTGCCGCAACATGCAGGGGTGAACGATCGGATGGGCGCAGGCAATCGGCATCACGCCAGTCTACCGCGCGCATAGCGCGGCCCGGCCTTGCGGCGAGGTCGATCGGGTAGTTCCGGGATAATCTACGGATGCGCTGGTTCAAGTCCATTCCTCCACAAGCGTCAGGCGTTGCAGCCGCCCTGGTGACCATCGTGATCTGGACCTCGTTCATTGTCATCGCGCGCGTCACAGCCGATCCTTTGCTTGGCGGCGCGCTCAACCCGTTCGACATCGCCCTGGCACGCCTGCTCGGTGCCGGCGCCATCCTGCTGCCGCTGGGCTGGTTCCTTGCTCGCCGTGACCGCGCCAGCGGCGTTGGCGCGTCGTCGTTTTTCGGTTTCTCTCCGTTGCCGCTGCGGACCACCGCCGCGGTTGGACTCTTTGGCGGACTGCTTTATGCGATGGTGGTCTACAGCGGCTTCGTATTTGCCCCTGCAGCGCATGCAGCGGTACTGTTGCCAGGCAGCCTGCCGCTGTGGACCACGCTGCTGGCGGCCTTGTTTCTGGGCACGCGCATATCGGGTGCGCGCGCGGTCGGATTGGCGCTCATCGTCGCCGGGGGCGCGCTGGTGGGCGGCTCCAGCCTGTTGCGTGCCTTTGATGGAGGCGAGGTCTGGAAAGGCGATCTGCTGTTCATGACAGCGGCGCTGTGCTGGTCTTGCTACAGCGTGCTGGCGCGGCATTTTCTGCTCGACGCTGTGCGCGCCACGGTTGCCATCACCGTCTTCGCTTTTTTTGTTTATGTGCCCGTGTACTGCGCCTTGTTGTTGCTGGAATGGGTCCCGGGACGCTTCCTGGAGGCGCCATGGGCCCAGGTGGTGTTCCAGATGGTGTTCCAGGGCATCGGGTCGGTCGTGATTTCCGGCATCAGCTTCACCCGGATGATCCAGCACTTCGGCCCGGTGCGCTCCACCATGCTCACCGCGGTGGTGCCTGGCCTGGCCGCGGTGTCGGCGGTGCTGTTGCTGGACGAGCCGCTGCATTGGAACCTGGCGCTGGGACTGGCGCTGGTGACGGCGGGCATTGTGTTTGGTGTGCGCATGGTGCCGGCTGTGCCCCGCGCGCCAGTGATGGCTGCCGCGCCGGCACAACGGATCGAATCCTGAGCCGCGCCAGCATGCGTCTGCTTGCCTTTGACACCAGCACCGACCGCATGTCGGTGGCCGTGGGCCTGCTGCGCGATGGCGCGTGGCGGCTGTGGTCGCAGGAGGCCGAGGGTGGCGCCCGGGCCTCGGCGACCTTGATTCCGACCATACGCGCGCTGATGGACCAGGCCGGTTTGGGCTTTGCCGATCTAGACGCCATCGTGTTCGGGCGTGGCCCGGGCGCCTTCACCGGCCTGCGTACGGCCTGTGCAGTGGCCCAAGGGCTGGCATTTGGTGCGCGCGCCACGCCGGTACCGGTGCTGCCGCTGGATACGCTGCTGGTGGTGGCCGAGCAGGCGCGAGCGGCGTTGCTGCCGCAACAGCTTCCCTGTGACGTGCTGGCCATGCTGGACGCGCGCATGGATGAAATCTACGCCGGCAGCTATCGCTGGGACGGTGTGCAATGGCACACGCTGCGCGCGCCGGCGCTGGTTCGGCCGCAGGACCTGCGGGCCGATGCGGGCCAGGCCATGGCCGGCAACGTGTTCGATGCTTATGGTGCGCGATTGGCGGGTGCGCCGGACCAGCAACGCATTGCCGCTGTGCCGCTCGCCAGCGCCATGCTGCGCATTGCGCCGGCGTTGTTGGCAACCGGCCACGGTGTGGACCCGGCGCTGGCGCTGCCCCTGTATATCCGCGATAAAGTCGCATCCACCAGCTCCGAACGTGCGGCGGCCAAAGCCGCCGTCACCCTCTGACCATGAGTGCCGTACTGCGCGCCGGCCAGGCGCAATTCGAAGCCCTGTCTACGGCCCACCTGCCGCAGGTGCTCGAGGTCGAGCGACAGGCCTATGCCCACCCGTGGTCGGAGACCAATTTTTCCGATGCCTTGAACGCCGGCTACCAGGCGCAGATGGTGGTCGCCAAGGGCGAGTTGCTCGGTTATTTCATTGCCATGAAAGGCGTCGACGAGGTGCACCTGCTCAACATCACCGTTGCGCCCCGCTACCAGCGCCAGGGTTGGGCGCGCCTGATGCTCGAAGCGCTCGCGCTATGGGCCCGGGGCCAGGGGGCCGTTTGGTTGTGGCTGGAGGTGCGGGTTGGCAACCTGCGCGCGATGCAGGTCTACCGGCGGCATGGTTTTCGCCGGGTGGGCCATCGCAAGGCCTACTACCCGGCCGTTGCTGGCAAACGCGAAGACGCAGTGGTGATGAGCCTGAAACTATGAGATGTGCCGCATGCACCGGCATCGAAATCCTGCGCCCGGTGCGGGTGGGTATGGCCTTGCCTGATGAGCGCTGCGCCGGGCCGCTCCCAAGCAAGCTCGCATCGCAGTGCGAAGCACGAAGGTAATCTGATGAGCGCCGCCGGGCCGTTCCCAAGGGCGAATTGCGCAAGGCGCAGCATGGAGCATGCCTGATGGGCCTGAATCTGGATCCGCGCCAACGGGCGATGCTGGCAGAAATGAAGGTGCCGGTATGGTGGCCTGTGGCCGACGTGGGCGCCGCGCCGCCGACGGCAGCGCTGGCCATGGCCGACGTCGATTTGCCCGCTGCAGACGCAGCGTCGGTCCGCTTTGGCCGCCCGGCAACGGCGGCCACCGGGACCACTGCCGTTGCGGCGGTCGTGCAAGCGGCTCGGCACAATGAGGCAGTGACGACAGCGGGATCGGAGATCGACCAGATGGACTGGTCGCAGCTGCGTCAGGCGGTTGCGGGCTGTACCGCCTGCGGCCTGTGCGAAGGGCGCAAGGGCGCTGTTTTTTCGATCGATCCCGCTCCCGTCCAGGCAGACTGGTTGATCGTCGGCGAGCCGCCTGACGAGCAGGAGGAACGTGCCGGCACGCCCTTTGTCGGTCCGTCCGGCCAGTTGCTGGACAACATGCTGCATGCCGTGCAGTGCTCGCGCCATGGGCAGGCGGGCGCTGGTGCCCGGCTGAGTTCAGTGGTGAAATGCCGCCCGGCCGCGGTCCGCAATCCGGGCGCCGAGGAGCTGGCTGTTTGCGCGCGTTACCTGCGGCGCGAGATCGCGCTGACACGGCCGCGGGTCATCGTGGCGATGGGCCGGTTCGCCGCCATGTCGCTGTTGGCCCAGGATTATCCGCAGGCATTGCAGCAGCCATTTGGCCAATTGCGCGGCAAGGTCTTTCGCTGCTTCGGGCTGCCTGTGATCGTCACTTACCATCCATCCAAACTGCTGCGCGCACCGCTGGAGAAAGCCAATGCCTGGGCCGATCTGTGCCTGGCGCGCGCGCAGACGCAAACACCGCCTGCGTCCGCATGAACTTCATCGACAGACTCGCCCGGGCCGAAAGCCGCAACGGCTCCCTGCTGTGCGTGGGACTGGACCCGGAACCGGCCCGATTCCCGGACACTCTGCGCGGTGATGCCGGCAAGATATTCGACTTCTGTGCCGCCATCGTCGACGCCACCGCCGATCTGGTGCTGGCGTTCAAGCCGCAGATCGCTTATTTCGCGGCGCACCGCGCCGAGGCGCAACTCGAGCAGCTGATGGCCCACATGCGCCGCAGCGCGCCCCACGTACCGGTGATCCTCGATGCCAAGCGTGGCGACATCGGTGCCACCGCCGAGCAATACGCGATCGAGGCGTTTGAGCGCTACGGCGCCGATGCAGTGACGCTGTCGCCGTTCATGGGTTTCGATTCGGTGCAGCCCTACCTCAAGCGCCACGACAAGGGCGCCTTTTTGCTGTGTCGCACCTCGAATCCGGGAGGCGACGACCTGCAGAACCAGCGCCTGGCTGGCGTCGACGGCGAGCCCCTGTTGTACGAGCATATTGCGCGGCTAGCCCAGGGCCGGTGGAACACCAACGGCCAGCTCGGCCTGGTGGTGGGCGCCACCTACCCGGCCGAGATTGCCCGTGTGCGCGAACTGGCACCGACCCTGCCCTTGCTGATTCCCGGTGTCGGCGCCCAGGGCGGCGACGCGGCCAGCACGGTGCGCGCCGGCTGGCGCGGCGCCCATGGGCGCAGCACCGGGCCGATCGTGGTGAACTCGTCGCGTGCCATTCTGTATGCCTCGGCGGGCGCCGATTTCGTGGACGCCGCACGCAACGAGGCGCGGCGTACGCGTGATGTGTTGCAGGCCGCGCGCGGCTGAACAAGACCTGGCTCCCCCGTAGAGTGCAACCGCCGGCCGTCAGCCGTCGTCCGCCCGGACCCTTTTTTCGCGTAGCTTCGCCCTGGGCTGGCCAAACCAGCGCGCGTGATGGCCGGTGGCTATCATGGTGGTGGTGCGGCGCTCGACCTGCCGCGACCTAACCATGGAGCGTGGGCATGCAGCAGCAACAACAACCCAGTGTGTTTCCCGAAGCCATCACGTGGGAAAACGAGGGCAGCAGCCGGATCCCGTTTGGGGTCTACACCAGCGAGCAGTTGCACAAGCGTGAGCTCGACCGCTTCTTCTACCGCGGTCACTGGAACTATGTCGGCCTGGAGGCCGAGATCCCCAACCCGGGCGATTTCAAGCGGACCGTCGTCGGTGAACGCTCGGTCATCCTGGTGCGCGACAAGTCGGGTGCGGTGCATGTGGTCGAGAACGTCTGCGCGCACCGCGGCATGCAATTTTGCCGCGAGCGCCATGGCAACCGCAAGGAGTTCATCTGTCCCTACCACCAGTGGAGCTACACCTTGTCGGGCGAGTTGCAGGGCGTGCCGTTTCGCCGCGGCGTGCGCCAGGACGGCAAGGTCAACGGCGGCATGCCGGCCGACTTCGACCTCAAGCAGAACGGGTTGACGCAACTCAGGGTGGCCTGCCGTGGCGGCGTCGTGTTCGCGTCGTTCGACCACGGCGTGGAGTCCCTGGAAGACTATCTGGGGCCGGTGATCCTGGGCTATTTCGATCGCCTGTTCAATGGACGCAAACTCGCGATCTTGGGCTACAACCGCCAGCGCATTCCGGGCAACTGGAAGCTGATGCAGGAGAACATCAAGGACCCGTACCACCCCGGCCTGCTGCACACCTGGTTCGTCACCTTTGGCCTGTGGCGCGCCGATAACAAGTCCGAACTCAAGATGGACAGGCACCACCGCCATGCGGCGATGATCTCGACGCGCGGCCAGTCCGGCAAGGCGGATCAGGTAACCCAGGTGTCCAGTTTCAAGGAAAGCATGCAACTGCACGACGATCGCTTCCTGGACATCGTGCCCGAAGCCTGGTGGGGCGGCCCTACCGCGGTGATGACGACGCTGTTTCCCAGCGTGATAGTGCAGCAGCAGGTCAACAGCGTGTCGATGCGGCACATCCAGCCCGATGGCCACGGCGCGTTCAACTTCGAATGGACCCATTTCGGTTTCGAGGATGACGATGCGGCCATGACCAAACGCCGGCTGCGCCAGGCCAATTTGTTCGGACCGGCCGGGTTTGTGTCGGCCGACGATGGCGAGGTGATCGAGTTCAGCCAGCGTGGCTTTGAAAGCAAGCCGGTGCACCGCACGCTGGCCGAACTGGGCGGGCGCGAGGTGGGCGACACCGACCACATGGTCACCGAGACGCTGATCCGGGGCATGTATCGCTACTGGCGCGCGGTGATGGAAAAGGAAGAACAAGGCGGCGTGGCATGAGAGTCCCGATCGACCCGCAGGACTATCTGGAGGTGAGCCAGCTGTTGACCGAGTATGCCGCTGTCGTCGATGCCGCCGACTGGGACGCCTGGTGCGAACTGTTCACCGACGAGGGCATCTACAAGCTGATTCCGCGCGAGAACCATGAACGCGGCTTGCCGCTGGCGACGATGGATTTCGAGAGCAAGGGCATGCTCAAGGACCGCGCCTACGCCATCCGCGAGACCCTGTTCCACGACCCGTACTACCAGCGCCACGTGGTCGGCCCGCCGCGGGTGTTGGAGGTGCAGAAGAACCAGGTTGTTTGCGAGTCGAATTATGCGGTGTTCCGCACCAAGCTGTCGGAGTTGACGATGGTGTTCAATGTGGGGCGGTATCTGGATACCGTGGTGCGGACCGAGGCAGGGTGGCGGTTCGCGGTCAAGCTGTGTATTTATGACAGCGAGATGATTCCGAACTCGATAATTTATCCGGTGTAATTTATCCGGTGTAGGTATGTTCTTTTTGGCAGGGCGAATCCGCTGTGGCCCGCCGATAAAGCATGGTTCGAGGTTGGGAGGCGCCGAGGAGTTGCTGCAGGAGTGGGCGGCAGGCGGTGAAAAATCGTGGTTCGGTTCGGTGAGGTTCAGGAGCAAGCTGGTTTCGTACTGCCGGCAGAGCTATCCCGCGACCCTACGGAAATGCATATGCAACGCAGAACCATGATCCTGGCGGGTGCCACACTGCTGTCGGCAACAGGGCCGGTTTTCGCGCAGTCGGCACAGAAGATGGTCCGCATCGGACTTCTTGTTGGCTCCGATGCCGGGGTGCGCGAGCAGGCGTTGCGCTTGCGGCCAGGCACAAGATTCCTGCGGTCTACGGTCTCAGGGAATTTGTCGACGAAGGCGGCCTGATGAGTTACGGCGAAAGCATGGTCGCCGCTTACCGGGGCGTCGGCGGCTATATCGGCAAGATTATTGCGAGCGTCAAGCCTGGCGACTTGCCGGTCACGCAGCCGACCGTATTTGAACTCGTGGTCAGTCTGAAAACCGCCAAGACGCTCGGCGTCGTTGTACCCCGGGAATTGCTGCTCAGCGCCAATGCCGTGATCCAGTAGGGCTGTCGGCGGGGTCGGGTGCCGGCCTCGCTGGCGTGCGGGTCCGGGCGAAGGGTGTGTAGTAGCTGCATCAGATCCGCTTCGCTTTCCTGGCTGGTGCGTCCTTGCCCTCCTGCATCTTCCCCACCACCCGAAAACACCACCAGATTCCGAACAGACCGAACGCGATCACGCCCAATCCGTATCCGGCCAAGGCCCCCTTGGCTCCAAACCACGACTGGCCCAGCCATACGAACGGGATCACCCCCAGCGTCGAGCGGCCCCAATTCAGCGCGGTCGAGTAGAACGCGAACCCCAGGTTGTTGAAGGCCGCGTTGGCGACGAACAGCGCGCCGTTGAACAGGAAGCTGCCAGCAACAAATATGCAGAAGAAAACGATCAGTTCGCGCGCCAGGCCGTGCGACTGGAAGATGTCGGCGATCCAGCCGCTGCCCAGCGCCATCAATATCCATGCCGTCAACGCGTAGACGAGCGTGACCTTGAGGCTGTCGCGCACGGTACTGGTGACGCGGTCAAAGCGCTGGGCGCCGAAGTTCTGGCCGATGATCGGGCCAATGGCGCCCGACAGCGCAAACAACGCGCCGAACGCGACCGGGATGATGCGCTGGATCACGGTCCAACCGGCGACGGCCTCGTCGCCGAAGGACGAGATGGACGTGGTCACGAAGGCATTGCCGACCGGCGTTGCGATCTGGGTCAGCACAGCAGGCAGCGCGATGGCCATGAACGGTTTGAGTTCGCGCAGCACCAGCACGGCGTCGGGCCGGGCGATCAGCTTATGCACCCGCCACAAGCCGTGCAGGCCGATCGCGACCATGGCGATGCGCACGATGACGGTGGCGATCGCCACGCCGTGCAGTTCCAGGCCCAGGCCCAGAATTAGCAGCGGGTCCATCACCAGTGCGGTGGCGGCCGCGCCCAGCGTCACGTACATCGCGCGCCGCGCGTCGCCGGTGGCGCGCAGCAAGCCCGACAGGCACATGCCCACCCCCAGCAGTGGCCAGGACGGCAGCACGATGCGCGTCAGCGTGGCGGCGCGTTCGGCGGTCTCGCCGCGGGCGCCCAGCAGGTGCATGGCCGGGTCGATCAGCGGGTAGCTGACCAAGGCCAGCAGCGCCATGCAGCTGCCCACGATGATCAGCGACGCCCCAGCGATCTGACGCGCCAGCGCCAGCTGGCCGCGCCCCAATGCCCGAGAGGTAAGGGCAGTCGCGGCGATGGACAGGCCGACCGCTGTCGATGTGCCCAGGAACAGCAGGGTGGAGGCGTAACCCAGCGCCGCCGTCAGCGCCGGTTGTTCGAGCAGCGCGATGTAGAACAGGTTCAGCGCATCGACGGCAAACACCGCGACCAGGCCGATCGAGCCGGCGGCGGTCATGCGGATCACATGGCCCAGCGTCGAGCCGGTGACCAGGCGGCCTGGTGTCGCCGTGGCGTCGGACGCTTTGTGCATGGGGTGGTGTGTGCGGGCGAGGCCAGGCCCTCGCAAGCTGCGCAGCAACAGCGCGGCTAGCCGCGCACTTCCCCGTTGCCCAGCACCACGTACTTCAGCGACGTGAGGCCCTCGATGCCCACCGGTCCGCGGGCATGGAACTTGTCGGTGCTGATGCCGATCTCGGCGCCCAGTCCGTATTCAAAACCGTCGGCGAACCGCGTGCTCGTGTTGACCATCACGCTGGCTGAATCGACCTCGCGCAGAAAGCGTTGCGCATGCAGGTGGTCGCGCGTGATGATGGCGTCCGTGTGGTGGCTGCCGTAGTGGTTGATATGCGCAACAGCCGCATCCAGGCCCTCGACGATCTTGATGCTGATGACCGGCGCCAGATATTCGGTGAACCAGTCCTGCTCGGTGGCAACTACCAGCTTGGCCCCGGGTATGCCGGCGAGCAGGTTGCGGCTGTCCGGGCAGACGCGCATTTCGACGCCTTTGGCAGCATAGATGGCCCCGATCGCGGGCAAAAAATCTTTCGCCGCGCCGCGCGCGACCAGCAGGCTCTCGCTGGCATTGCAGGGGCTGTATTTCTGGGTCTTGGCGTTGTCGGCCACCGCAACCGCCATGGCGATATCGCAAGGGTCATCCACGTACACATGGCAGTTGCCGTCCAGGTGTTTGAGCACCGGCACGCGCGCGTCGCGGCTGATGCGTTCGATCAGGCCCTTGCCGCCGCGCGGGATCGCCATGTCGACATACTGGGGCATGGTGATCAGCTCGCCCACAACCGCGCGGTCGGTGATCTGCACCAACTGCACGCCATCGCCCGGCAGGCCGGCGTCAACCAGCGCCTGGTGCACCAGCAGCGCCAGCGCCTTGTTCGAATCGATGGCTTCCGAGCCACCGCGCAAGATGCAGGCGTTGCCGCTCTTGATTGCCAGGCTGGCCGCCTCGATCGTGACATTGGGGCGGCTCTCGAACACCATCGCGAACACGCCGATCGGCACCCGCATCTGACCCACCCGGATGCCGCTGGGCTGCTGCACCATGCCGCTGATCTGCCCGATCACATCGGGCATCGCGGCGAGCTGCTCGCAGCCCTGGGCCACTGTCTCGATGATTTTCGGCGTCAGTCGCAGGCGGTCAACCATCGGCGCGGACAGCCCGGCAGCGCTGGCCCGATCAAGGTCCCGTGCATTGGCCGTTTGCAGTGCCGGCAGGCTGGAGCGCAGCAGGCCCGCCAGTGTGCGCAGACAGGCGTTGCGCAGCGCGGTGTCGGCCTTGGCCATCGCGCCCGATGCGGTGCGTGCCTGCAAGCCCAGCGTCTGGCTGTATTCGGCGATGTTGGCGGCGTTCATGCGGACATTTTCTCACGCCAAGCGCGGCATGTCCGGGCTCCCGCGGCGCCTGGGGGAAGGGTCATGCAGGGCCGCACGTCGGTGCGCCGCTACGCGATGGGCTAGTGCATTCTCACTGCGCGACGCAGGCGCCGCACAGTCCCATTGCCAGTCGGTGCAGTGCCTGCCACGGGTCGGTCGGCCAGCCCGGTACCTTCAGGCCCTTGACGATGCCGTCGACCTGGTGCGCCTGCAGCAACAGGTCGGTCAGCCGCGCAGTGTCCAGCCGCGGCAATACCCGCTCGAACAGGCGTTCGCGCGCGCCCCACACCCGCTGCTCGCGCAGGGCCATCGGCAGCGGTCGACCCTCGCCCATGGCGTTGCGCACCCGCATGAGCGCCCGGATGTCCTCGGCCAGGCTGTAATGCACCAGTACCGGCGCTTCGCCCTCGGCCTGCAGGCCGTCCAACATACGCTGCACCCGCGCCCACTGTCCCGCCAGCACCGATTCGCTGAGCTTGAACACATCGTAGCGGGCGACATTGAGCACGGCGCGTTCGATGTCTTCGAATCCCAGTTCGCCGGTCGGGTACAACAGGGCCAGTTTCTGGATCTCCTGGTGCGCTGCGAGCAGATTGCCTTCGACCCGGTCGGCGAAGAACTGCAGGCTGCGCTGGCCCTCGACGCCGGGTTTGACGCGTTGCTCCTGCCGGGCCAGGCGTTGTGCAAGCCATTGCGCCAAAGCGGCGCGGTCGACCGGCTCCAGCGCCACGGTGACGCCGTGTTTCTCCAGCGCACCGAACCAGGCAGCGCTGCGGGCGGCCTTGTCCAGTCGCGGCAGCAGCACGATCGTCAACAGGTCGTCATTGCCCGTTGACTGTTCGCACAATTGCAGGATGGCGGTGCTGCCCTCCTTGCCCGGCTTGCCCGACGGAATGCGGATCTCGACAATCTGCTTGTCGGAGAACAGGCTCAGCGAGCCGCCCGCGGCCAGCACCTCACTCCAGTCGAAATGGGCACCAGCCACGATATGGGAGCTGCGTTCGGTAAACCCGGCCTGCCGCGCGGTGGCGCGGATTGCGTCGGCCGCCTCCTGAATCAGCAGCGGCTCGTCGCCGTGCAGCGTGTACAGCGCACGCATACCTTTTTGCAGGTGCTGCTGCAGTTGGCCGGCGGCAAGTTGCATACCCAGTTCAGCAGGCTGCGGGAGAGGCGCGCGGCAGAGCGGGCGGCGCCCGTCCGGTCACAGCGCCTTGACCGCCGCCAGACGGCGAATGAGCTGCTGCACGATGTCGGACTGCATGTCGCGGTACATCAGACCTTCTTCGGCCTCCTTGGCCAGCACCGCGGATTCATTGAAGCTGATGTCGCGTTGCAGCAGCAGTTCGGTCGGTCCGATCAGCTCCTTGCCCTGCGGTGTGCGCAGGCGAAACCGCAGCCGGGTGCGCAACTGGAATTCGCGTACCTGTCCCGAGGCATTGACGCCGACGACGGTTTTTTCGCGCGCTTCGTTCAAGATGTCCAGCACGGCTTCGGCCGCGTCGCGGGCCTTGGGGTCTTCGATCAGGGCCAGGCTGCCCAGCGATGCCAGGTTGCGCTTGAGCTCGTTGCCGATCGGCGAGGTCTCGACCGCATTGACGTACAAGGACCGGAACGCCAATTCGGGCGCGCCACGCAGCTGGAACCCGCAACCGGCCAGGGTCAACGCGATGCCCGCGACGACCATGCAACGACGCTGCATCATGTGACCACGTTGACCAGGCGCCCGGGCACCACGATCACCTTGCGTACTTTGGCGCCCGGGGCCAGGTTGACGAACACCGCGCTGTGCAGCGCCGCGTGTTCGATCGCCTGGCGGCTGGCGTTGGCCGGAACCCTTATCGCGCCGCGCAGCTTGCCGTTGATCTGCAACATCAACTCCAGTTCGTCCTGTTTGAGCGCCGCGGCATCGACCTCGGGCCAAGGTGCGTCAAGCAATTCGCCGTGTTGTCGGGCATAACCCAGCTCGACCCACAGCGACTGGGCGATATGGGGTGTCACCGGGTACAGCGAACGCAGCAGGATGCTGAAACATTCGCGCAGCGCGACGGTTTCGCCGGTGCCGCCGTCGGATCGGAAGTCCTCCAGCGCGTTGAGCATCTTCATGGCGCCCGACACCACGGTGTTGTATTGCATGCGCTGGTAGTCGTAGTCCACCTGCCTGAACACGCCATGGATCTCGCGCCGCAGGTCGGCCGCAGCGCGGCCGAAGACCGTGTTTGGCGCTGCGGCGATCGGCGTGTCCGCCAGCTTGACGCCGAAGTTCCAGACCCGCCGCAGGAAGCGGTACGAACCTTCCACGGCTGCGTCGTTCCACTCCAGCGTGGCCTCGGGCGGCGCCGTGAACATGGTGTACAGACGCGCGGTGTCGGCACCGTATTTTTCGATCAGGATCTGCGGATCGACGCCATTGTTCTTGCTCTTGCTCATGGTGCCCACGCCTTCGTAGGTCACCGCGGAACCGTCGCGTCGGAGTTTGGCGCCGACCACCTTGCCGGCAGCGTCATGGGTGTCGTCCACATCCTGCGGCCAGAAATACTCGATACCGCCGGTGGATTTCTTGCGCGAGTAGATATGGTTGAGCACCATGCCCTGGGTCAACAGCCGGGTGAACGGCTCGTCGACCGGCAACAGGTCCATGTCGCGCATCACCTTGGTCCAGAAGCGGGCATACAGCAGGTGCAAGATGGCATGTTCGATGCCGCCGATGTACTGGTCCATCGGCATCCAGTACGCCGCGCCGTCGCCGACCATGGCCTGGTCGTTTTTCGGGTCGCAGTAACGCATGTAATACCAGGAGCTGTCGACAAAGGTATCCATCGTGTCGGTCTCGCGCCGCGCCGCCCTGCCGCAGACCGGGCAGGTCACGCCGGCGTGGAAAGCGGCGTGGGTGTTCAGCGGATTGCCCGAGCCGTCCGGAATGCAGTCGAGCGGCAGCACCACCGGCAGGTCTTTCTCCGGCACCGGCACCGCGCCGTGTTCATCGCAATGGATGATGGGAATCGGCGTGCCCCAGTAGCGTTGGCGGCTGACGCCCCAGTCGCGCAGCCGCCAGGTCGTCATCTTCTCGCCCAGGCCGCGCACATGCAGCGCATGGGCGATAGTGTCGACGGCCTGCCGATAGCGCAGGCCGCTGAAGCTGTCCGAGTTGATGGTGACGCCGCGCTGCTTGTCGCTGTACCAGTCCTGCCAGTTGTCGTAGTCGTAGGTGTAGCCGTCAATCAGTACCACTTCGACGATGGCGATGGCGTATTTCTTGGCGAAGATGAAGTCGCGTTCATCATGTGCTGGCACGCCCATCACAGCGCCATCGCCATAACCCATCAACACATAGTTGCCGACCCAGATCTCGACCTGCCGCCCGTTCAGCGGATGGGTCACGAACAATCCGGTGCGCATGCCCTCTTTCTCGCGCAATGCCAGTTCGGCTTCCGTGGTTCCGCCGCGCTTGCATTCCTCGATGAACGCGGCCAGCGCGGGATTGCCTGCCGCCGCATGGGTCGCCAGCGGATGCTCGGGTGCCACCGCGCAGAAGGTCACCCCCATGATGGTGTCAACCCGGGTAGTGAACACATACATGCGTCCGTCGCCAATCAAAATGCCGGTGGCGTCCCGGATGCCATGCGTAAACGCGAAACGCACGCCTTCGCTCTTGCCGATCCAGTTCTCCTGCATCAGCTTGACCCGTTCGGGCCAGCCCGGCAGGTGCTGCTGCACCTGGCCCAGCAATTCCTCGGCATAGGCCGTGATCTTGAGGTAGTAGCCCGGAATCTCGCGTTTTTCAACTGGAGCACCCGTGCGCCAGCCCTTGCCATCGATCACCTGCTCGTTGGCCAGCACGGTCTGGTCCACCGGATCCCAGTTGACGACCTGTGTCTTGCGGTAGGCGATGCCCTTTTCCAGCATCTTGAGGAACAGCCACTGGTTCCACTTGTAGTAGCTCGGATCGCAGGTGGCTACTTCGCGGCTCCAGTCGATAGCCAGCCCGAGTGCCTGCATCTGCCGTTTCATGTCGGCGATGTTCTCGTAGGTCCATTTGGCCGGTGGCACGCCGTTCTTCATGGCCGCGTTCTCGGCCGGCAGGCCGAAGGCATCCCAGCCCATCGGCATGAGCACGTTGTAGCCCTTCATGCGCAGATGCCGGGTGAGCATGTCGTTGATGGTGTAGTTGCGCACATGGCCCATGTGCAACTTGCCGCTGGGGTAGGGCAGCATCGAGCAGGCATAGAACTTCTGGCGCGACGCGTCTTCGGTGACACGGTAGGCGTCGCGGCTGTTCCAGTGCTGCTGGGCGGATTCCTCGACTTCGAGGTGGTTGAATTTGTCGTGCATGGGGTCGTCGGGCGGCGCCAATGCCGCTGCGCCTGATTCTAGGTGGTCAGGCCTGGGCTGCGTCGGTTGGCCCGGCCATCGCTGGCCGAGCCTGCGTTGTGACCTACGGGGCCTTTTTGTCGGGCTCGGCGATGAAGCCGATGCGACCCAGGCCGGCCTTTTGGGCCACGCCCATGAGGGCCACGATGCGGCCATAGGGCACCAACGTGTCGGCGCGCAGTTGCAGTTCGGTGTCCGGGTTGGCGCTGGCCAGACGCGCCAATTGATTCTCCAGCTCGGTCTCCGCTACCGGCTTGTCGTTCAGGAATACCTGGCCGGACTTGTCCACGCTCAGCAGTACCGACACCGGCGCGTTGCCGGCGTTGGCAGCGTCACTGCGCGGCAGGTCGAGCCGGATCGAGCTGGCCAGCAGTGGCGCGGTGATGATGAAAATGACCACCAGCACCAGCATCACGTCGATCAGCGGCGTCATGTTGATGTCGCTCATCGGCGTACTGCCGGCGCTGCGCTCGAGTCGTCCGAATGCCATGGCCTGTTCAGCCCCGCGCCGATGTTTGCTGCGGTGTGTGCAGCAGTAGCTCGCGCAGGTCGCGCGCAAATCCCTCGAGGTCCGCCTCGATGCGGCCGATCTGGCGGCCCAGCACGTTGTACGCGAGCACCGCCGGGATCGCCACGGCCAGTCCGGCCGCCGTCATGATCAGGGCTTCTCCCACCGGACCGGAGATCTTGTCGATGGTGATCTGGCCGGCGTTGGAGATGGCCAGCAGCGCGTGGTAGATGCCCCAGACGGTCCCCAGCAAGCCCACGAACGGGGCCGTGGCACCCACGGTAGCCAGCAGCACCTGGCCAAACTGGAGCTTGTGCAGCACGGCATGCAGCTGCTGGCGCAGCACCCGTGTGAGCTGCTGTGACCGGTCGCCGGCAGTGGCCAATGTTCCGCTGCCCTGAATGTGGGTCGCCGTGATCAGTGGCACGACCAGGGCTTCTCGGTCGAACGCCTCGGCTTTGCGCTGGCCCTCCTGCAGATCGGCCGACTGCCAGAACGCCAGCGTGCTGCGACTGACATCGCGGCCGGCACGACGCAGCAGCCAGGATTTCCACAGGATCACGAACCAGCTGCAGATCGACATCAGCAGCAACAACACGACAACCAGGTTGCTGACTACGTCGCCGCCGGCCAGGAGTTGCACCAGGCTCATGAGGCATCTCCCGCGCTTCGCGCTGCGCAATTCGCCCTGCGAACGGCCCTGCGGCTCATCAGGCTAGCTTCGAGCGCTGCGGTGCTCTGGGCCTGGGGAACGACCCAGTGGCTCATGGAAGGACGAGCAGTAATTGGCAGGCAGTCGTTCGAGCGCGATGGCGCCACGACCTGGTCATGATGACGCCACCGAGTCGGACTTGTTGAGTCCCAGCACGTCGAACATGTCGAACAGGCCGTTTTTTTGCCCGGCCAGGAAACGCACGGCCCGCAGGCTTCCCTGGGCATAGGTTTCGCGGCTCGACGACTTGTGCGAGATCTCGATGCGTTCACCGGTGCCGGCGAACAGCACCGTGTGGTCGCCGACGATGTCGCCGCCGCGAATGGACGCAAAACCGATCGAGGATGGATCGCGCGGACCGGTGACGCCCTGGCGCGCGTAAACCGCACACGCGTGCAGGTCGCGGCCGGTGGCGCGGGCGATGACCTCGCCCATCTTGAGCGCGGTTCCCGACGGGGCGTCGACCTTGTGGCGGTGGTGGGCTTCGATGATTTCGATGTCGTATCCGGTGGCCATGGCCCGGGCCGCGAGTTCCAGCAACTTGAGTGTCACATTGACGCCGACACTCATGTTGGGAGCCATCATGATGGCGATATCGCTGGCATACACGGAAATTCGCGCCTTTTCGTCTTCGGTGAAACCGGTGGTGCCGATCACCGCGGCGATACCGAGTGCGTGGCAGACGGCCAGATGGGCCAGCGTGCCTTGCGGACGGCTAAAGTCGATCAGCACGTCACAGCCAGCAAGACCCTGCTGCAGGTCGGCTGTTACCAGTATTCCGCTCGGGTGCCCGGAGAACGCCGCTGCATCCAGTCCGATCGCGGGGCTGGCGGCCATGTCGAGCGCGCCGGCCAGTTCGCAGTCGACGCTGGCACGCACGGTCTCGATCAACATGTGGCCCATGCGGCCGGACGCGCCGGCAATGCAGACCCTGCGCTTGCGCTCGCTTGTCATCCGGGTCGTCGGGGTCAGGGTTTGGCCGGCTCGAGCGGCGGGTAGCTGGCAGGTAGCGCCGGACGCACAGGTGTCGGAGTGGCCGTTGTCTCCTGCGTCTTGGCCGTTTGCTGGAACTGCTTGAGCGACTCCTCGCTGGCCTCGAGCACCGGCACCTTGCTGCCCTTGCGCCCGGAGTCAAGCGAGGCGACGAATTCCGCTTCGGTCGGCATCGGGTCGGCGTCGAATCGCTCGAGCACCTCATCCTTGAAAAACACCGTGAGTTTGCGCAATTGCGGCTCCGCGCCCTTGCGCCGGAAGCTAAACACATAGTCCCAACGGTCGACGTGGAACACGCTTTGCAGCAAGGGTGTGCCGAGCAGGTCACGCACCGATTGCCGTGGCAGGCCCGGCCGCAGCAGGTCCACCTGCTCGCGAGTGATGACATTGCCTTGCACCACGTCGATCTGGTACGGGGTCACGATGCTTGCCAGGCGATTGCTGGCGCCGTCGAAGCTCGAGCACGCAGTCAGGCCGACACACAGGGCCAGTACCAGAGACTTCAGGGCGGGGGAGACGGGCATGGAACAGGGGGGCGATATGATCGGATCATTGTAGCTGCTGTGCCGCCGCCAGCGGGCCAGCCCCCGGAGTACGAACATGGCCATGGCCAACATTGATGAACTCAAGAGCACCGGGCTCAAGGCCACGCTGCCACGCCTGAAGATCCTTGAAATATTCCAGAAGGGTGATCAGCGCCACATGACGGCGGAAGACGTGTACCGCGCATTGCTGGAAGACCATTCCGACGTCGGGCTGGCGACGGTCTACCGGGTGCTGACCCAGTTCGAGCAAGCCGGTATCCTGAGTCGTAGCCATTTTGAGAGCGGCAAGGCGGTTTACGAACTCAACGAAGGCCAGCACCACGACCATCTTGTCTGTCTCGATTGTGGGCGTGTCGAGGAGTTCTACGACTCGGAAATCGAAAAGCGCCAGCATGCGGTGGCCAAGTCCAAGGGTTTCGTGATTGCGGACCACGCGCTCAGCCTGTACGCCAACTGCAGCAAGGAAGAATGCCCGAACCGGCCACCCGTTGGTCGCACTGGCAATTGACACGGCCGGGCGTCAACCGCCAGAGCGGGTCGGCTGCTTGAGGTCCATCGCCTTGCGGTGGCGTTCGACGAATTCCTGATAAGTGTCGATGCCCCGCAATTTCAGGATCGTGCTGCGCACGGCCGCTTCGACCAGCACCGCAATATTGCGTCCGGCCACCACCTGCACCACCACCTTGAGCACTGGAATGCCCAGCACGTCCTGGGTCAGCGGTTCATAGGGAATGCGTTCGTATTCGCGCTCCAGTGTCTCACGGCGAACCAGGTGCACGATGAGCTTGAGGCGGATCTTGCGCCGCACCGCGGTCTCACCAAAAATGGCACGGATGTCGAGCAAACCGATGCCGCGCACTTCGAGCAGGTTTTGCAGCAGGTCGGGGCAGCGCCCTTCGATCGTTGTCTGGTTGATGCGGTACAGGTCGACCGCGTCGTCGGCCACCAGCCCGTTGCCGCGTGAGATCAATTCCAGGCCAAGCTCGCTCTTGCCCAGTCCGGATTCACCGGTTATCAGCACACCCAGACCCAGGATGTCCATCAAGACACCGTGCATCGAGGCGCGTTCGGCAAAGTGCTTGGACAGATAGGCACGCAACACGTCGATCACGAAGGCCGATGATGCCTGGGTTGCGAACATCGGAATTTGCGCCCGTTCACACAGAGACAACAAGGCATCCGGCGGCTCCTGGCCATCGGCCAGCACCAGGGCCGGCGGCTCCAATGTGACGATGCGCGATATCCGGCGCGCACAGTCTTCCTGGGTGGCGTTGGTCAGGTAGGCGATCTCGCGTTCGCCCAAAATCTGGACCCGGTACGGGTGGATGTAGTTCAAGTAGCCCACCAGGTCGGCCCCTGAGCTGGCGGCCTGAACGGCGACTTCGTCGAAACGCCGTTCAGAAGCGCCCAGACCGGCGACCCACTGCCACTTCAGGTAGGCGCGGAACTCCTCGAACAGGACATCGGCGCTGACGACGGTGGGCTTCACGGCGAATCAGGCCGGCGGCTCGCTCAGGCCAGCTGTGCCGATTGCCACTGCGTAATCAAGCCATGCAATTGGGCTGCGTCGATGCAGTTACTCATCTTCTCGCGCAAATCCGCGTCGCTGAGCAATTCCGCTATTTCCGACAGTATCTCCAGGTGCTTCTGGGTCGCCGCCTCCGGCACCAGCAGGAAGATCAGCAGTTTGACCGCCTGGTCATCCGGCGCATCAAATCCAATGGCGGTTTCCATCTGAAACACCGCCGCCATGGGCGCCTTCAGGCCCTTGATGCGCCCGTGGGGGATGGCCACGCCATGTCCCAGGCCGGTGGAGCCCAGGCGCTCGCGCGAAAACAAGCTGTCGGTTACCAGGGCGCGGCTCAGGCCATGCAGACTTTCGAATAACAAGCCAGCCTCTTCGAAGACGCGCTTTTTGCTAGTGGCATCAACACGCACAAGTACTTGTGCTGGAGGCAGGATGGACGCAAGTCGATTCATGATGGGATGCAGATTATGCACACAAAAAAAACCGCCCGGCTGGCGGGCGGCAGATGTCGCCTGGAACGGGACAACCTTACATCAAGCGCTTGGGCGCCTCGTGGTGGTGATCCTGCAGGCGATCCTTGTGGCGCGCGACCTGGCGATCGAGCTTGTCGACCAGGTCGTCAACAGCGGCATACAGGTCGGAATGGGAACTCTCCGCGAACATGTCGTTGCCCTTGACATGGATATTGCACTCGGCGCGCTGCCTTCGTTCCTTTTCCTTGAGTTTCTCCACGATGAGTATTACCTTGACATCCACAACCTGGTCAAAGTGACGGGTAATTCGATCGAGCTTGGTCGTTACATAGTTGCGCAGGGCCGGTGTGACTTCGAGATGATGACCGCTGATCGTCAAGTTCATGGATATCCTCCTGTATCGCTCGCCGTTGAAATGGCGTGGCCGTCCTGACCACGCCGCAAGGCAGTCCATCCGGCAAACCGGGGTTTCCTGCCAGTCGATTCACTATGCCCGCGAAAGGCGCCAAAAGCAACCCCAATTGCCAAAGGGAATGGGACTTGTTGCCGTCGCGCGCGATGGGCCTGCCCGCGCACGGGCGGGTCGCGCAGTGCATGCAATAGACTGTTGCCTCGTTACAAGATGTTTTCATGAGCCTGGACACCGTCCTGCATGCTGGATTGCGGCAATACAGCCGACCCACGGTCGGTCTGGTGCTGATGGGAGGCGGTGCGCGCACCGCATATCAGGTTGGCGTGTTGCGTGCATTGGCCGACATGCTCGATGCCACAGCGGACGGACCGAAAGCCTTTCCGTTCCAGGTGCTGGTGGGAACCTCGGCCGGGGCGATCAATGCCGCTTTCCTGGCCAGCCGCGCCACCCAGGGTTTGCAGGCGTTCGAGCAATTGGCCCATTTTTGGCGGCAATTGCGCTCCGTTGACGTATTCGACCTGAACGTTCCACACTGGGTTCGGTTCAGCCGCATTGCGGTCGCGCTCAGCCTGTCGCGCCATGCGCAGGCCAATGGCGCGATGATGGACAACGCTCCGCTGCGCGAGACCCTGCGCCGGGGCATCCCGCTGGAGGGCATTGGCGAAGCCTTGCGCTCCAACACGATCGACGCGCTGGCGGTGACCGGATCGAGCTACACCAGCGGCGTGCACTGGACTTTTTGCGAAACCGCCAACCGCGAAGAGTTCCACGGCTGGAGTCGGCCGGGTCGGCGTGCCGAGCACCAGTCGTTGACCATCGACCACTTGATGGCCTCCAGCGCGATTCCCTTCCTGTTCCCGGCCACTGCGCTGCGGGTGGACGGGCGCAACGAGTACTTCGGCGATGGGTCGATGCGCCAGGTGACGCCGCTGTCGCCGGCCTTGCATCTGGGCGCCAGCCGGATTCTGGTGGTGGGCGTCGGACAGCCTGAGCGCTCGGGCATGGGCGGCGTTGCGGCCATCGCGCCGGCGCGTGGCCCTACGCTGGGCAGCATGGCCGGCCATGTGATTGCCAGTGTGTTCCACGATACCTTGCAGGCCGATGTCGAGCAGACCCGGCGCGTCACGCATACGATCAATAGCCTGCCGCGCGAAGCGGCAGAAGCCCTGCGTTACAAGGCTGTCGATGTGCTGGCAGTGGCGCCGACGCAGTCGCTGGATGCGTTGGCCCAGAAATTCACCGGCGAATTGCCGGCGGCTATTCGTCATGCCATGGGTGCGTTGGGCGTGCTCAAGGGCAGCGGCGGAACCCTGGCCAGCTATCTGCTGTTCGAACCCCGGTTCGTGCAATCGCTGATCGCGTTGGGCGAGCACGACGCCATGGCCATGAAGGACGAGTTGCTCGAACTGGTGTTGGGGTCGTGAGTCGATGCGGCCAGTGGGCGCTGTGAGCCATCCACTATGCGCAGGCCGTGGCGGCTATTTGTCGCGCAGCTCGCGGCGCAGGATCTTGCCCACCGGCGTCTTGGGCAGGTCGGCGCGGAACTCGATCAGCTTGGGTTGCTTGTAGCCGGTCAGGTTTTCCTTGCAGTAGGCGCGCACCTGGGCCTCGGTCAGGGCCGGATCCTTCTTGACGATCACCAGCTTGACCGCTTCGCCGGTCTTGGCGTCGGGAACACCAACGCAGGCACACTCCATGACACCGGTCAGTTGCGAGACCACATCCTCGATCTCGGTCGGATAGACGTTGAAGCCGCTGACCAGCACCATGTCCTTCTTGCGATCGACGATCTTGAAATAACCGCGTTCGTCCATCACGCCGATGTCGCCGGTCTTGAAGTAACCGTCGGGCGTCATGACCTTGGCGGTTTCGTCCGGGCGCTGCCAGTACCCGGCCATCACCTGCGGGCCCTTGATCGCGATCTCGCCTGATTTGCCCGGGCCAACCTCATTGCCGTCATCATCGATCAGCTTCATCCAGGTGTTGGGCAAGGGTATGCCGATCGAGCCGCTGTATGCGGTGGCGTTGGCCGGGTTGCCGCTGGCGGTGGGCGAGGTTTCACTCAGGCCATAGCCTTCCAGGATCGGGCGCCCGGTTTTCTCCAGCCACAGTTGTGCCACGGCGCTCTGCACTGCGGTGCCGCCACCGGTGGCCGCCACCAGATGGCTCCAGTCCACGGTCTTGAAGTCGGGGTGGTTGGCCATGCCGTTGAACAGGGTGTTGACCGCCGGCATGATGTGGATGCGGTGCTTTGACAGATCCTTGAGCATGCCTGGCAGGTCGCGCGGGTTGGCAATCAGGACCAGTTTTCCGCCCACGCGCATCGCCAGCATCATGCAGTAGGTGAACGCGAAGATGTGGTACAGCGGCAGCGCACAGACAAAGGTCGGTTGCTCATCAGACGGTATGGAGTCGATCAGGGGCGCGCCCCAGACTTCGTTTTGCAGCACATTGGCCACCAGATTGCGGTGCAACAGCACCGCTCCTTTGGACAGGCCGGTGGTACCGCCGGTGTATTGCAGCACTGCCATGTCGTCACTGGCAATTTCGGGCTTTTTCAATGTGGCCGACGTGCCGCGCGCGATCGCCTCGTTGTAGCGTACCGCACCGGGCAGGTTGAACGGTGGCACCATTTTCTTTGCATGGCGCACCACGTAGTTGACCAATGCACCCTTGAGCAGTCCGAGCTGGTCGCCCATGGCGCACAGCACCACGTGCTTGACCGCGGTGTTGGCCATGCATTTTTCCAGCGTCGTGGCGAAATTCTCCAGGATCACGATTGCCTTGGCGCCAGCATCCTTGAGCTGGTGTTCCAGCTCGCGGGCGGTATACAACGGGTTGACGTTGACCAGCACCAGCCCGGCGCGCAGAACGGCGGCAACGACAACCGGATATTGCGGCACGTTGGGCAACATCACCGCCACCCGGTCACCCTTGACCAGGCCCAAGCCCTGCAGGTAGGCGCCAAGCGCCTGGCTCAGGCTGTCGGTCTGCTTGAAGGTGATGTCACGGCCCATGAAGCTGTAGGCCACACGGTCTGCATGCGTGCGAAAGCACTCCTCGATCAGTTCCACCAGCGAGCCGTACCGCGTCACGTCGATGTCGGCGGGTACCCCCGGCGGGTAGCTGGCGAGCCAGATGCGGTCTGTCATTGTGTCGTGTCTCCAATTGTCCTAATCGGGGAGCGTGCGGCTTGACGCATGTGCGCTGGCCGTTCTATTTCCCCCGTGTGTCCCTGCCTGTCGCGGAAAAACTCGGTGCCGCTGGGGCACCAGCGTCGTGTCCGGGGCTATTCGATCGCCTTGCCCATGTCCTCGACAACCTTCTTGGCGTCTCCGAACACCATCATGGTCTTGTCCATGTAGAACAACTCGTTGTCCAGCCCGGCATACCCGGCCGCCATCGAGCGCTTGTTCACGATCACGGTCTTGGCCTTGTAGGCCTCCAGGATGGGCATGCCGTAGATCGGACTGCCCTTTTGCAGTGCGGCCGGATTCACCACGTCATTGGCGCCCAGGATGATGGCCACGTCGACCTGGCCGAACTCGCCATTGATGTCCTCCATCTCGTACACCTGGTCGTAGGGTACCTCGGCCTCGGCCAGCAGCACGTTCATGTGGCCGGGCATGCGGCCCGCCACTGGATGGATCGCGTACTTGACCGTGATGCCTTTTTCGGTCAGCTTGGCGGCCAGTTCCTTGACCGCATGCTGCGCCCGCGCAACCGCAAGTCCATATCCGGGCACGATGACCACGGTCTCCGCGTTGCCCAGCACGAAAGCTGCGTCGTCGGCGCTGCCACTCTTGACCGGGCGCTGCTCGGTCGCGCCAGCGGCGGCCGTACTCGCTTCGCCGCCGAATCCGCCCAGGATCACGTTGAAGAACGAGCGGTTCATCGCCTTGCACATGATGTAGGACAGGATCGCGCCGGAACTGCCCACCAGGCTGCCGGCAATGATCAGCATGCTGTTGTTGAGCGAAAAACCGATGCCCGCGGCCGCCCAGCCGGAGTAGCTGTTGAGCATCGACACCACCACCGGCATGTCGGCGCCGCCAATCGGGATGATGATCAGCACGCCCATCACGAAGGCCAGTGCCAGCATCGCGAAGAATGCGGCCCAGTTCTCGGTGGCCATGAACACCAGCCCCAGGCCGATGGTGGCCAGGCCCAGGATCAGGTGGAGCTTGTGCTGGCCGGCAAACTGGACCGGCGCGCCCTGGAACAGGCGGAATTTGTATTTGCCCGAGAGTTTGCCGAACGCGATGACCGAGCCGCTGAAGGTGATGGCTCCGATGGCGGCACCCAGGAACAGTTCGAGCCGATTGCCTGCCGGAATCATGTCGCCCTTGGCCACGATGCCGAATGCATAGGGCTCGGCCACTGCCGCGACGGCAATGAACACCGCCGCCAGACCGATCATGCTGTGGAAAAACGCGACCAGCTCGGGCATTTGCGTCATCTCGACGGTCTTGGCGCGATAGGCACCGTAGGCGCCACCGGCCAGCAGGCCAACCAGCACCCACACCATGCCCTTGCCGAAGTTGTCGGCCAGGTTGGCGATCAGGAATACGGTCGTGACGGCGGCAATGCCCATGCCAATCATGCCTAACAGGTTGCCCCGGATCGACGTCGTCGGATGCGAGAGTCCCTTGAGTGCCTGGATGAAGCACACCGAGGCGATCAGGTACAGGATGGTGACCAGGTTCATGCTCATTTGGATTCACCCGCATCGGCGATTGTGGCTTTGCGTTCCTTCTTCTTGAACATCTCGAGCATGCGCCGGGTGACCAGAAAGCCGCCGAAGATGTTCACCGCTGCCAGCGCCACCGCCAGCACGCCCATGGTCTTGCCCAGCGTGGTCTCGGTCAACGCCGCTGCCAGCATCGCGCCGACGATGACGATGGCCGAGATCGCGTTGGTCACCGCCATCAGCGGCGTGTGCAAAGCGGGGGTTACGGTCCACACCACGTGATAGCCCACGTAGATGGCCAGCACGAAGATGATCAGGTTGGTGATGGTGGGGGAAACAAGTTCCATGGGGTACTCCAGATGGTTGTTATTGCCGCGGGGCGCCGGGTGACCCGCGCCATGGTGTTATTTGCGTTTGACTTCTCCGCCTTGGGTCATCAGGCAAGCTGCCACGATGTCGTCCTCCATGTCGACCTTCAGGCCGCTGTCCTTGGGCAGAATCAGCTTGAGGAAATCGAGAACATTGCGCGCATATAGCGCCGATGCATCGGCGGCCACCAGTGCCGGCAGGTTCGTCTCGCCCACGATGGTCACACCATGCTTGACCACGGTCTTGTCGGCCTCGGACAAGGGGCAGTTGCCGCCGCCGTCGGGCCCCTTGCCGGCGGCGATGTCCACGATTACCGAGCCTGGCTTCATGCTCTTGACCATCTCTTGGGTAATGAGCGTCGGCGCGGCCCGTCCGGGGATCAGGGCGGTGGAAATTACCACATCGGCCATGGCCACGCGTTTGGCGACCTCGACCTTTTGCCGGTCCAGCCAGCTCTGCGGCATGGGCCTGGCGTAGCCACCTACACCCACGGCAGCTTCCTTCTCTTCGGCGGTGTCGTACGACACCTCGATGAACTTGCCCCCCAGGGACTCGACCTGTTCCTTGACACTGGGGCGCACGTCGGACGCTTCGATCACCGCGCCCAACCGCTTGGCGGTGGCAATCGCCTGCAGTCCAGCCACGCCGACCCCCAGGATCACCACCCGCGCCGCCTTGACGGTGCCCGCTGCGGTCATCAGCATCGGGAAAAACCGCTGGTATTTGTCGGCCGCCGTGATGACCGCCTTGTAGCCGGCAATATTGGCCTGCGATGACAACACGTCCATGCTCTGTGCACGGGTCGTGCGCGGCGCCGCCTCCAACGCAAAGCTGGTAAGGCCAGCAGCCGCAAGCCGCTGCAGGCCCGGGGCGTCAAAGGGATTGAGCATGCCCACCAGGCATGCGCCGGACTTCATTTGACTGGCTTCGGCATCCGACGGTATCCGCACCTTGAGCACCAGATCGCAACCCAGTGCTCCGGCCGCATCGGTGATCTCTGCGCCAGCGGCCTCGTACGCCGCGTCGGTCACGCTGGCGGCCACACCAGCGCCCGATTGGACCCGCAACGTATGGCCTTGCGACTTGAGTTTCTTGGCGGTTTCGGGGGTTAGTGCAACGCGGGTCTCTCCCGCAGCGGTTTCGGCAGGTATGCCAATCAGCATGGAGCAGCTCCTCTTGTTATGGGCGGGTAAGAAAACTTGCCTGAAGCTTACATTAGTTTGATTCCGCCCCCGTCGCCGCGCGGGCCAGGGCCTTGTCGGCCCAACCATAATGGCGCATGCCCCATCGATGGAAACCCAATGTCACGGTCGCTGCCGTGATCGAGCAGCATGGCCGGTTCCTGCTGGTCGAGGAGCAGACTTCCCAGGGCCTGCGCCTGAACAATCCAGCAGGTCATCTGGATCCCGAAGAATCCCTGATCCAGGCCTGCAGCCGCGAGGCGCTGGAAGAAACAGCGCATCAATTCCGGCCCACTGCGTTGGTTGGTGTGTATCTCTCCGGCCGGGGGCAAGCAGGGTCGGCTCCTGCCACGCTTGGTGCTGCGTCGACGACACCCACCATTGCCGCCGCCGCGCGCGGACGGTTGACCTACCTGCGCTTTGCCTTTTGTGGCGAGCTTGGGGCATTTGATCCGCAGCGCAGCCTGGACCGGGGCATCGTGCGCACACTGTGGATGACCGTCGACGAAATCCGTGCCAGCCGCGTCCGCCACCGCAGCCCGGTGCTGTTGCACTGCGTCGAGGACTACCTTCGCGGTGCTCGGTACCCGCTGGACTTGCTGGCCACGGATTCCGGTGTCGGTGCGGACGGCGCCTGATCTGTCCTGTTGGGCCCGCTGGGTGGCCGTGCAGCCGCGCCTTGCCACTGGCCGGGACGCTGCGTCGCCCGCTGGGATAATCGGCACACGATGGTCAAACAGCGCATAGTGGTGGGTTTGAGCGGCGGCGTGGATTCCGCCGTCACGGCATGGCTGCTCAAACAGCAGGGCCATGAAGTGGTCGCCGTTTTCATGAAAAACTGGGAGGACGACGACGACAGCGCCTATTGCGCGTCCAGCGTCGATTTCGTCGATGCGGCGGCGGTGGCCGACGTGATCGGCATCGACATCGAGCATGTCAATTTCGCCACGGAATACAAGGACCGGGTGTTTGCCGGGTTCCTGCGCGAGTACCAGGCCGGTCGCACCCCGAACCCCGATATCCTGTGCAATGCCGAGATCAAGTTCAAGGCGTTTCTGGACCATGCGATGCGGGTCGGCGCCGACAAGATTGCGACTGGCCACTATGCCCGCATACGGCAGAACCCGGCCAGCGGACTGTTTGAACTGCTCAAGGGCCTGGATCCGGCCAAGGACCAGAGTTATTTTCTGCACCGGCTGAACCAGGGCCAGTTGGCGCGCACCCTTTTTCCGCTGGGTGAGATCCACAAGACCGACGTGCGGCGCATGGCCGCCGAGATCGGGCTACCCAATGCGGCCAAGAAGGACTCCACCGGTATCTGCTTCATTGGCGAGCGACCATTCCGGGAGTTTCTCAATCGCTACATCGCCAGCGCGCCGGGCTCGATCAAGGATGATCGCGGTCGGGTGCTGGGCGAGCATGTCGGGCTGAGCTTTTACACCATCGGCCAGCGGCAGGGACTGGGCATTGGCGGCGTGCGAGCGAAAGGGGCCCAGCGCGGTGGCGGCGACCACGCGCCGTGGTTTGTCGCGCGCAAGGACATGGCTACAAACACGCTCTGGGTTGTCCAGGGACATGGCCACGCCTGGCTGCAATATGGTGCGCTGTCTGCTGGCGACGCCAGCTGGGTCAGTGGCGCGCCACCGCGACCTGGCATGTTTGCGGCCAAGGCGCGGTATCGGCAGTCCGACGCTGCCTGCAACCTTGCTCTGGCGGAATCGGCCGATCCGACGTCATTTGGGCTGGAGTTTGCGGTGCCGCAATGGGCCGTCACGCCGGGTCAATCCGCGGTGCTGTACAACGGCGATGTGTGTCTGGGTGGCGGGGTCATCGACCGCGCCGAACTGATACGGCCGTAGCGGATCTGGTCATCTGGCCGGGTGAATGAACAGACCGCTCCAGTAGACGATGGGCCTGCGGCCAACCATACCGTGGACCTTGCTGCTTGGTCGAAAAGCCCGATTCAGAACGGAATGTCGTCGTCCATGTCATCAAACCCGCTCGACGGCTTGGTCGCCGCCGGTGCCTGCTGACGTGGTGCGGGCCGCGAGGCCGGTGCACTCGGGCGCGCATAGCCGCCCCCGCTGTCGTCACCACCCGGACCACCCATGCCCTCTCGGCTGCCAAGCAGTTGCATCTCGGTGGCGATGATGTCGCAGGTGTTCTGCTCCACGCCGTCCTTGTTCGTGAACTTGCCGTATTTCAATCGGCCTTCGACATAGATCGGGCGCCCCTTTTTGACATATTCACCGGCGATCTCGGCCAGGCGTTCGAAGAAGGTGATGCGGTGCCACTGGGTTTCCTCGACCATTTCGCCCGAGGTCTTGTCCTTGCGCCGGGTCGACGTGGCCAGCGTTACATTGGCCACTGCCTGGCCGGACGGCAAATAGCGGATTTCCGCGTCGCGGCCGCAATTGCCGACCAGAATGACCTTGTTGACTGATGCCATGCTGTGCTCCAGAGAAATATTCCAGTCATTATCAGCCCAAGCTGTCACGACGCGCCGTCGATGACAATGCGCCGTACGCCGGAAGGTGGAGCCGCCGGGCGCACCGGCGCCGACGCAGAAGCATGGAATATGTCGCTAACCCCGCCCTTCGCCTTTGACCTGGTCATGTTTGACCTGGACGGCACTTTGATCGAAACCGTCGCCGATCTGTCCGATGCGCTGAACGACACTCTGGCCGACCTCGGCCATCGGCCGCCGGCGCAAGCCCTGGTGGCTGGCTGGATTGGCAACGGCACGCGCGAACTGCTGGTGCGGGGCCTGGCCGAGGTCACAGGACAGGCGCCGGAAGATCTGCGCGACTCGGAGCCGGTGCGGCGCGCCGTCGCAATATTCGACCCGCACTATGAGCGGCGCTGCGGCATCCGCAGCCGCCTGGCTCCGCATGCCGCCGACGTGTTGCGCCGACTGCGCGCGCACGGTGTGCCCGGTCGCAGGCGAAAATTCAGTAACACTTTTGAGGTATTCAATACGCGCCGCCTTGCGCTACAGTTGTCTGGCGTCTTTTGCGTGCGGCAGCACCATGGGGGAGCGGCGCATGAATCTGCATTTGCCCACGATCCTTCAGCGACCCTGGTTGCTCTGGCGCCGGCGAACTCATCGGCGGCTGGCGCGTTCCTGGTGGTGGGAGATCTGGCTTTCGTGAGTGCCCCCAGCCCTGGCTTTGCCAGGCCCCCCGAGGGGGTGCAAGAAAACTTGGGAGCGGCCCGGCGTTTTCTTGAGAGCCATTTGGCGGCTGGCTCTGTAAACAGGGCGCTGGTGCGCCGTCCATAATCGGCATGGCCCTGGGCGGCCGATCGATTGCATTCAATCCGTTGCTGCTGAGGAAGTCCGACGATGGCCGTGCCGCGCAAAGTGCTGTTCATTTCCGCAGACCAATGGCGTGCCGAATGCCTTTCTGCGATCGGGCACCCGGTTGTCCGTACGCCGCATCTGGACGCGCTGGCCGCCGACGGGGTTCTGTTTAGGCGCCATTTCAGCGTGACGGCGCCCTGCGGACCAGCGCGCTCGAGTCTGCAGACCGGCCTGTATCTGATGAACCACCGCTCGGGCCGCAACGGAACGCCGCTGGACGCGCGCCACACCAATATCGCGCACGAAGTGCGCAAGGCCGGGATGGAGCCGATGTTGTTCGGCTATACCGACACCAGCGTTGATCCGCGCGGCCTGCACCCGCAGGATCCGGCATTGCGCACCTTCGAGAGGCCGATGCCGGGATACCACATCGGCCTGCTGTTTCCGGACTTCATGGCGGCCTGGATGGACGACCTGCGGGCCAAGGGTTATCGGTTCGAGGGACGGCATGATGTCTACCGGCCGCGACCCGGCTTCGACAAGCCGGGCGATCGCGGCCATCGCTTCATTCCCACGCTGTTCAAGGCCGAGGACAGCGACACCAGTTTCATGGCCGACCAGGTCATCACCTGGCTGGGCAACCATCGCGCGGACGACTGGTTCATGCACTGTGTGTTCCTGCGCCCGCATCCGCCCGTCATCGCGCCCGAGCCCTACAACGCCAGGTATGACCCGGCCGACGTGGAACTACCGCGACGCAAGGCCAGCCCCGCCGAGGAGGCTGAGCAGCATCCGCTGCTGGCACAGTGGATCGCAGCGTTGACGCGCCCCAACCACTACGACGAGCACAATCCGAACCACCTGATCGACATGCCCGAGCTGGAGCTGCGCCAGATGCGGGCCTGCTACTACGGCATGATGAACGAGGTCGACGACGCCGTGGGGCGCATCGTCGCGCACCTCAAGGCCAGTGGCGAATACGACGACACGATGATCGTCTTCACCTGCGACCACGGCGAGATGGGCGGCGACCACTACACCTGGGGCAAGGAGCTGTATTTCGACCCGAGCTTCCATATTCCGCTGATCGTGCGCGATCCGCGCAAGGCAAGCGATGGCGGCCGCGGCCGGCAGGTCGATGCATTCACCGAATCGGTGGATCTGATGCCAACCATGCTCGATTGGCTGAACCTTGACATTCCGGCGCAGTGCGACGGGCGTTCGCTTGTGCCGTTCCTGCATGGCACGACGCCACTGCATTGGCGCACCGAGGCACACATGGAGCTGGATTTCCGGTCCGGCCCCTACAGCGGCCTGGACGCCGAAGTGGCGCTGAACCTGACGCCCGACGAATGCCAGCTGGCGATCATTCGGGGTGCGCGCTGGAAATATGTGTTCTTTGCCGCCTTGCCGCCACTGCTGTTCGACCTGCGGAACGATCCGGCGGAAATGAACGACCTGTCGCGGGACCCGGCTCAGCGCGAGGTGCTGCTGGAGATGGCGCACAAGATGCTGTCGTGGCGGCTGATCGCGCAGGAACATGTGCTGACCAACCTGCACAACGGTCCGCAGGGCGTCGAGGACCGCAGGCGCACCAGGGTCTGACCGGTCGGGGCGCGCGACATGCCGCCCGCTCGCCCGCCGGTATTGGCGACGCTCAAAACCGCTCGTAGGGCATGAGGTAGCGCCAAGCGCCAAGCGGCAGTGCCGACAGCGCGATGCGTCCGACCCGGATGCGCTTCATCCCCACCACCGTCAGACCGGCCAAGCCGCACATCTGCGCAATCTGGCCCGGCAAGCTGCCCTTGACCGCAAAACGCAGGCCCGTCAGGGCGTCCACCTGCCGGCTGATGCTGACCTTGGCCGGCAACATCGCGCGGCCATCCACCACCGGTGCGCGGTTGAGCTGCTGCAGCGCCCGATCGGATACGTCACCGGTGACATCGACAATGACCTCATGCTCGACCCGCGCTGCATCCTCCTGCAACTTGCGCTGGATGCGCCAGTCCTGCGTGAAGACCAGCAAGCCGCTGGCACCGGTCTCCAGCGGTGTTACGCAGGTCTGTTCGAGCAGCTGGCGCTTGAGCATCCGGTTCGTGCTGCGATCGCCCCTCCAGTGGCAGGCCGGCTGCAACAGCGCGCGAGCCGGTCGGGGGCCGTCAAGCCAGTCATGGCCGGCTGGTTTGTGCAACAGCAGCGTGACTGGCAGTACCGGCTCCAGGCGCGCGTTCGGGTCGAGATCGATCTTCTGGTCGAGCACCTTGTGCTGCGGTGTTTCGACCACCGCACCGTCCACCCTTACCCAGCCGCCTTCGATGTACAGCTCGGCATGCCTGCGCGAACATCCCAGCATGTCGGCCAAACGCCGCGCCAGTCGGATGGGCTCAGTCATGGAGGGATACTGGGTGCATGGCCTCGCAGTGTAGGTCCGGAGCGCACGATGGCTGGGGCTACGGGTCGGGGCGGTCACCTGACCGCGCGAGAATGGATCGTCTCCAGGCGGAGGTTGCGCATGTCCGGTGGTGGGTTCGTTATTGCGGTGTTGGGTGCCGAATGCACCGGTAAGAGCACGCTGGCAGCGGCATTGTGCGACGTACTGACCGGCGAAGGGCGTGACGCCGTTGTCGTGCCCGAGTACCTGCGCGTTTTTTGTGATGCGCACGGCCGTCCGCCGCGGGCCGACGAGCAGGCTGGCATCGCCCGTGAACAGTCGGCGCGCATTGCTGAGGCTGCAAGCAACCATGCGATCGTGATCGCCGACACCAGTGCCTTGATGACGGCCGTGTACAGCGAGCAGTTCTTCGGCGATGCCGGACTGTATCCATCGGCGCATGCCGCACACCGGCGCTGCGATCTGACGCTGCTGACCGGACAGGACCTGCCGTGGCAGGCCGATGGCATCCAGCGCACCGGACCCGAGTCGCGTGTGGCGGTGGATGCCCGGTTGCGCGCCGCCCTGATCCGCCTGCAGCTGCCGTTCTCGGTGCTGTATGGCAGTGTTGAAATGCGGGTGCGCGCCGCGCTGGCGGCGATCCGGCGCGACCGGCAGCCGCCCGTTGTCGCCGCAGCCACGCGCTGGCGGTGGAACTGCCGGCACTGCGGAGATGCCCCGTGCCTTGACCCTCTCCGATGGACGCAGCCATAGCATCGCCGGGTCGTGGCCGCAAACCGATTACGGCCGGCACGGTACTGCAGGCAGGATCACCGCAGCGCGAGACCCGATCAGTCGTCGTTTTTCTTGCCCTGGCCCTTTTTGCCGCCCTGACCGGTCCTTCCATGCTTGTCGCTTTTCCAGTGCTTGGGCTTCTTGACCTTGTCCATCGGCACTGGCGCATAGTACGCCGTGCGAATCCAGTTGCCCGGTTGGCGGTAGTAACCGTTGCCGCGCTGTTCCCAGCGGTCCGGCTCCCAACGGTAACCGACGCGCTGGACAATGCTGCGCCCGCGGATCCAGACGTGGTGGTCGTCGTGCCAGGCCCAATATCCGGGCGCCCAGACATAGCCGGGCGCCATCATCGGCGCGCTCTCGTAGATCGGCACCGGAGGGGCAATCGAGATGTTGATGCTGATTTGCGCCACGGACGGCATGGTGATGGCCAGCGTTGTCGCGGCCATCAGGGTCCGCAGCAGTGTCACAATTTTCATGGTGGATTCCAGGTTGCGCGGTGAAGACTTGAGTTGTTCGCAATCCGGTGGTCAGTGTGAATCCGGTATTGCGGCGACAATGATTGTGCGACCGACGGTTTTCATCGCGAAGCGGACGAAAGGACGAATCGCAGTAGCCCTTGTCCTACGCTGGCGCCCGACGTCGCTGAACGGCCGAATCGGCTGTGCACTTGAGGGCTTCGCTGCGCAGCAGATTGCCCGAATGCGTAGGAAAGGTCCTGCAAGGATGCCCGGCAACTGCCGATCCCTGGCGGATAATCTTGGAGCCATACTCGGTACTGTCGCCATGCACAAGCAATGCCATACTTCGCCATTACAGAATCCCGATCAATGCATGGCGGCGCCTTTGTTAGCACGGCTACTGCGGATGTAACGAACGCAGCCCCGCACGAGATGACCGCCCTCAAGACCTATATCGTCGAGGACAGCCCCGTCATTCGGGAGAGTCTGATCGCCACACTGGAAGAACTGGGTCCGGTCGAAGTGGTGGGCACTGCGGAAGATGAAACCACGGCGGTGCGATGGCTCACGCGCGCCAGCAATGAATTCGATCTGGTGATCGTAGACCTGTTTCTCAAGCAGGGCTCCGGTCTGGGTGTGCTGCGGGTCGTAGGCGCGTTGACACCACGCCGGCAAATGGTGGTGCTCAGCAACTATGCCACCAAGGACATGCGACAAAAATGCCTGGCGCTGGGAGCGGACCGGGTGTTCGACAAATCCCACGAGATCGACGCGCTGATCCAGTATTGCGCGCGGCTGTCTGCGGGCGAGACCGGCCCAGGGCGCCTGGACGGGTTGAACTGATGCCGTCTATTGGATCAGCCCGTTCTTCAGGGCGTAATAGGTCAGGTCGCTATTGGACTCGAGCTTCATCTTCTCCATGATGCGGGTGCGGTAGGTGCTGACGGTCTTCACGCTCAACGACATGCCCACCGCCAGATGACCAATGGTTTCTCCCTTGGCCAGGCGCAGGAACACTTGCAATTCACGCTCCGAAAGCTGTTCATGGGGTGGTACGTCCCCGCCCTTGGTCAGCCCGTCCGCCAGGCGCTCGGCAACGTCAGCGGAAATGTACTTGCGACCCCGGTGTACCGTGCGAATTGCCGCCACGATGTCCTGTGGGTCGCAGTCCTTGTTCAGGTAGCCGCTGGCCCCCTGGCGCAACAAGGTGGTGGCGTAGTGCTCCTCGGGGAAACCGCTCAATATCAGTACCGGAAGGTCCGGCGCCCGCGCCTTGATGGCCGCCAGTGCGTCCACACCACTCTGGTCGGGCATCGAAATGTCCATGACGATCACATCAACCTCGCCCTTGCGCACAATGTCCAGCGCGCCGCGTCCGTTGGCCGCTTCAGCGACCACCGAAAAGTCGCTCTGGTCGGCGAAGAACTGGCGCAGCCCGGCACGGACCATCGCGTGGTCATCAATAATGGCGATTCGAATCATGTCGGATTTGCGAGCGGTGGACCGTATGATCCCACAGTTGGCGGTGGATTGTTGAAATGAAGCTTTTCTCCCCCGTCAAACGCAATTGGATGGTGTTTCCGATGGCCTGTCTAGCGGCGGTTGCCATCGTGCTGATCAGCGAGGCCGCGTACTGGCGATCGATTGGCGGACTGGACCGTATCAACACGCTCAAGCGCGCGCAGGACAGCATCCAGAACCTGACGCAGGGCATCGTTGATGCGGAGACCGGGACCCGCGGTTATTTGTTGACCGGCAAGCGGGAGTATCTTGAGCCGTATGCGACCGCGCTGAGCAAGATCGGCGATGCGTTGAGTCTGCTCGACCAGCATTTTTCGGCGGACGCCGATTCCAACGCGGCCATCAGCAAGCTGCGCGACATCACCGGTACCAAGCTGTCCGAACTGGCCCTGACGATTCGCCTGATCGAGGAGGGCAAGGTCACGGCGACCTCGGAAATACTTCAGAGCGGCATCGGCAGGGAAAAGATGGAGGAGATACGGGCCATCAGCGGTACCTTGCTGGTGCGCGAGGAGCGCAATCTCACGCGCAATCGCGACGGCATCTACCGCACCCTGCTGCTGAGCCGGATCGGCATCGTGGTTCTGAGCGCCTCCGGCCTGCTGGCGCTGTTCATGTATCAGCGTCAGACCATTGCGCTCAAGTTGCAGCAATTGCAGCAGCAACGCATGGTGCAGGCCGAGCGCGACCGGCTGGAGGTCGAGGTGATCCAGCGCACGGCCCAGCTGACCGAACTGACCCAGCATATCCAGACCGCGCGCGAAGATGAGCGCCATCGGCTGGCCCGCAACCTGCACGACGACCTGGGCGCACTCCTGACTTCGGCCAAACTGGATGCCGCGCGCATCAAGTCCCGCATTGGCACCGCTGCGCCGGAGGCGGTGGAATTGCTGGCCCATCTGGTGGGCACGCTCAACAGCGGCATCGCACTGGGGCGGCGCATCATCGAAGACCTGCGGCCATCGGCGCTCAGCAATCTGGGCCTGGCCGCGACACTGGAGATCCTGGCGCGCGAGTTCAGCGACAGTACCGGAGTGCAGGTGCAGTGCACGCTCGCGTCGGTCGAACTCGAGCCCAGTTCCGAATTGACTGCCTACCGCCTGGTCCAGGAAGCGATGACCAATATCGCCAAATATGCCAGTGCGCGGCAGGTCTGGATCGTGTTGGCGACGCACGACGGCCGGGTCGAAGTCTCGGTGCGTGACGACGGAGTCGGGTTCGATACGACGGTGAAACGCGCGTCTGCCTATGGTCTTGTCGGCATGCGCTTTCGCGTCGAGGCCTCTGGTGGCAGCTTGTCGATGGTGTCGTCACCAGGCAAAGGGACATTGATCAAGGCAACGCTGCCGCGCTGGATCGTGCCGGCTGACGTGTCGCCAGCTCCTGACTCACTCTGAGCGCTCCAGCCCTGCCACCTCGCGTCAAGTCCTCCGGCGGGGAACGCGAAGACCTGGGGTGGCCCGGCGTTTTCTTGAGAGCAACGGTGGGCCGCGCCCTGTCGCAATGAGCTGACTGCCGGCACCATCCTGCGATCGGCGCGTCGGATCGACATCGACGTTCAGGTCAGACTGGCCGAGCAATTGCCGAAAATGCGCTACCTGTCCCGGTTGTGCGCGTTTGTCGCTACACCTGCCCCGCGTCGGTGACGCTCAGGTCTGCGTGTTCCCCGCTCGGGGTTCGAGCATTTGGCGTGGGTCGACCCAGGCGTCGAATTGCTCGGCCGTCACTTCACCCAGCGCCAGCGCTGCATCGCGCAGGCTGCTGGCGTGGTGGTGCGCGTGTTTGGCGATCCGGCTGGCGCGGTCATAGCCGATATGGGGCACCAGCGCGGTCACCAGCATCAGCGAGCCCCCGAGCAATTGGCCGACGCGCGTAGTATTGACCTCGATTCCGGCCACGCAGTGGGTGGAGAAACTGCGCATTGCGTCGGACAACAGACGCAGGCTGTCGAGCGTGTCCAGCGCAATCAGCGGCTTGTACACATTGAGTTCGAAATGTCCCTGGCTGGCGGCAAATCCAATCGCCACATCGTGCCCCATGACCTGGGCGCAGACCATCGTCAACGCTTCGATCTGGGTTGGATTCACCTTGCCGGGCATGATCGAGCTTCCCGGTTCGTTCTCCGGCAGCTGCAGTTCTCCCAGGCCGGCGCGTGGCCCGCTGCCCATCAGCCGGATGTCGTTGGCGATCTTGGTCAACGCGATCGCCAGCATCTTCAGGCCGCCATGAAAGGCCACCAGGGCCTCCTGTCCGGCCATGGCGGCAAACAGGTTGTCTGCAGGTACGAATGCACTGCCAAGCTCCTGCGTCAATCTGGCGGCAACCCGCGCGCCGAACTGCGGATGCGTGTTCAGTCCGGTGCCCACCGCAGTCCCACCGATAGCCAGCGTGTGCACGGCGGTCAATGCATGTTCGAGCTGGTTCGCGCACAGGCCGAGTTGGGCCTCATAGGCGCCGAACTCCTGCCCCAGGCGGATCGGTGTGGCGTCCTGCAAATGGGTGCGACCGATCTTGATGGTGTCCGCGAAGGCCTTCGCCTTGGTCGCCAGTTCGGTGCGCAGCGTCAGCAGCGCAGGCAACAATCCACCCGAGGCCTGCAAGGCCACGGCGATATGCATCGCGCTGGGAAAAACGTCGTTGGATGACTGCCCCAGATTGACCTCGTCATTGGGATGAATCCGATCAGTGTCCTTGTCTGCTGTGTGCAGGGCGATCGTGGCCAGGCGGGCCACGACCTCATTGACGTTCATGTTGCTCTGCGTGCCAGAGCCGGTTTGCCAGACCGACAGAGGAAACTCGCGATCGTGCATGCCATTGGCCACGGCTTGGGCCGCGCCGGCGATTGCATGCGCACGCGCGCCATCCATCAGTCCGAGATCGCCATTGACCAGCGCACCAGCCCATTTGATCCAGGCCAGTGCGTGGATGATCGGCACCGGCATGGTCTGCGCGCCAATCGCAAAGAATTTCAGGCTGCGCGCGGTCTGCGCGCCCCACAAAGCGTGTGCGGGCACCTCGATCGGCCCAAAGCTGTCGGACTCGGTGCGTGTGGCATCCATGGATAGGCCTTCCTGTGTTTGGTTTTTTCCGATCCTAATGCAGTTGTCGGGAGTATCCGGGCGGCGCACTTGTGCAGTTGATGCGCCGACTCGCGGGCGGCGCATGCGGCATCGTCCTACGCTCACATGCGGCGCGCACCGATGGTTTGCACCCCACGCTGCTTTTACATTGGACCCATCGGCCAGACGCATGTCGCGCTGACCAATAAGGCCCTCGGGCGGTGGGGCCCGTCACCACCCGGTTGTTGCAGGACAACGACCGTCATTCAACTGGAGATTTACATGAACATTCGAACGACTCTCGCTGCTGCCGTGACAGCCGCCGTCCTGCTGACTGCAACCGGATGCGCGGTCACGCGCGGCCAGGAAACCGTTGGCGCCTACCTGGACGACACCGGCATTACCACACTGGTCAAGACCCGCATGCTCGAGAATAAGCAGGTTGATGGTACGTCGATCAAGGTCGAGACCTTGAACGGTACCGTCATGCTGTCGGGTTTTGCCAAGAGCAGCAACGAGAAGTACACCGCCCAGAGCATCGCGCAAGGCGTGAACGGCGTGAAGCTGGTGAAGAACGAGATCGCCATTCGCCCGTGACCTGGCTCCCGCGCAAGCGGGGCTGAGATGCAGTCGTTCGCGGGGCCGTCCCAAGAATGACTGCACCCCGTCGGGGGGGACCGGCAAATCCTGTACTGGGGAGCTGTCCCACCAAAAGAAGAGTTGCCATGACCTGGGATCAGATTGAAGGTAGCTGGAAAACCGTACTGGGCCAGGCCAGGGCGCAACGGGGCAATCTGACTGACGACAAGAATCACGCCAACACGACGTGATGGCATTTCATTTACTCTGGAGAAAATCATCATGACACAATCCAATCGCATTTCCAAGACCATGACCGCGCTGGCGCTGGTTGCCATCGTCGGCCTGGCCGGCTGTGCTGGCATGACCCAACAGGAGAAAGGCACTGCCACCGGTGCCGTTGTCGGCGGAGTGGTCGGCAATGTGCTCTGTGGCGGCCTGGCTTGCACCGGTGCAGGCGCTGCTGTCGGCGGCGTGATCGGCCATGAGGTGACCAAGAAGAAGTGATGTTATCGGCGTGGCCACAGCCGCGCCATCGCATTTCCCCCACCAGCGATCCGTCGTACGAGCGACGGATTCGATCAGCTAGAGGCCCGCATCGCATGGGCCTCTTTGTCGTTGGCTGTCCGGTCAGACCGCACCGGCTGGTGCGCAGCGATCCTGCAAGCGCCGCAGCCCGTTTATTTCTTGCGCATGAGCAGCAAGAACACGCCGACGACGATTGCCCCGGCACTGACGATGATGGGGACATTGACGCTCTGCTTTTCTTCGACTTTCAGCGAGATCGGTCCGAGTTGCAGGCCAGTGGTCTCTTTGGTGTAGCTGAAGCCACCATAGGCCAGGCCCAGGCAGCCAGCCGCGATCAGGATGATCCCGGCTAGTTTGTTGATGTTCATGGGGATGGCTCCTTGGTGTTGACAGATGGCATCATGACGACGTCGTGGCGATTGGCAATAGGGGCTTTGCAGCGGCGATCGGCAGCAAACAACACAAGCACACGGCGGCGAGCGCGAATGGGACGGGTTGGTTCACGATGAAGCCCGCTGTGCGCGTGATGGACTGCCGTGTGGCCACACGCTTGTGTCAAGAGCCCCTGTTGCTGTCTGGCACCGGAACCGGGACGCGCAGCGTGCCTTCCCACTGACAATCGTGTTGGCGGCAGCGATAGCGCAAGGCGGGAGAAAAAACGCTCGCCAGCCGGTCCGCGGGACGGCGCGACACCCGCAGCAGATCACGCGCGCATAAGGGGCAAGCAAGCCGGACGCCGGTGTTCTCGGGTGTTGTTGCGTATGCTGTGTAATCGTTCATGGGGGCTTTCTTGCGGCAGCGCAGCTGCGCCGGGATGTGCTGGGCGACCAGGTTGCAAGTGCCTGGGCCGAGCTGTCATCGGTCTGACTGTGCCAGGCGCAGGTGTTCCATGGACTGGCGCTGAATTGCAACGGCATCGGCGACACCAGATATGCGCTGCTGTGCGCGCAAGGTTTCGCCGCGCGCCATGGACAGATGCAACGCGGCAACGAAATGGGACAGGATGAGGGCGCCGACCAGGCAGGCGCCGACTATTGCGAACAAGGTCAGCCAAGGCACCTGCGACGCTGACGGGGCTGGTACGAGCAATCTGGATGGGGTCATCAGGGTCTCCTGCGTCGGAAAGACTTCCGTGACGGTAACTATCGCGCAGGTCGGTTTGGCCAGGTATCGGTCCTGACACCCGGTGCATGTAGGACGGTGCCTCGCGCGAGGACCGCGCATCGGGCTCGATGGTGAAGGGCGGTTACCCGCCTGGCCGAATAGCCGAGCCCGATATCCGTTCGAAGCGACGCGACGAGCTCAGTCTGCGCTGCTCGGTGATCGTGTCACCCGCAGCAAAGAGGGGAGATCCTGAAGATGGCCGCGGCCGAGTTGGCTACCGCCGCCACACTCCGGCAGGCACAGCTTGCGGCCATTGCGGCCGGCCTTGGCAAACAGCGACTGGATCTGTGGCGCCATCGCGATGGGTGCGCCTACGGCCGTCCGGTTCTGTCATTTATACAGCACCCCCGGCAGCCACAAACCGATCGCCGGAAACGCGTACAGCAACGCAAGCGCAATAAGCTGTATCCCCATGAACGGCATCATGCCGGCAAAGATCTGGTTCAAGGTCACGTGCTTGGGCGAGACACCTTTCAGGTAGAACGCCGCCATCGCTACCGGCGGCGACAAAAATGCGGTCTGCAGGTTCAGCGCCACCAGCAGGCCGAAAAACAGCG
>JANNKH010000075.1:0-35942 GCA_031396205.1 Rhodoferax sp.
AGAACAACAATCGCGCCTGTTCGTGCACCGGGCCCGCCAGGGTTACGTGGAACAACGCACGGCGCTCATCAACCGCATCCGTGGCCTGTTGTCCGAACTGGGCATTGTGCTGCCCCTCAAAGCCGCCACCGTGCGCCGCGAAGCCCATAAATGCCTGGAAGATCTGCCAGGCTGGTGCAACACCGCAGTGGGCGACGCCCTCAGTGAGCTCACCCATTTGGATGAGCGCATCGGCCAGTACGACCGCCACATTGCCCACATCGCCAAAGAAGACGAACACTCCCGCCAACTCATGCGCCTGAGCGGCATTGGGCCGACGACGGCCAGCGCCATAGTGGCCGCCGTGGACAAAGGCCATGACTTCACCTGTGGCCGCCAGTTCTGCGCCAGGCGGGGGAAGCCCTTGTGGTTCGAGCTGACCGGCGCGGAACAGCGTGCCGGTATTTGGCCCAGTATGAAGTGGTGGGCTAAATGCCGGTACGCTGTGTCCCGTCCGGTTGAGCGAATGGGCGATCTATCCTTTTTCGTTAGGCGGCGCCGTTTTGACCTGCCTGAGCAGCAATGTTTCTCTCTGCGAGCCTGCCGGTGACATATTTATGAAGTACGCTGGCAATGAGGGTTTGATATGGCATTCCCTCTTGCATCGCTTTCACCTGAATGTCCCGAAGATCACCAGCCGACAGTCGAATGTTGATTCGCTGATCCTTGGTTGCCGTTGCGCGCGCAGATTCACGGATGCGTTCCAACTCTTCCTTTGTAGCAATAGGAATAAGTGCACCAGACTCAAATGCTGCGAGGACTGCCTCTTCGTATTTGTCGAGCTTCATTTCGCTACTCCTTGTATTCGATGAAATCGCGAGTTGCTTTGCGACTAGGAATGATTGTCTTTAGAAAGAAGTAATCTGTCTCTTCAATGAACGGAGCCAGAAACGCGTATCCGTCTATTCCGACAACCATGATCTTCTGTCTTGGATACTTCGCGGAATTAGGATGCTGGACAACTTGCAGCAAATCGCCAATCGCGACGTATCACTGGTGATCATGGAAGCCTGCGGCTCATCCCACCACTGGGCCCGCTGGCTGAATGGCCTGGGTATAGAGGTCAAGCTGCTGCCCGCCCAATACGTGCGCACCTACGTCAAGCGCAACAAGACCGATGCCGCAGACGCTGCCGCGCTTCTGCAGGCCGCACGTGCTTGCGACATACGGCCGGTTCGCGTCAAGTCGATCGAGCAGCAGGCCCGTCAGGGACTGCACCGCATCCGTTCCCTGTGGCGGTGTCAAGCCTTTGGCTTCGTAAAACTGCAATTCTTGTAGAGCGCAGTCTCATCTGACATCATAAGTTGGGTACCGTCACCTGTGGCACGACTTATTGTCAGTTCCATACGGCCGCCTTCTTCGGTCCACTTGAGCTCCGTGTCGGTGATCCTGCACGGCTGCCCATTGCAGGTCTTTGCGTCGAAGTCAATGGCATACGTCCTATCCGCAAGTTGACCCAAGCGTTTATGCCAGTACTCGCACTTCAGTAGTACGACTTCGGCGTTCACGGCCGACGCCGCAAACGCTAGTGCCGAGACGAGCAACAGTATCCGGTATCTCGTCATTTGCTTCTCCTGACTGAAGATCATCCAGTAATGTGCGATCGATACAAAGGTTACGGTTGAGATTTCGGCTTAATCGCCGCAGCAACTACTGCTGGCATTGGTACTTCGTACCCGTTGCCCTTTCGGTACGCGGAAATAGTTTGTCGGACTGCCTCGCGAATGGCTTCTCTTGCCTGCGGGCTCTGCGCTCGCAATGTCGCAGCGGCGCGCACTGTTCCCGTTGCAAACATAGCAAACAGTTCGTCCGGATCGGACCCGCGCCAGACTTGCGGCACTTGTCGAAACGTCGGCGCGTCGAAGCCAGCGCCGCGCAGCGCCTTGATACTTTGCTCGGCGCTGCTGAAGAGGAAGAAGTTGGGGCCTGCAGGAAGACCTATATCCATCGACCCGTGTGCGCTAATGGCCGAGTAGACCGCGCCTAGGCCGATAGCACGCTCGGGCATGTCCCAGACGGAGAACGCAACTCTTCCGCCGGGCTTGAGGACCCGAAATGCCTCTCGGAGTGCCAGATCGGGATTGGGTAGATGGCAGATTCCGAAGGCGTTGACAACTGTTTCGAAGGTGTCGGCCTCGAAGGGCAAAGCTTCGGCATTTCCGTGCTCGAAGCGAACGCTTGGGCACCGCTCTCGTGCCAAGCGCACCTGGGTCGCCGAAAAGTCGAGTCCAACTGGCTGTGCACCGCGTCGAGCCGCCGCAACTGCGACGTAGCCGGCGCCGGTTGCGATGTCTAAGACCCTGTGCCCACTGCTCAGGTGCGCATCGTCGAGCAGTGCCTCGACCGACTGGGTTGTCACAAGGGATAGCTGCCTGTCGTACGCGGCAGCCGTCGATTCGTCTTCCCAGCCCGCAAGCTCGAATTCACTGAACGACTGTTCAGGTGCCATGGCTGCCTCTCTGCAACTTCAAGTAGTGGACCACACCCACTGCGCTTTTTGACGCCTCATCGGGATAGGAAGAAGCCTCACCGCTCCTCCCTCCCACACCACCGGACATACGGGTCACGTATCCGGCGGTTCCTTGAACGACGGTGCGTCTCATGCTGCCTTGGCCGGTGCCAATTCGGGCAGCCCCATTTGGCGGAACAACTTTGCAGGCAGTGCCAGCGACAGTGCTGGCGTTTGGCTCAGGCGCCATGGCCCATGCGCGCTCTTGCTGGTGTTCCAGGCCTCGCGCACACTGACCCCGCGTTTCCTGAGTTCGCGGTAGCCTGCCCTGCCCCATTGTTTCCATGCATAACATCGTAACCGCCGTCGCGCCCATTTGTCGAGCTCGCGCAGAGGGCTCAATACTTCGGTGATGCCGACGTATGCTTTCCACCCGGTCAGGGCAGTCTTCAACTCTTGCACGATGTCTCTTCACACCAGATCCTTCGCCTTCAAGGTTCAGGCCTTCGGTGCGGGCCGCACCTACTATGCCTTCTGCTGACTTCTGCCCTGCGCTCAAGACCGGTTCCCCGATCTCCAGTCGGTGGCGCTTTCGCCCCACCGACACATGGCAGGTCTCCCGTGGTAAGACACGAATCCTTCCTCGCGTAGACGCCAGATTTACAAAACGCACCCTTGTCAGTGTCGCCACCAACGCTGTAGAGAATGCTCGTCTAGCTCAAGGAGGTCAACAGCATTGCGCAATCAGTCCTGAGCCTCGACTAACGAATGGAGCCCTCGGCGCGCGTCTTCCATCAGGGTCCGCTGCCATAAAAGCAGCCTTGAATGACCGTTTGTAGTTTCGCCGTCCACATGCCTTGAGCTCAACAGGCAACGACAGTAATCATCGGGCGATGTTGGAGAAAAAGAGAGGGCAGGCTCCGAGGTCAATTGCTTCGCAATTCAACCTCGGCGGAGTTCATTTTTGCCAGTTGTTGACAAAAGTGGGGAAGCCCTTGTAGTTTGAGCTAAGCGGGCGATGAAGCAAGGACGCCAGGCCCGGGCCACAGAAAATGTACTCGGTACTTGTGGCCCGGGCCTGGTGGCCTGCCGTTAGCGCTCCGCTTGAGCGAGGCGTCGCCGTTATGTTGTTTATGTAAGATATCCACGTTCTAAGTACGGAAATTCTGAGAACTCAATATTGGACTCGCTGCTGAAGCCATAGTAGGCGCGAACTTCCAGTATTTTCTCGTCACGTACTTGGTACCATTCGCTACCACGCATCATTAAGCGAATGCTTGTTCCCTCGGGTGTCCAGAGGCAACTCCACTCACTAACCACTTCGTTTCCCTGGGCAACGGTGTGATCGATCTTCCATGTCGGATCTAACAGCAATTTGAACTTCCGCCAGTACCTTGCGAGATGTTCGGCGCCGCGAATAGTTCTAAATTGTTTCGGTAAGAAATAGTGAACGACCTCGGGATCTAGTGTGCTGAGAAGATCTTCAATATTTCCAGTGTTGCAGCCTTCAAAGTATTTAAGGACAACAGCGACATTGCGAGACTCGACATTTGGCATTGTTCTTCCTTCTAGTAGCAAAGTGTTAGCGCAAAGCATAGCGCAACAGCGGCGCCTGTTGCGACGCCTCATCGGGATAGGAAGAAGCCTCGCGGCCCCTCCCTCCCACACTACCGGACATACGGGTCTCCCCTGTGCCAATATGACATGCTGCACCCGGCTCCGAGAAATCAGTGAGCAACAAGGTAGTTATGTCCAAAATCCATCAACCGAAGGTTTCCATGCACGCAGTGCAGTCTTTTCCCGTGCCGCACGCACGCCGGCGCAGTTTTTCCAACGCCACCAAACGCCGCATTCTGTAGGCTGTGGACCGGTGCACCCAACCCGGCGAGGTCGGTGCTTTGCTGCGCCGTGAAGGGGTCTATTCGTCCTCCCTGACCACTTGGCGCCGTCAGCGTGACAGCCGACCTTGTGGCGCTGGCACCTCGCAAGCGAGGCCCCAAGGCCGATCCCGCCCGGGCGGACACGGTGCTCATCGCCCAACTGACCCGCGACAACCAGCGCCTGCAGGTCAGCCTTGACAAGGCCAATCTGGTCATCGAGGTCCAAAAAAAACTTGCAGTTCTGTTGGGCTTGGCTACGGCCGACGACAAGCACGGCAACACCTGATGACGAGCGTGCAAGAACTCATCCCGACCCATGGCGCCGTGGCTGCCCATGCCACTCGGCAAGCCACCCTGGACGAAGCCTTCCTGGCCCAGGCACCCCGGGCGTGAATGCACCCCATTGCATGCGCGCCGCGCCGGCGTCGTCGATCAAGGTCTGGCGGCGGCCGGACAGGTTCTTGCGCGGTGCGGCCTGTGGCACCTCCACAGCCGGCACAGCCACCGGTACCAGGCGCGGACGCACGTCACCAACAAACGTGCCACGCCCGACACGTGCCTGAACATAACCTTCCAGCGACAGTTGTTCGTAGACATGCACTACGGTGTTGCGCGCGATTCCAAGCGCCTGCGCCAGCGTCCTTGACGGCGGCAGCCGCGTGCCTGCCGGCAATACCGATTCGCGCACGCCGCGCTGCAAGATGCTGTAGAGCTGGCGATGGTGGAAATCCGGGTTTCCGCGATCGAACTGGCGCGGCACGAGATCGGGCAGGCCAGCGCCTCTGGAGCGATTGCTGGCCGGTGTGGGCGACATAGATTGGTTTTACAAGAATGTCGTGATTGGCTCTAATGGTAGAGCCAATGCGGGCCTATACTGGATTTGTAACAAGCTTTTCGGGCTGGCTGCAGCCCTGTCTGCGAGGAAACCATGAACACCCACACCAAGACCGAATCCGTCCGTGTTGCTGCCGCAGGCAAGAAGACCAACGCCCAGATCGATGCACGCCGCATCGCTGCAACGCCCCGTGGCGTTGGCATCGGATTTCCTATCTACGCCGAACGCGCGCTCAACGCCGAGTTGTGGGATGTGGAGGGCCGGCGCTACATCGATTTCGGCTCCGGTATCGCGGTACTCAACACCGGCCACCGGCATCCGAAGATCGTTGCGGCCATCGCGGCCCAACTCGAACGCTTCACCCACACGGCCTACCAGGTCGTACCCTACGAGAGCACGGTGGAACTGGCCGAGAAGATCAATGCGCTGACACCGGGCAGCCATGCCAAGAAGACGGCGTTTTTCACCACTGGCGCCGAAGCAGTCGAGAACGCGATCAAGATTGCGCGCTCTGCCACCAAACGTCCCGGCGTGATTGCACTGGGCGGCGGCTTCCACGGCCGCACGATGTTGGGCCTGGCCCTGACCGGCAAGGTCGCACCGTACAAGGCCGGCTTCGGCCCGTTTCCGGCCAGCGTGTACCACGTGCCCATGCCCAACGCATTGCACGGCGTGTCAGTCGACGATGCGCTCAAGGCGATCACCCATTTGTTCAAGGCCGATATCGAACCCGAGCAGGTCGCGGCCATCATCGTCGAGCCGATCCAGGGCGAGGGCGGCTTCTACGTGGTGCCCAAGGATTTCATGCTCGCACTGCGCACGATCTGCGACCAGCATGGCATCGTGCTGATCGCCGACGAGATCCAGACCGGATTTGCCCGCACCGGCAAGATGTTCGCGATGGAGCATTACGGCGTGGTGCCCGACATCATGACGCTGGCCAAGAGCCTGGCCGGTGGCATGCCGCTGTCGGCGGTGTGCGGCCGCGCCGAGATCATGGATGCACCGGCACCCGGTGGCCTGGGTGGAACTTACGCCGCTAATCCGCTGGCAGTGGCATCCGCACTGGCGGTGCTGGAGGTGATCGCGGAGGAAAAACTCTGCGCGCGCGCCGAGAAAATCGGCAAGAAACTTACCGCCCAGCTCACGCTCCTGCGCGCCAAGGTGCCCGCCATCAGCGACGTACGCGGCCTGGGCTGCATGGTGGCCATCGAGTTCGCCAAGCCCGACGGAACGCCCGATCCCGACTTTCCCAAGCAGGTGCAAAAGCGCGCCCAGGACGCCGGCTTGTTGCTGCTGACCTGTGGTGTCTATGGCAACGTGATCCGTTTCCTGTTCCCGCTGACGATCGAGGACGCCGTGCTCGACGAAGGCCTGGCCATCCTGTCCAAGGCCCTCGTGGCCTGAATCCCCGATTCCAGCGCTCCCTGTTCCCTTCACCCTGACCCTTGACGACATGCCCATGCTCAATCTGAAAGATCCTTCCCTGTTCAAGCAACAGGCCTATGTGGCCGGCCAATGGATTGACGCCGATGACGGCAAGACCATCGCGGTAACCAATCCGGCCACCGGTGAAAAGTTGGGCACGGTGCCGGTATGCGGCGCCAAGGAAACCGAACGCGCCATCGCCGCCGCCGACAAGGCGCAAAAAGCCTGGCGCGATGTGTCGGCCAAGGAGCGCGCCGCTGTTTTGCGCAAACTCAATGACCTGATGCTGGCCACCACCGAGGACCTGGCGCTGATCATGACCTCCGAGCAGGGCAAGCCTTTGGCCGAGGCCCGGGGCGAGATCGGCTATGCCGCATCGTTCATCGAGTGGTTTGCCGACGAGGCGCGCCGCACCTATGGCGATACCATCCCCGCGCCGCTGGGCGACCGGCGCATCCTGGCGATCAAGCAGCCCATCGGCACCACCGCGGCGATCACGCCGTGGAACTTCCCCACCGCAATGCTGACCCGCAAGGCCGGGCCGGCATTGGCAGCTGGTTGCTCGATGGTCGTGAAACCCGCCACCCAGACCCCTTTTTCCGCGCTGGCGTTTGCCGAACTGGCCGAACGCGCCGGGGTGCCCAAGGGCCTGCTGTCGGTGCTGACCGGCTCGGCCAGCCAGATTGGCGGCGAAATGACGCGCAACCCGCTGGTGCGCAAGCTCACGTTTACCGGCTCGACCGAGGTCGGACGCTTGCTGATGCGCCAAAGCGCCGACACGATCAAGAAGCTCTCGCTCGAACTGGGCGGCAATGCGCCGTTCATCGTGTTCGACGACGCCGACCTCGATGCCGCGGTCGAGGGGGCAATGATCTCCAAGTACCGCAACACCGGCCAGACCTGCGTCTGCGCGAACCGCATCTATGTGCAAAAGGGCGTGCTCAAGGCCTTCACCGACAAGCTGGTGGCCAAGGTCAACGCGCTCAAGGTCGGTCCGGGGATCGAAGCCGGCGTCACGCAGGGCCCGCTGATCGACGACAAGGCGGTGGTCAAGATCGAGGAACACATCGCCGACGCCAAAGCCAAGGGCGGGACGGTCCTGACCGGCGGCAAGCGCCATGCGCTGGGCGGCCTGTTCTTCGAGCCGACCGTGATCGGCGGCGCAACCAACGATATGTTGTTTGCCAAGGAAGAGACCTTCGGACCGCTGGCGCCGGTATTTTCGTTCGACACCGAGGAAGAAGTCATTGAACGGGCCAACGACACCGAGTTCGGCCTGGCGGCTTATTTCTACAGCCGCGACGTCGGCCGCGTGATGCGTGTGGCCGAGCGCCTGGAGTCGGGCATGGTCGGCGTCAACACCGGGCTGATATCGACCGCCGAGGCACCGTTTGGCGGCGTCAAGCAATCAGGCCTGGGCCGTGAAGGCTCGCGCTACGGCCTGGACGAGTTCATGGAGATCAAGTACATCTGCCTGGGCGGCCTGGACAAATGATCGCGTTGCAGACAACACGCCATCGATGTCCGATCGCAGGCCCTGCATATGTTCGGCATTGCCGCTGTCCAGCTGCAGGTGCCGGTCTTGGCGCCGCTCTCGTTGCCCTGACTACTGCTTCGCGGTGGGTTGCAGCGGCTTGGGTTCCGGCACCGCCTGGCGTCGGCGCGATCCCAAGGTATGCGCATAGACCCAGGTAAATTCGGCGCCGAGCAAGAAAATCTGCGCCGAGAAGTAGACCCACACGAGCAGGGCAACCAGCGAGCCCGCTGCGCCAAATCCCGAACTGACGCCGCTGGTGCCGATATACAGGCCGATCATCCATTTACCCCAGGCAAACAGGGTCGAGGTCGCGAACGAGCCCACGGCGACGTCGCGCCATTCGATACGGGCACGCGGCATCAGCTTGTAGATCATGGCAAACATCAGCGTCACCAGCGTGAATGTCACCACCTGGTTGACGATCGCCAGCACCAACTCCCATCCGACCATGCGCGGCGTCCACCAGGCATGGATCGCCGACAGGCCGGCACTGAGCAGCAGCGATACCACCATCAGGAAACCGAACCCCAGGATCAACCCGAACGACAGCAACCGGGTGCGCAGCAGCTTCCACAGGCCGCTGCCCACGCGCACCGGTGCACGCCAGATGCGGTCCAGCGAATCCTGCAGTTCGGCGAAGACCGTGGTCGCGCCTACCAGCATCAGCACCAGGCCGATGGCAGTCGCGGCGATGCCGCCAGCCGGTTTGTTGACGCTTTGAAGCAGATCCTGAATCGCCGACGCGCCGGCAGCGCCGACCAGGCCGCTGAGCTGGCCGAAAATCTCGCCGCGCGCCGCGTCAGGGCCAAACCAGAAGCCGGCCACCGAGATCACGATCAGCAGCAACGGTGCAATCGAGAACAGCGTGTAGTACGCGAGCGCCGCACCCATGCTCGGGGCACGGTCGTCGATCCAGGCATTGAATGCGGCTTTACCCATCACCAATGCCTGCTTGTGGCTAGGCAGCTTGCCAATGTCAATCTGGTCAGGAAGCAATTGTTCAGGCATTGCTGCGGCTTGTTGCAGCTTCGCTTTGCTCCAGCGCTGCTTTCATCTGCTGCAAGCCGCGTCGCATCCAGCTCTTGATGCTACCCAGCGGCGCTTGCATGCGCAACGCAATGTCGGCCTGGCTGCAACCATCGCGAAATGCCAACTCCATCACCTGCCGCTGCGCGCTGCTCAGACCGGTCATCGAATGCTCCAACCGGGCGCGGTCCTGCTTCGATTCCAGCCATTGCTCCGGACGCGGCGTCAGGTCCATGCTGGTTTGCGCCAGCTCGCAACTCTCGCCGTCGTCGAAATTGCAGTAACGGCCCGTCTCATAGCTGTTGCGCGTGGCGCCGCGGCGCAAATGATCAATTGCCTGGTTGCGCGCCAGGTGCGCCATCCAAGTCAACGCAGTTGCTTGATCAGCGCGGAAACGGGCAGCAAATCGCCACACCTTCAAATACGATTCCTGCAACACATCCTCCGCTTCGCTACGATTCCAGACTGTTCGGCTGATCACCACGAGCAGCCTGGTGCTGGTCAACTGGTACAGGCGCCTGAAGGCCGCGCAGTCGGCTTGTGCGGTCGCCAACAACAGTGCGTCACAGTCGACAGACGATGACAGCGATGGAGGCTGGGCAGGCAGTCGGCCTTGGTACGACGGGTCGCAAGCAGCGCTGGCACATCCCCCTTCGCCAGCGGTCGTAAGGCTGGACGAAACAGGAGCAGCAGCAGTGATCAATCCGGGTCCATTTATCGGTTCAATTTGAACCGTGTGAACCGTTGTAACGACGGCGAATTGATCGGCCTGTAGGCTGGTTCTTGATTTTCTGTCGGACAACGCCGCTGCTTGTGCCACGCACGCGCCAGTGGACCGCAACCGTGAAGCGCAATCCGAAAGAGCGATCGGCGCCATCAGCGTGGCGCGCGAAGGGCCGCCGGATTTGTCCGACACATGCCCGTGCCAACCCGTCAATTGCCACTGCGGCGGGTCGCCGCCGGATGCTGCCATTGCGTCTTTCCGGTCGCGATGAAATGCTCCAGATGTGCGACATCCAGCACCGCGGCCAGATGGCCCGCGCATGCGTCGACCGGCCTGTGACCTGATAGCCATTGGTTGGGCCTGGCAAACCAGTTCGCCATTTCCCACGCGTCATATAGCGGAACGAGCAGTCCGAACAGCGGCTGCAATGCCCGTCGGGGCTGCAATCGCGGACCGGCATCGAACTGGAACATGGGCACCCAGGGTTCCGCTTGCCACATGAAACCGATGATCTCGCGTGTCGCAATCCACCTGGCCATATGCGCGAATCGGGTCCGACTGTGCGAGTCGTTGCGATGGGCCAGCTCGCCGACAGAACGCAGGCCGCCGCTGCCAGCGAACGCCATGCGCATGCCTGCCATGCGGTGGGGCGCCGAACACGGCCTATCGCACTGATCGGAGCACTCTGCATTGACCGCACCGGGAACGCGTCGTGCACACACAAGCCCGTGGAGGCCGACGCCTGCCGGTGCAGTTTGCAAAGGGTCCTTCAGGCTGTGCGGTGCGTCCATGCTCGGGTCGCGCCGTTCGGCATACAGGGGGATGGCTGCGCTCGATGCGTGGTTCATGCTTCGGCCGCCTGCGTGGTGTCGAGCGCGATGCCACAGGACAACGCGGCGACCTGTTGCTGGCGCTGCTGCACCGCAGCCCGATCGCAAGCCAGTGCGTTGTCGTCGGGCCCGTCTTGCCGCCGGGCGGTGGTGTTGCCGCTGCGGGGTGTCTTGCCGGCTGGCGTCGATCTGGCCATGCTCAATCCTTGCTCGATGGTTGCGTTGCGGTTTCAACATGGGTTGCAGCGTTGGCAGGCAAGCCGGACCGGCCATGGCAGCCGCAAACGTCGCCCGGACAGCCGCTGGAGTTGCGCGCATGCATGTGGAACCGTCGTAGGTGTGAACGTGGCGCATTCAGTGGGAAAACACTGGCGCTATGCGCCTCGATTCAGCAACACCGATTCTGGCGAGTGCGTGATTGCTGTGCATCAGGCAACGCGCGACTTTGGCGTAGGAGATTGCCCACACCGCAACATCAGCCGTGACGGCGTGGCCCGCGCTCGGCACAGCGCCTCGCGCATGGACTGGATTGCGCTGCATGCAAAACACCGGCACTCCCGCGACCCACGGCAGCGTCTGCTCCTACACCGAGCCGAGCGTGCTGCCGGTAGCCGTCGTGCCGATGAGGTCCGATAGTGATTCGCGTATACCAGCCTTGACCACGGCAAAAGGATCCAACCTGTGACGTATTCATCACCTGCCGCACACCACGGCCGCAGCATGCGGCAATTGCTTGCCGCCGGTCTGGTATCGGGCCTGCTGATGATGGCCGGGTGCAGCCTGTCGCCGCGCCTGCCGTTCGAGGCCGGCGTCGGCGCCAATCCGCGTCTGCCACCGGCCGAACGGGAAGTGATTCCCACGGTGCACGTCGCAAAGGCTCGTGGCTGGCCCGCGGGCACCATGCCTGAGGTGGCGCCAGGACTTGCGGTGACGCCGTTCGCCCAGGGGTTGGACCATCCGCGCTGGGTCTATGTCTTGCCCAACGGCGACGTACTGGTCGCGGAAAGCAATGCACCGCCGAAACCGCAGGATGGCAAGGGCATCAAAGGCTGGGTGATGAAGCGGGTGATGCAATACGCCGGCGCAGGCACGCCGAGCGCGAACCGGATCACGCTGCTGCGCGATACCGATGGAGACGGGCTTGCCGAAACCCGTTCGGTCCTGCTTGCAGGCCTGCATTCGCCGTTCGGCATGGCGCTGGTCGGCGAGCGCTTGTATGTCGCCAATACGGACGCAGTCGTGTCGTTTCCCTATGTGACCGGGCAACTGCGGATCGACGCCGCGGCGACCCGGCTGGTCAACCTGCCGGCGGGTCCGATCAACCACCACTGGACCAAGAACCTGCTCGCCAGTCCCGACGGCCAGAGGTTGTACGTGACGGTAGGTTCAAACAGCAATGTGGCGGAAAACGGCTTCGACCAGGAGCTCGAGCGGGCAGCGATCTGGGAAGTGGACATCGCCACCGGCGCCCATCGCGTCTTCGCCAGCGGACTGCGCAATCCCAATGGCATGGGCTGGGAGCCCGGTTCGCAGACCTTGTGGACGGTGGTCAACGAACGTGACGAGCTTGGCAGCGATCTGGTTCCCGACTATTTGACGTCGGTGCGACGGGGATCGTTCTACGGCTGGCCCTACAGCTACTTCGGAGCCCATGTGGACGCCCGCGTGCAACCGCCCGCACCCGACATGGTCGCCAGGGCGATCGTGCCGGACTACGCGCTGGGCACCCACGTGGCACCTTTGGGCATGGGTTTTGCGGATGGTCAAAGCCTTGGGCCGCGCTTTTCGCATGGCGTGTTCGTCGGCGAACACGGCTCGTGGAATCGCAAACCGCGCAGCGGGTACAAAGTGGTGTTCGTGCCATTCGATGGGGCGCGACCCAGTGGCGTGTTGCCGATCGACGTGGTTACCGGATTCGTGCGCGATGACCAAGCGCTCGGGCGTCCGGTCGGCGTCGCGCTGGACAAACGTGGCGCCTTGCTGGTCGCCGACGATGTCGGCAATACCATCTGGCGTGTGGGCCGATCCCCCACGCGCTGAGCGCCGCGGCGCCTGCCGGCGATCGCGCTGCGCTTGCCGTGGCAGGCACCACGTCCTACATCGCTGCATCCTGCTTCCCGATATGTTGCGTTGCAGCATGATCCTACTATCGTCGTGCAGGATGACCTGCGAACAGCGAGATGCGACATGCGCAACCCTTGGTTGAAGAAGAATCCGTTCATGAGCATGTGGCTCAGTGGCGCGAACGCAATGGCCGGGTCCCTCCGGGGGCAGGCAACAGCGCAGGCCAAGCGACAAGCGGCGAGCGCCTTGACCAGCGCAAACAACGATCTGTTCAGCGCCTGGACGCGTGCGCTGACGGCTACACCTGCGCCGAAGTCGAAGAACAAGCGCCGCTAGGCAATTGACGTAATCCGGGCATACGTTCCAAGGCCCTGCGAATCGATGGCCCGCATCAGCGACGGCCGAATGGCGGCAAATGGCAAAACGCTCACTCGCGCTCGCTTGGGCGCGCAATGTCGAACGGCATTGGGTCGCGCTGGCGCGCAGCAGCATCCAAGTCAGCAGCCAGGCAGCGGCAAAAGCCCTGCGGCCGGCAGTCGCAAAACGACGAGCGCCACCCGGTGAAGGCAACTGGACCGCCGGCGTCGCCATGGGTCCGACAGGCGCCCGACGCTTCCGGCTGTATCGGCCGCCCGGGGTGCACTTTGCCGAACGAGTGCCGTTGTTGGTGATGCTGCATGGCTGCGGCCAGGACGCCCTGAGCTTTGCGCTCAGTACGCGCATGAACCGCATTGCAGCGCGCGAACGTTTTCTGGTTCTGTATCCGGAGCAGGAGCGACTGGCCAACGCCCAGGGCTGCTGGAACTGGTTCGATACCACTTCGGGGCGCGCGTATGGTGAAGTCGCGCTGATCATGAAAGCCATCGACCAGGTCTGTTGGCTCTATCCGGTCGACCGCGCGCGCATCGCCATTGCCGGGCTGTCTGCCGGTGCCAGCATGGCGGCACTGGTGGTAACCCGGCATTCCGAACGGTTCAAGGCCATCGCGATGCATTCGGGTATACCGCCCGGTACCGCGCATTCGACGATATCGGCGTTGACCGCGATGCATGGGTATCGCGCGACCCAGCCATTGCCGACGTCGCCGGCGAAGATGGCGCATGCATGGCCGCCGCTGCTGGTTATCCACGGCACCCGCGATACGGCGGTGTCTGTGGACAATGGCATCGCCGCGGCCCAGGTTTGGGCCGACGCGGCGGGCGTTGGCGCCGGAAAAAGCAGAGTCGTACAGCGCGGCAGTCGCTACCCCACGACAGTGACCGACTTCAAGCGCCAAGGCAAACCCATTGCCACGCTGATTCAGGTGGATGGTCTGGGCCATGCATGGAGTGGCGGCGCGCTGAACCAGCGCTATAGCGACGCACTCGGACCCGACGCATCGCGTCTGGTGTGGGCATTCGCGGCCAAGCAATTTCGCCGCTGAGCCCATATTCCACGCGCGTCAAACTTCAACCCATGCGTGAGCGCACCTTGCAACCGGCTCAAGCGAGCAGCGTCGAACGATGCTTGCAGGACCGGCTCACCGTATTAGCGCTCGGGTGCCACAGGCGGAACACGCGTCGTGCTCGGGCGCTGGTTCGGCTTCGCGATACGACCCTGCTTTTGCACCAGCATCGCGCATTCCGCACCGGCGCGTTTCGCTTCCTTGTCGGCACCCGGATCGATGAAGGGGATGATGGCGGCCAGCGGATTGAGCAGGGCAAGCAACCCGGCGATGCCAGCTTTGCCGGCCAGCTTGCCGAGTTCCAGCGAGACCGCGGGCTTGCTGAAGGTGCCGCGCACATGCACCGGCGTTCGCAGGGTCAACGGACTGAAGTCCTTGGGCGATACCACGGCGCGGACATCGAGTGCCTCGGTACGCAAGGACGCGCTGCCGTCGAGCCAGATGGTCGAGTCCCGTGTGTTGATGACGAAGATCTTCGGACGGACTACGCCGTCGTCGACGCTGAAGTCGGCGACGTTGCAAAGGATGGGCAGGGCATCGTCACCCTGGACGACAAGACCAAGCGCCTGCGCCAGGTCGATGCCGGCGGCTTCGACGAGCAGGTGTGATATCGCCGCTTCGCGCATGTGCATGCGCATGCTGCCGTCCAGGCTGGCCAGGATTTCTGCCGTCGAGCGGCCGCTCCCGGCCACTTTGACCTGGGCGTCGAGTTTGCCGGAAAGGTAGGGCGGCTTGTTCGCGCCCCGTTCCAGCTGCAGCCACTGTGCCAGGTCGACGCCGAGCAGGCGCAGATCGGCAGTCCATTTCGCCAGCTTGCCGCGCCCGTCGAGCTGCAGGTAGCCCAGGAACCGGCCCTTGGCGGTCCTCGCCTCGATGTCGGAGAGGGTAAGGACGCCGTCTGCCAGCAGCAGATGGGCGCGCAGCGGCCGCAGTTGCTCGAGCACCTGGGTGCCGGTATTGAGCTCGGCGATGTCGACAATGACATTGGCATCCATCTTGCGCAGCGAAGGCAGATCGAATGCGCGATCGGGAATGACACGTCCAGGGCCCTTGGTCACCTTGGCGCCACCATCACCGCCGGCCGGAGCGCCCACCGCCGGGCCGAGGTCGCTCAGCAATAGCCGCGCGCCGCCGAGGCGCCCGGCGAGCAACGGCACCGCGCGGCGGGTGTCGTAGGTGAATGCACCGCTGAGCTGGCTCGATCCGATGCGGGCATCGTCGATGACCGCGTTCCAGAGCGTAGCATCCTTGACCAGCCTGCCCTGGGCGCGAAAAGCAGGTGTGGCCGGCAGCGTGATGCCCAGCGGATCGCCCACGGCTGCCAGCGAGGGGCCGGCCAGCGAGAAGCTTCCGCGCAGGCCCGCATAGTGCAGCGGATCGGTGGTGCTGCCGTTGAAGCTGAGTTCCGCACGACCGATCGACGCCACCAGCCGCACCGGTTGCGCGACAGCGACCTTGCCCTCGACCAGCAGATCGAGCACGCCCGAGGTTTGCAGGTCGATGCGCACCGGCAGCTTGCGGTAGCTGCCAGAGCCCCTGAGCGTGAGGCCAGCTTCTCCCGGCGCCAGGGCGACCGGCGCAGAACTTGCGTCATCGACACCGGTGGCCTTGCCGCCGGCCCGGATGGCGATGCCGCCTGCGGTGGTACCTGCCGCCCGCGACGCCGACGCCGACGATGCGGACGCCGTCGCCACCGCCAACGCAGCACCGGCGTCTGCAGTGGATCCGCTGAGTTGGCCATCACTGAGCGCGAAGCGGGCGTCGATCGAGGCGGGAGAAACCGCGTCGGCAAGTATCAGATGGCCGCTGCGCACGCGCAGGGTGCCGAAGCTGGGCAACGCCGTCGGCTTGTCCGCTGTGTCGGCCTGGGGCGTCTTGCCGAACTGCCAGGTGGCCCGGCCATCGACGTCGCGTTCAAGCCGCACGTCGAGTTCGCCGGCCTCGAGCAAGCGAATGTGCAGCGGTCCGCCCCGCCACGCCCGCCACAAATCGGCGTACCCCAACGTGAGCGACGCGTCGTGAGCCCGCATGGTGTGCGGCGCCTGGCTCCACGCTGGCGCAGCGATCTCGATGCGCGGCGCCTGCACACGAACGCTGCCGATCAGGCCGACGCGGGTCCGCGCGTCATCGCCACCGGCCTCGTTGCCGAAGTCGACGCGGCGGTCGAGCGCCTTCGAAAGCCATGACTGCACCGGCGCAATGAGCCACGGCCAGCCGATCGCCTCGCCGACACCGACGCCGATGACGATCGCCGACAGAACGCCGAGCAGGAGCAGCGGCCAGCGGCTGCCAGCCTTCCATGCCGATACGGGATTACTCATCGGCCGCTCACTTTGCGAGGCGCACAGGGTGTCATGACGTCATTCTCATCGGGCGGTCCGCGCAAGCGCAATCAGGCGCCGCGCTCGCACCTTGTAGGCTCGCTCCTACGCCGCACGGCTGGCGCCTTTGGGCGACCGGAACCGACGCGTTGCCAACCGCCCGTCTGCCAGGCACTCACCGGATTCTGGCGTGTCGCTCTATTTGCCGTCCCGGTCGCTGTCTCCTGGCACTGCGCGCTCGGTGGCATCACTCAGTCTGGTCCAGGCATCGCGCGTGGCCGCTTTCGCCCGGTCCCAGTCGAGGCGGGAATCCGCCCGGGCATTCGGCCAGTCTCGCGAGAGCTCCGGCTCGATCTCGTCGTACGGCCGGCCAGGGTAGCGGTTGAACGCCGCCACTCCCAGTCCGAACGCCGGCCAATAGTCGCCGTAGGTGTAACTGGGACTGATGTAGGGCCGGCTGGTGAAATTTTCCCGCCAATAGGCCTCTTCGACCACTGGATCAACCGCCTCGGCAAGACTCTGTCCAGCCATCGCGCCGACGACAGCGCCGACAGCCGCTCCGGCAATCGTGCCCACCGGCCCGGCCACGGACGCGACTGCCGCCCCGGTGGCCGCGCCACCTACGACAGCCCCAATTGCCGTTCCGACCGGATGCGAATCGTCATCGTCGAGCGCCACGCCGGATCGCCGGCCAGGCATGGTTGACGGACTTTCGTTATCTAGAGACGTTTTCATGGGTTCCTCCTGGTTATAAGCGCTCCCGGCCCTGGCTTCGCCAGGCCCCCCGAGGAGCCGCAAGAAAACTTGGGAGCGGCCTGGCACTTTCTTGTGAAATGCCTGGTTCCGGCTCGCCAACAATCGCGGGTTCGATCAGAACAGCTTATTCAAGGGGCCCACACGGAACAACGCCTGAAGACCGTGACCGCAGATTGGTTATCTGCCCGTCCATTTGTCGGACATGGCCTACAGGTTTGTGCGTGGCCAGCGCGCCGCACTGCATGATCACATCGGCGCTGCCAACCGCAGCGATCGGCGACGCACTTGCGCCAGCCGGACTTCACTTGTTGCGGCCGACCAGCCGAAATGCGTCAGATCCGCAAATGTGTGTCCAGACCGCGATCAGGCGACTCAAATACCTGCCCTTGACCGCCTGTGCTGTCGATGAGTTCGCTGATGATCAAGGTGCCATAGTGCTGTGCCGTCAACGCACCGCAGGCGCGCGCCGCATCGGCGACGCTCCGGGCCTGGTCGCTGTCGGGCGTAGGGACAACCAAAAAGTAGCAACCCTTGAGTGCCAGTTCCCGGTGCAACTTGACCAGATTGAGTTCCTGCCCGACTGCGGCAATCGCGCTGGCTTGCTCGATGTCCACATCCGTCTGACCAACCATCTCCGACGGCGTATAACGCGTGAATTGGGCACGGTCCAACCCCGTCGCCAGCAGTTGCGCTATTGCCGCCTCTAGTTGTGCCGCAGAGGGAAATGCTGCAATCGTGTTCCCCACGGGCTTGAACACGCCAAATGACCGTGGCGGATTGTGCTTGTTCATGTTGTGCTCCTTGCTCGTAGCGAAATGCCAATGACTTCGCTGCAATCGATGCTAGTGTTGCGACCCGGGTCGGTCTATCAGCCAATGGCGCCACAAAGCGTCGGTTGTGTCCGACAGCCGCAACCGGTACCGTCCGCGCCGGGTCATGCGATGCTTGCTGGCGTCAGATCGGGTACCTGCGAGCGCGTGGCAGATCAGCGTTCGGGTATGCACTCCCGCTCCGGGTGGTTATGGCGTGCAACGGCCCTTTCGATCTTTGGAAATGCGGCCTTGGCGTCCTTCAGGCCGACGACGATGCCCGGATCCTCACTGGCGTCTGGCAGCAAGACAGCGATACCGGCCTGCGCGAGCAGCGGGTGTCGATCTGAAAATGACACGATGGTCTTGCCATGGCGGTAAATGTCCTTCAGAAATTCCATCACATGGGCATCCTGGCCGAGGGTCTTGATCGCTGCTTCGCCCTGCGGCAGTACCACCGCGTCGAACAGGAAGCCAGGTTCGCCTTCCAGCGATGCATCGACCTCGATCGATGATCCACCGCTATCCGATTCAGCGCTGCCGATGCGCGGTCCAATAACCCGTGCCATCGCACCTTTGTCTGCGAACATCTGGCGCAATTGCTGCACCAGCGACGCCTGCACTCCGTCTGCCACCAGCAAGGCGATCCGGCTGCCCTGGATGGTCCGACCAGGGCGCGCGGTCAGCGACAAGGCCGGTGAAAGCGTGATCTCCGGTTTCGCGGGTCGGCTCAGCGCGCGTGGCATCGGTTCGGGCATGGCTTTCATGCCCAGTCCGTCGGCTACCTCTTGTGCCAGAGACTCGGATACGTTGCGCAGCGAAGAAACCATCCGCGCTCGGAGCGCGGGCACGGTCACCTTGCTGAGTTCGAATCGGAACGCCGCGGCAATATGCGCCCGCTCCACCGGCGTCTGGCTGGCATAAAACAGTGTGGCCTGGGTGTAATGGTCGGCAAATTTCTCCGGCTTGCCGCGCACCTTGGCCTGTTCCTCGCGCGACTTCAGCCGTGCTGCGACGGTGGCGAACCCCTGGCCGGCTCCGGCCTGAAACGGGCAGCCACCGCCCAGCGAGTTCGGCTCGTAAGCCACCTGGCCACGCGGTATGGCCTGGCGATGCATGCCGTCGCGCTGGTTGTTGTGGACCTGCGCCAACGGTGCGTTGATGGGGATCTCGTGAAAGTTGGGTCCTCCCAACCGGCTGATCTGCGTGTCGACATACGAGTGGATACGGCCGGCCAACAAAGGATCATTCGAAAAGTCGATGCCGGGAACCACGTGTGCGGTACAGAACGCAACCTGTTCCGTCTCTGCGAAAAAGTTGTCGGGATTGCGGTTGAGCACCATGCGCCCGACGATCTGTACAGGTACCAGTTCTTCAGGCACCAGCTTGGTAGCGTCGAGGATGTCGAAACTGAAGCTCTCGGCCTGCTGTTCAGTGATGACCTGCACGCCCAACTCCCATTCCGGGTAGCTGCCGGTTTCGATCCGCTCCCACAGGTCACGGCGGTGAAAGTCTGGATCGGCGCCGGAGATCTTCACCGCCTCATCCCAGACCAGCGAGACGGTGCCGAACTTCGGTTTCCAATGAAACTTGACGAACACCGAGTCGCCGGCTTCGTTGACCAGACGGAAGCTGTGCACGCCGAAGCCCTCCATCGTCGCCAGGCTGCGCGGAATGGCCCGGTCGCTCATGACCCACATCAGCATATGCGTCGATTCCGGCATCAAAGACACGAAATCCCAAAACGTGTCATGAGCGCTGGCGGCCTGCGGCATGCCGTGGTGCGGTTCGGGCTTGACCGCGTGCACGAGATCGGGAAATTTCATTGCGTCCTGAATGAAGAACACCGGCATGTTGTTGCCGACCAGATCCCAGTTGCCTTCATCGGTATAGAACTTGACGGCGAAGCCGCGCACATCGCGCGCCGTGTCCTTGGAGCCGCGTTCACCGGCCACCGTCGAAAAGCGTACGAACACCGGCGTGCGCTTGCCCACTTGCTGAAACGGCGCAGCACGCGTCAGGCCGGTGATGGCGTCGAGGCATTCGAAGTAACCGTGGGCGCCCGATCCACGGGCGTGCACGATACGCTCCGGTGTGCGCTCGTGGTCAAAATGGGTGATTTTTTCTCGCAGCACGAAGTCTTCAAGCAGCGCCGGGCCGCGCAAGCCAAACTTCAGCGAGTTCTGGTTGTCCGAGATTGGCACGCCTTGGTTGGTCGTCAGTTGTCGGGCGCTCGAATCGACCCGGACCCGATCCAGACTCCCAATGGCCGCGTTGCGCCCGCTGTCGGACTGGGTTCCGGTCTTCGGCGAGGTATTGGTCTCGCTCTGGGTGCTGGCGGTAGTTTGCGCCGATGGCGGCCTGGCAGTAACGCCAGGTACTGCCGCTAGCGCGTTGGCGAATCCGTATTCGGACCCTTTGATCGCGTTAAACGGCATGGCGGCGGCGAGTAGGTTGAGGTCACGCTGCCTGGCCAACGCGCCGGAGACGCCAGGCCCCTCAGCGGAGGCTTTGCGTACGCGACCTGGCTTGGCCGAGCTTTTACGCGCGATCGACGTCGATGTTGATTTAGGTTTGCTGATTTTGGCCATGGGTCTCTCTAGGTGGGGTGAAGCGGACACACAAAAACACGATGCAGCGCCGTGCGTACATCACCACACTTGACCGCTGTCAGCGTGGTTGTGAACAGAGCAGCCGACCAGCAAGTTCGGATGCCGCAATCGGGCCCGTGCAGCAACCTTTTTGCTGAGCCAGTGCGGACATTGATCAAGCCGACAAATGGCTGACGCATCGACGATTGGCTTGCGTGCGACGCCATCGCTACGATCCAATGCGACCAGACAACGCGTCGAAGCCACCCTGTCAATAGTGGTAACGCAGCCCGATGTAGGTTGCGCGCACCCATTCGCTGTTGTTGCCGGAAAAATCGAATCTTTGCCGGTTCCATTCCAGTGCACTGGACCAGTTTGGCGACCATTGCCAGCTGATACCCAAGCCGTACGCGGGTCCCCAGCCGCTTTCGCTGCCGGCTGCCACACCGCTGCCCGGCGCGGCACTCACCCGCGTGTGGCCATAGGTGGTTCCGAGCTTGCCATACAAGCCAATGTTCTGTGTCAAGGGAGCGCGTCCTACCAGACTCAGGTTCAGACCCTGCGCACGGCTGCTGCCGCCGGCTCGACGCATGTCACCGTAATCTGCATAAGCGATCTCGGCGCTGAAATGGGGATTGAAAGTGCCACCCAGGTAGATCCTCGCGGCTCGGTCCGACCGGTCACAGGCAAACCCTGCGGCGCCACAGCTATTTTGGAACGAACTGCGCCCCACATCGAGTCCGATGTAGCCGTTGTTGGTATAGGGAAGCCAGGAACTGCGGCTTGACATGTCGGTGCCCGACGCGCTGGCCGATTGCGCTGTCGCCGCAGTGCCCATCATGGTAATGGTCAGGAGCGCCGCAAGGCGGGTGTACTTGGTATGCATTTGCATGTGGCGACTCCTGAAGATAGGAAGGTCTCTTCAGTTTGCACAAGCGTGCGCGATGAGGCTGTAGGAGAAAGACGCCATTGTTCGTCGGGCTTGCACTCTCGCCATCAGTGCAGGCTGCGCCGCAGCGTCAGCAATAGGATACGACCGGCACGCGGTATTGGCGCAGTCCGATGGCACGCAACCGATGGCATACGTGGAAACACAGGCGCGAGAACCGGCATCACGGGCACAGGCGCTGAGTCCCTGTGTCGCCTGCGGGCCGACCGGACATTGCCCTCCCGACGGAAATCGGGATGATCTGCGCCAACGGCGCTGGCGCCGACTCTGGCCGTCCGGGTCGATCGTGTCAATCGTGTCAATCGTGTCAATCGGCCAGATCGGTGGGCATTTCGGCGCACCCTGACCCCGCTCGTGCTGGCCCGTCCGCAGCAGCGGGCCAGCGTGACCCCGCTCTACCGCCACGGTCAGTTGAAGAAGAAGTGTCGGCTTGCGCAAGACGGTCTGCGCGGTTGCTGTTGCGCCCATACGGCAGCACCGACGCAGTTTCGAACGCTGCGCCACCAGGTCAACCATGCCACGGGCCAGCCGCGCAACACCGGGCAGGCCATCGTCAACTTGCTGCCGGCGGCGCTTTGTCCTACTGCGGTGCGGCAGCTTGCGGGCTTCTCAGCGCCGCTGCTTTGCGCAACACTGACGCCGTGGCACCTTGTTGACCACCTACGGGAACGCCCGGAAAGGACACAACCCTCATGCACCCGCTCGCATCCGGACTCGCATCCACACGCCCGACCTCCCCCACGGCCCCGGCTGCGTTGCACTCGGCCATCGCCCAATTGGGTGAGCGTCTGTCGAGCGCGACGCTCCTGCATCGGACTACCGCAGAACTGGCCTTTCTACGCTCGCTCGACCTGCGCTGCAGGCTGGAGCAATTCGTCGTGATGCCCGCCTTGCGTGAAACCGGATCGGTGTCCGATGCCATTTTGCGCAGCTGCGAGCAGGAGTTGACACGTTTGGGCGCTCGGATCGAATCTGCAAGGCGCGCGGCAGTCGACCCTGACAACGCCAGCGCCAGCGTTGTCACCGTGACCAGCGCCGCCATGACGCACTTCGACCGCATGGATCGACTGCTGAGCGATCCGACGTGTGCGGCGGCGTTGGACGTGCGTGCGCTGGCGCCAGAGGTAGAGGCCTGGACGCAGCGGTGGATGGCGGAGATCACCACCACCGGTGACATTGAGGACGAGGAACAGGACCCGGTTGGCTTGCCGCCGCGGTAAGCTTGGCCAACGGTCGGCGCAGGCTTCTCGCGCGCCGGCGCGCTGGCGGTACACGATCTGGCGCGTCAGACCCGCCGAACGTTGACTCGCCTGGGCGTGGACCGGCGGTGCACGTACGCCCCGCTCCTACATCCGTTCGGCCTTCCGACCGATTCAATCCAGCGGCGCTGCTCCATACCATCGATGCACGTTCAAGCAATCTCGCCACGAACGCAATCTGGAGGGAACAATCATGCGAATTTTGAGTTCAAGCACCATGCAAGGCACCGACGTCAAGAGCCCCAGTGGCGAAAACCTGGGGGACATCGAAGATCTGATGATCGATCTGGAAACGGGCCGTGTCGCATACGCGGTCGTGTCGTTTGGCGGTCTGCTGGGAATCGGCAACAAGTTGTTCGCCGTTCCATTGCAGGCCCTGCAGCAGGATGCGGCCGACGAAAGTTTCGTGCTCAACACCACCAAGGATGCGCTTGACAATGCGCATGGCTTTGACAAGGACCATTGGCCTGATTTTGCCGATCGCACCTGGCAGACGGCCGTGCACAAGCACTACAACACCGCGCCCTATTGGGGTTGAAGCCAGGCCGGCTGCAGCTCAGTGCAAAGCGCCCGATACCCCTACCCTCGCGGGCTGGGGTACCGGGCTCTTTTTTTTGGATGCGAGGGTCGAGCGCCTGTCCGCGTGAACCGATCACGCGCGTAACCCTGCCGGATGTCTTACTTCTTGACCTTGCCAAGCGCCGTCTCAGTGGCGTCTGATTGCCACATGTTGGAACTCACATCGACCTTCTTGGCTTTGCCAGCATCATCCAGGTCGATCTGGACCTCATAGCTGTCACGGCCCTTGACGACTTCCATCTCGACATAGCCCTTGTCCTTGTCGTTGGTCGAGGTAATCTGGTAGCCCATCTTTTTTAGCTCGCCGGAGTAATAGGCGACGTCCTTGCCCAGAGCCAGCGATTTCTCGAGCTTCTCCTTTTCGCTGCTCCAGTTCTTGCGATAGGCGCGGTCGCTGTAGACATCGCCGTCGGCCAGAGGCTTCGTGGCCATGACAGCCTTGCCGCTGCGCAGCGCGTCTTTCGTGGCATCAGCCCGCCACAGGTTGCTGTCGACCTCGACCTTGGTGCCCAACTTGGTCTTCTTGTCCAGGTCGATCTGCACCTCGTACGAATGGGACCCCTTGACCACTTCGTATTCGAGATTGTCGGGCTTGTCCTTGTTGATGGCGGTGACGGTGTAGCCACTGTCGGCGATGGTCTTCAGGTAATCGACCTTGCTCGCACCGACCTTGAGCGCTTGCGCCAGGCTGTCCTTGTCGCCACTCCAGGGCTTCATACGATCGCGATCGCTGTAGCCCATCATTTTTTCGGCCGACGTGGTCATTTTTTCGGTCGTCGTGGCCTTCTTGTCGGTTGTTTGTGCAACGGCAGCATTGAAAGCGAAGGTCGTTGCCAGTACGGCGGCGACAGCCGTGAGCGATGGTGATATTTTCATGATGAGACTCCCTTTGGTAATGCTTGAAATAGTCGGCGTACAGGGTGTAGCAAGTCGCCGCCGTACCGGTGCGCCAGAATGACACGACCGAACCGGCATGGTGACCTGAATGAGCCGAATCCGCCATCGGCGGCGGCGACATGGCAGCGTGGGAAATGTCTGACCGCGGCGCCGGTGCGCGACGTCGGAATGCGGCCTCGCCCGCATCCGGTGTAGGCGCCGTCCTACCGCATGAAGGGGCTCCAACTTGCATGCATGCACCGCGTGGCAACTTACAGTCGAGTGCATCCACCTGCCATTTCTTCAACCCATCTTTTGCAAGAGGTTTCACCATGGATCTTCAGAACGCTGATACCGCCAGTACCCGTCGCCCCGGTTCGTTGGCATCCGATTTGTCCGCAAGTGCTGCCGCACAAGCGGATATGGCAATAGCCGCAACCAAGCGCGTCACCGACAGTGCGGCTCAGTCGGTACACGCGGGGCTCGACAACTTGCAGGAAAAGGTTCCCAGCATGCTGACGCACGCCGGCGCGGCCGCCGATGAGTTCATCGCCCACGGCGTTCAGCGCGCGCGTGAGGCGTCGAGTGCCGTGCGGGACACGACCGGTCGGGCGCAGGAGCGGGCCGTCGTGTACATCCGCGAGGAGCCGTTGAAAGCGATGCTGATTGCTGCCGGCGTGGGTGCCCTGGTTGCGCTATTGCTGTCCCACAGATCCGGCCGTTAAAGCGACCCGGCTTGGCGTACCGCTGAATATGCAGGCGTACCAGCATCCGTCGGTGTGGTCGCAACATGGCCCGACATGTCCTTTGTCCACTGTCGCAACGCCGTGATCCACCCGTTCTTCGCCACCTTGGTGACCCAGCCCGGCCTGATCGTCGAGCATCTTGACGCCTACGCTGACCTTGCAAAGGCTGAAGCCGGTGCGTGGGGATCTTCGTTGCAGTCCCGCTGGATCCTCAAGCTGGCCATTGGCGTGTGTGGGTTGCTGGCGATCACGTTGGGCGCGATGGCGGCCTTGCTGGCCGGTGCCATCGATTGGCGTTCGATGCCGCATGGCTGGGTCTTGCTGGCGGTGCCCGCCATCCCGATCGTGACGGCGCTTGGCTGCTGGTGGCGTCTCAAGGCACTTGCACCGAAGCAGGCTTTTGCACTGCTACGCGATCAGGTTGCAACGGATCTGAAGATCATGCGATCGGTGGACCGGGGCTGATGCCGCATGCAACCGACGCGCACCATGCCCCATCCGCCAAGTCCATCCGTTTCGCACGCGCCCGGCGCCCATGCTGACTCGTCTTTCGATGCCACAGGCGCAGCACTGGCCCGGTTGGCATCGACACGACAGCGCCTGCTGCTGAGGATGGCTCCGCACAAGGCCGACGGCGCAGCCACAGCACAAGCGGGGTCCGCCGGGGTTCCGCGTCGTTGGCGTGCGCTGGGTCGCATGCTGATGTCGCGCGGACCGAGCGCGGCACTGCTGCGCGCCGCGTCAGCTGCCGTGGGCCAGTGGTGGCACGCACAACCCTGGTCGGCTGCAACCGGGATGCTGGGACGCGTCGTACAGCAGGAGGTCACGCCGGTGGTGCGACGCCATCCCTGGCTGTCAATCGTGGCCGCGCTGGCGTTGGGGGCCGCCGTCGTCTCGGCAAGGCCTTGGCATTGGCGTGCCGTGCGCCCGTATGTTGCGCCGCTGGGCGCACGACTCCGACACGGTGCGTGGAACCTGTTCACACAGGCGCCGGTGCAGATGGCCGTGGCCACAGTGCTTGCGGCCTGGATCGGTGACCGGCAACGCCAGGCAGCATCCGGCAACACAGTGCCACCGCCCACGGCAGCCCAACAACCCAACAACCCAACAGCCCGATAACCCGATAGCCCGACAGCCCAGGAGCGAAGCGCCATGACCAAAATTCGCACCGGACAAGCCCCTGCCGCATTGACACGCGCCGCGTTTCACGAGCGCTTCAAGCTGCGCTTCTACGACCCCGCATTTGAGGTTGAACGAGACGCGATCGAACGACTCGAGGCTATCGCCTGGGACGCCTTGCAGCAAGGCCGCAAGGCGCCGATCACGCGAGCGGCCGGACGTGGCTTCGCGGATCCCACGTACGAAGTTTCGGTGCAATGGCTGGACACCCGCAAACGCCTCAAAGCCGCGCAAAAGCGTTGGGGCGAGCGCGCGACGCCGTCGCGGGTGCTGTTGATCTGCGGCAGCGCGCGCAATGATGGCACCTGTCCTGGCGAGGTGTCCAAGACCTGGCGATTGACCGGGTTGGCACGGCATGTTGTCGAGCGCTCGGGCATGCAGGCCGATGTGCTGGACCTGAGCCTGGTCACTTCGGAATATGGCCGCAACATCCACCCGTGCAAGGGCTGCGTCTCGAGTGCCATGCCGCTGTGCCACTGGCCCTGCACGTGCTACCCGAACCACGCCCTGAATCAGGCTGATGACTGGATGGCGGAGATCTACGAACGCTGGGTCGAGGCGCACGCGGTGATCATTTTGGCGCCAACCTACTGGTACCAGTCGCCGAGCCCACTCAAGCTGATGATTGACCGCATGGTCTGCGCTGATGGCGGCAACCCCGATCCGACGACAACCCACGGAAAGCATGTAGTCCAGGCCAAGCGCATCGAGCAAAAAGGGTGGGCCTACCCGAAGCATGTCGCGGGTCGGGTCTATGGCGTGGTGGTGCATGGCGACGTGGCCGGCGTGGAAGTACATCGGCGCAATCTCACCGATTGGCTGGACTGGATGGGACTCATCGCCGCCGGCTCAAGCGCCAGCCTTGACCGATATATCGGCTACTACGAACCCTATTACAACAGCCACGACGCGCTCGACCAGGACCGGCCGGTGCAGGAAGAAACCCGCAATGTCGCCAGGGCCGTCGTTCAGGCCGTCAAACAACTGCGATCAGGCGCGCTGCACCAGCCAGACCAGCGCATCAAGGCGCCGCGCCCGAAGTAGCGCGCCCCTGCGCCATCGGTCACGCTGGCGATCCCGCGCAGCCGGGTCGAGTTCCGCTGCGCTTCGCGTTACGCGCGGCGCCGGAGCGACCCTTCTTGCGGGTTATCCGCAGGCTGCATTGGCACTGACGGGAGCCGGGCCCCCGCGACCGGTGTCAGGTCTTGCCGAACTTGGCCTTGGCTGCCGAAATGCAACTGGTTTTCGCATCGCCTGCCATGGCGTCGCATTTTTCGGCGGCCACCGCATAGTCCGCATCGCGCTTCTCCTGCGCTGCGTCCTTCTTGATCTCGACCACTTCTTTCGCCGACTTTGCATTGACCAGTGCCTTGGTCTCGACCGCCTTGGCTTCCTTCACGCACACATCCTTGGCATTGCCCTCCAGGTCGTCGCATTTTTCCTTGGCCAAAGCATAGTCGGCCTGCGCACGCTCTTTGAGCAGCTTCATCCGGTCCGCCGGTTTGCCGGAGTACCCGTGCTGGAGTTCAGCCAGCGCAACATTCTGCTTGCCCTTGGCCTCGACCTGGCAGACATCCTTGGCATTGTTCTTCAAGTCCGCGCAAGCGGCCTTGTCGGTCTTGTATTGGGCGCTGATGCGGGTCTTGGCGGCATTGTGGTCGGCCTTGGACATGGTGGCGGCTTGCGCCGCGACTGCCAGCATCATGGCGGCGATGACCAGTGAGGCCTGGAGTGTGGATTGCAGTTTCATGGTTGTCTTTCAGGGTTGGTAAACGGTAGGAAGCGGTATGGAACCGAATCGGCATTTTCAAAGTGCATGCCGTCGAAGCTGCCAAGGGAATACATCGCGCCCGACTCATGCCAGATGGCGAACCAGACCCAGGCCCACGCGACAAGCGCCAGTGTGGCGAGGACCGCAGCGCCGAGAATGAACAGCGATGCCAAGCTCATGGCATCGCCGCTTTGGGATTGGAAAACTCCAGCGGCAACTGGCCACCGACGCGATACCACGCGTCACGCGTCGCATCGCGGGCCCTGGCCCAGTCCAGGTTCGATTGGCCGCGTTCGGTCGACCAGTCGCGCGACAGTTGGTCTTCGACCTGTTCGAACCGGATTCCCGGATAACGGGCGAAGGCGTTCACGCCGTAGCGATAGGCAGGACCATAGTCGTCGTATCCGACGCCCGGCTCGATGTAGGGACGCCCGGCGTGGTTCGCGCGCCAGTAGGCATCCTCACGCGTCGGGTCGACCGATTCGGCGATGCTCTTGCCAGCCAAGCCGCCGACGATGGCACCCAGGCTGGCGCCCACCAACGTACCGAGCGGACCGGCCGCGCTGCCGGTCAGCGCGCCCGCTGCTGCGCCGCCCAGCGCGGCACCAATGCCGGTGCCGACCGGATGCGCTCCGGGTGTTCCGGTGATCGGATCCAGGTTGTCCTGCTGCGCGTAGTTGGGGTAGCTGCTGGCCATGGGAGCTCCTTGAGGGGTTTGTGTTGGCGCGGTTACAGCGCCTGGCAACGAGCGTAGGCGTTCGGTGGCGCAGGCACCATCGTCCAAACACGCGCCAATCACGTAAGGCTGCGCCGCCTGCATGTCGGACAGGGCCTACGCGCTGCAGTGATGGCTGGGCAACGACGCGCCCGGGTACCGTCGGCCAATCAGGGCTGGAACGGCGCAGCCCGCAGTGTCTCGACCAGGAACGCGGAAACCTCGCGCACCACCCGGTGTACCGCCTGATTCGCCGCAACCACGCCGCCATAGGGGTCGTCGCTCGCGGCCGCAACCCGCGCATCGAATTCACGCCAGACCAGCACCCGCTGGGTGCGGCCGTCCAGCAACGTGGCCCGCAGGGTGAATCGCATCTGGCTGGGTCGGCTCTGGAACTCCTGTTGCAGCCGCACGATGTCGGTCACCAGACGTAAGTCCGCGACGGCCGCGCCGGCGCCCATGGCAGCGGAGCGAAATGCACCGTTGTTCGCCATTTCCGTCACCAGCAAACCGCCCAGCATGCGCGCCGGTGTGTCGACCCATTCGCTGCGCGCAAAATATTCGATCCGATGGTCCTGGCGCACGTAGATGATGCGTTGGCTGTCGAAGCCTGCGGCGGCCCTGGTTGGCACGATCAGCAGCGACGGTGCGCGATCCGCGACCGGCGGTACCGCTGCCACCGGACTACCGGGCATCGCATCCAGAGTGTAGAAAACGGTCTGCGGCGCAGCGGCGGGCTTGAGAGCGCTGCAGCCGCCAAGCAGCATCAGGCATAGCAGCGCGCCGACAACCCGGCGCAGGCGCAATCGGGTGAAAATTCCTGAGGCGATCATGGCGTGGTCTTTGTTTCGCCCGGACCGTCCGGCACGGGTGTGCGGCCGAACAGCAGGCCAGCTGGATCGCGCCCGGTCTGGTCGCTGAGGCGTCGCAACGAGACCGCCAGAAGGTTGAGTTCGGTCATCAGCCGCTCGAGCTCGGGCAGGGTTTGCGCACCGAGTCGCTTCACATCGGCGCCCACGGTATCGACAGCCTTGCCGGCGCTGACGCTGGTGAGCGCCACGGCATCGCCCATCTTGCCGACCGAGTCGGCGCTGCGTCCGATGCGTTCGACCAGCGGGGCCAGATCGGCTGTGGCCAAGGCCGTGTTGTTCAGCGTGCGGCCGGCCTGCGTGATCACGGCGTCCAGCGTTTCCTTGCGCGCCGCGATCGTGCGCGCCAGGACGGCGATGTCACGCAGTGCACTGGTAAAGGCAGCCCGGTTTTCCTCGCTCAGTATGGCGTTGAATGTGCTCGAGGTGTTGTCAAGTTTGGCCAGCACGTCGGTCAGCACGTTTTCGAGCCGGGTGCTGAGCGATGGTTTGGTGCGGATTTCCGGGTACCGGTTTCCGGGCGCTGCCTGCAGGCTGGGCGACGCCATTGCTCCGCCACTGAGTTCCACATAGGCGATTCCGGTCAGGCCCTGCGTCTTGAGCGTGGCGACGGTGTCCTGCTTGACCGGGGTTCCGCGTTCGATGGCGAACAGCAGGATGACCCGCTGCGGATTGCCCGCATCGAGCGCAATCGAGCGCACCTTGCCGACGTCGACACCGTTGTACTTCACCGGAGCGTTCGGATTGAGCCCGGCAACCGATTCCTCCAGCGCGGCCTGATACACATCGTAGTGCGTCTGGTATGCGCCACCGGATGCGAGCCATAGACCGCCAGCCACCAATACCGCGGCCAGTGCAAGCACAAACGCACCGACCAGCGGCAGGTTCACCTTGGTTTCCATGCTGCCTCCTGATGCGTGTGGCCAGTGACAACGCCCGACGTTTCCCGCTGCTGGGCAGCGCGACCGCGTGCGCCGGCGAAGAACGGGCGGACCAGCGGGTTGTCCAGGGCGGACAAGGCGTGCATCGACCCCACCGCCTGCACCCGGCCGTCCCCCAATACCGCGACCCTGTCCGCCACCTGCCACAGCAGGTCCAGATCGTGGGTCACGACCACGATGGTCAGACCGGAATCGTCGCGCAGGCCGCGCACCAGTTCGTCGACGCCCGCGGCACTTTCGGGGTCGAGCCCTGCTGTGGGCTCGTCCAGGAACAGCAGTTCCGGATCGAGCGCCAGCGCGCGCGCCAGCGATGCCCGTTTCATCATGCCGCCGCTGAGTTCGGACGGGTATTGCGCGCCGACTTCCGGCGCCAGGCCCGCCAAGGCGATCTTCCAGGCCGCGATGTCATCGATCAGGTGCCCGTCCAGACCGGTGTGCTCGCGCAGTGGCAGGCCGACGTTCTCCAGCACCGTGAGCGATCCGAACAGGCCGCCATGCTGGAACAGCACGCCCCAGCGCAGACGCAGCGCGTGCGCATCCTTCTCCTGCAGGTCGTGCAAGTCGGTCCCCAGCACCCGTATCGTGCCTGCGTCCGGTCGATGCAGCAGGATCATCTCCCGCAGCAGCGTGGATTTGCCCGATCCGCTGCCACCGATCAGCGCAAAAATCTCGTTACGGCACACGCTCAGATCGATCCCCGTGTGCACCACATGGTCGCCGAAGCGGGTCGACACATCGCGCATCTCGATCACGGACTCGGTGTTCTCTGCGGCGCAAGTCACGTTACAGATCCAGCAGACTGAAGGCGATTGAAAACAGTGCGTCCGCCACGATGACAAGAAATATGCCCTGCACGACGCTGCGTGTCGTCTGGCGTCCCACGCTGTCGGCGCCACCACGCGTGCGAAGGCCCTGAAAGCAGCCCACCATGGCGATGATCGCGGCAAACACCGGCGCCTTGGCGATCCCCACCATGTACGAGGTGACACTGACGGCCTTGGCGAAGCGGTCCAGAAAATCGGCGTAACCGACTCCGAGCTGTACCTGAGCCATGACCATGCCTCCGAAGACTCCCAGCACGTCGGCGAACACGGTAAGCAACGGCAACGCGACGACCAGCGCCAGCACCTTGGGCAGAACCAGCACCTCCAGCGGCGGTATTGCCAGCGTGCGCATGGCGTCGATCTCCTCGGTCACCGCCATGGTGCCGATCTGGGCCGCGTAGGCCGAACCGGAACGGCCGGCAACGATGATGGCTGTGATCAGCGGTGCGAACTCGCGCAGCATCGACAGGCCGACCAGATCGGCGACAAAAATGTTGGCGCCAAACTGCCGCAGCTGGTCGGCAGCCTGGTAGGCCACGACGATACCGAGCAGGAACGACAACACCGCCACGATCGGCAACGCATCGACGCCAGCGCTGCGGATATTGAACAGGATCGGCCGGCCCCGGATGCGCGACGGATGGGCAGCCCATCCAGCCAGCGCCAGAGCGCACGCGCCGATGAATCCCAGCGCCTCCACGACGAGTTGCCACCCTTGCTGCGCTGCCTGCCCGACACCCGCCAGCAGTTCCGGCCGCGGGCGGGTGTCGGGCAGGCGTGACGGCCCCTGGTCCGCAATGTGCCGGGCGACCGCATTCAACACCGGCACGAATTCGGCCCGCAGGCCCTGCAATGTCGGCGCCGCACCTTCACGCTGCAGGCGCAGCAACAGGTCCTGCAGCAACCAGGCGCCGGAGCTGTCCAACGACTCGATCCGCGCAGCGTCGGCGACGACACCTACCGCCCGCGGGAATTTCAGCTGCGCCAGCTGCGCGACCACCACGCCGACGGACCGCGCACTCCAGTGCCCGGACAGCAACAATTGGTGCGGTGTCGGTTGGGTGATGGTGGCAGGTGGCGATGCGACGGGTTTCATGGGCCGTGTCGACAGTAGATGAAACCGATATTCACGTATGTGCGCCAACGCACAGAGTGGATGTCCGGGTTGGTCGCGCAACGGCGTCGCAATGCCCTGCAATTGGCCATGGTGGCAGTGCGGACGCGGCATCCGACCTGGCGATGCAGGCGCGCGACAGCGGCTACGCGTGCGGCATTCCCGTCGGCAGGCTGGCGAGCGCGTCGGCGTGTTGCTCCTGCACCGCCAAAATACGTTGGACAAGATCGCGGGTGGTGGAATCGTTGGCGCCGAAGTACTGAATGCTCGCACGGTAGCTGTGGATGGCAACACGCTTTGCAACAGGATCGTCGTGGATCATGCCGAGCAGCGTGGGGCCCCGGGTGCGGCGTCGGTGTGGCCGCGGCTGTCCTGGCCCTTTTCACCATCGCAGGAAGCCAACGCGAACCCCATGACGGTACTCAGGACCCGGGTACCACGATGACGGTCTCATGCAGGATGCCGCCGCCACCCACGCTGCCGCTGCTGGTGCCTTCACCGCGCATGCGCGCTTCGCAAGCCCGACGGTCAATGCCTTGGTGTGCGGCGCAGCGCAGCAAGGCGTTCTGCTGCAAGTCGATCCCGGTTACGGCCAAGCCGCCTTGGCGGGCCTCCTGCAATGCAGCGCCCGCCTCGCGCCGGCAGGTCTGGACATCCTGGTTCGATTGGCCGCTGTTGCACAGCGCCATCTCTTGCCGATAGCGCGCATGGGCTGCATCACTGGCGCTCGCGCCGGCGGCAATCGCCTGGCTTGCACCAAGCGCCAGTAGCACGGCACCCACGAGCCGGGTAGATACCGAAAATTGATGGAATGGCATGAAACCTCCAATAGATCGACAGGTGGACCGAACAATGCGCAGACTACGCGCCATTGCGCGCCTTGTATGTGCGTTGTGCCACGCAGCCGTCACTTTCGCGCTGCATCGTGGTCTCATGCGCCTGCTTCACCATGGCATCGCCTGTAGGAATCGTCCGACCCGCGCACGGGTATCTGTCCCCTGTGCAGGCTGCCCTGTCCGGGCCACACTCGCGCCATGCTGTCATACTTGCCCGCGACGGCCTTGGCCGGTCGCCCTGTCCTGCCGGAGGTTGCCCATGCCTTGCCAACCGACGGTACCGGCACATGGTGACACTCAGCGTCTATCTCGTCGGGAACAGTCCGGAAATGAACGGCAGCCTGGCCGCCAGGCTGGAGCGGCATGCGCCGGTCAATGTCGTTGCCACTGCGCACGACGAACCCGGCGCCATGCAATGGCTCACACAGCGACACAACGACGCCGACCTGGTGATCGTCGACCTGTTCCTCAGGGCTGGCTCAGGCCTTGGCGTGCTCAGGCGCGCCAAAGGATTGCGGCACAGGCGCCATGTCGTGGTACTGAGCAATTTCACCAGCGGCGACCTGCGGCGCACCTGCTTGGCGCTGGGGGCGACGCAGGTGTTTGACAAGACCACCGAAATCGATGCGCTGATGGCGTATTGCGAGAACCTCGCCGCCGGCACTGCCTTTCACTGACAACACCCGTAAAGCGATCCATGCCTATTACCTACGCCGTCTCTCGACACACGGGCGGCATCAGCCGTGCCATCGCCACCACGACCGACAGCGCCCTGCATGCGGGCCGCCATGCGGCCCTCGACACCCTGGACGGCCTGCGCAGCAGCGGCCGTCAGCTGCGCCATGCCCTGCTCGACACCCGCGACGACACCCTGCGCTACATGCGGCACGAACCGGCCCGAGCGATCATGATCGCGGCAGCGGCGGGGATCGTGGTTCTGGGTCTCGTCGCACTGCTGTCGCGTCAGCGCCAGCACGACTGAAGAACGCGTGCCCGGCGCACTGTCGCTTGGCAGCATACATCGCCAGATCGGCGCTTTCGAGCAGCGCGTCGGCGCTGATTCCATCAACCGGGCATGTGGCGATGCCGATGCTGGCGTGCACCACCAGTTGCAATCGCCCGATGGTGCAGGGCGCCGCAATGGCTTGCACCATCTTGTCGGCCAGGTGCGCCAGTTGCACACGGTCCTGCACCCCGCCGATCAGGCATGCGAACTCGTCGCCTCCGACGCGACTGACCACATCTTGCGCGCGCACGACCCGGCTCAGCCGGGCCGCCATGATACGCAGCAACTCGTCGCCCGCCGCGTGGCCATGGTTGTCGTTGACCAGCTTGAATCCGTTCAGGTCGAGAAACATCACCGCGAACATGCTCTCGCGCGGATCGGGCCTGGCCAGTTCCTGGCTGATGCGCTCGAACAGGAATCCGCGATTGGGCAGCTGGGTCAGACTGTCGTGCGACGCTTCATGACGCGCCATGCGCTCACCTTGCTGTGTGCCGATGAGCGCTGCACGCACCTGCGCCAGCGAGGTCTGTGCTTCGAACACCGCGATCTCGAGCCCTTCATGCCGTGCCCGTTCGACGGTCACCGTTTCCTGCAGCTGATCCAGCGCCGCGACGCATTCAAGCACCGCATCGCGGATTTGCGCAACACCCGGGTCGGACAACGCGGCCAGGCCACATGGGATCTCGGATACGGTGCGGGTCAACCGCGCCTTGACCGAATTGAGGAGGTCGTCCCAGTCGCCAATGGCAATGCCCGAACCGGTGTCAAGCACCGGCACGCGCGTCGGCGCCGGGACCAGGAACACCGCGTCGCCGTCGATCGGCCCATCCGCGTGACGGCGCGCCGACCCCAGCGGCCACTGCATGTCGGCAAAGTCCGGGTTGCCAGTGGCCGATGCCTCGTGTAGGGCGCTCCGAGTGGGCATGCTTGTTCTTTCGCAAATGGAGGTTCCAAAACTACCTTTCGCCCATTGGAATACCGTGCTCGAATTCAGTCTGTACGGCACCGCACATTGGAATTCCGATTTTTGGCTTCCGGTTGCACGCCGTCGTTGCCACGGCGGTGCATGAGCCGAGCATGAGGTCCTCTGTGCGCGTCAGCTGCGATGGGCCAGCAACTACACGACCGTCATGGCCAGCACCATGCCGCGCACGCCCGCCGGCACGTATCCCATGGATGGCCTAGCTGCGGCCATGCGGCCACGACGGCACGGCGCCGATCAGCATCGATACCGGCACGATCAGCAACAGGGTGCCGATACCCATGATGCGCAGCCGATGATGTCTCAACCGCCTGGCGCGGACGCGGGCGGCGTGATGATGATCGTAGTTCCGTCGCCGGCCTTGCCGGTGGCACCCGTACCGCCGGTATTTCCGGTGGCGCCAGTGGCTCCGGCCGGTCCGGCCGGACCCGGAACGGCAACCGGCGTGGCCGGCACGTTGACGACGGTCGGGCGGTCACAGGCGCTCAGGCCCGCAACTGCGAGCAGGCTGACCAAGACGAAAGGATTGTTCATGATGACTCCCTGGAAAGTGAATGTGGGTT
>JANNKH010000109.1:0-17838 GCA_031396205.1 Rhodoferax sp.
GCGGTGAACCCGATGATCTGAACCATGCGACAAGCAGAAGTTGGATTGAATCTGAGCACGAAAGCGGTATTTCGGCATGAAGGCGCACATGGGAGTCGATGCCGCGTCCGGCCTGGCGTACTCGGTGCGGGGCGCCTCGGCAACGTCAGCGATGTGGTCGAGGCCAACAACCTTTTGCATGACCAGGAGAGTGGCGATTTCGCTGATGCGGGCTACCAAGGTGCCGTCAAGCGGGCTGGCGGCCGGACCGCTGTCGCGTGGCATGTTGCCATGCGGATGGGTAAGCGCAAGGCACTTGTCGCAACCGATGCGGCGAAATGCCTGGAGGCCAGCGTGCGGGCAAATGCGAAGTAGCCGTTTTGCGTGATCAAGCGACAGTTCCGGTATGCGATGGTGTGTTTTCGGGAGCTTCCGACGAGCCCGGCGCAAGCCCAGACGCAGCTCGCGATGTTCAATTGGTGGCAGGCGCGCTGGAAATTGGCGGCACTGCATGGGCAGGTGCGACTGAAAACGATGCCAATGGCCTGAAAAGATCGAAAACAAGCCCATCGACGAGGCAAGTTGCGCTCTCGAACCGGCGAAATGCACCGAATCGCATTGAAAAATCGACTTGGCACTGCTACCCGTCCCATACTGGATGCTAATTGTTCAGACTGTCCGTCGTGCCTCGGTTTGCGTACTTCCTCAAATACTGATATCGAATCCACCCTGAGTTCGTGCGGATTCGTATCCTCAACGATACGATAGTCTTTTTATTTGATGCATGAATGAATAATGAAACACGACTTTGTATGGTGTCTGCGACGGAAGAAGTGCATTGTCAAGTCTCTCAGTTTTGCGCCAAAACAAGGTCATCCCCATAGCCGCACTCAGGTATGCCACGACTCTTTCAGATATCTTGGCAGGAGCGTCCATGAAGAGAGCTAGTCCTTTTCTGGGGAGAGACGCATGAGCGACCTGGCAGCAATCACCGGCGCTACGGGAATGGTGGGCAAACGAATTGTTTCCGCACTTGCTGCCTCGGGTTTTCGCGTACGAATATTGACTCGGAACCGCATCTGGCAAAACCCGCAGATAGAAATTGTATATGGTGATCTGTCAGAGGAATCAGCAGTGAAAAGTCTGTTGGAAGGCGCCACCACCTTGTTCCACTGCGCGGCGGAACTCAATGACGAAGCAAAGATGTGGAGTACCAATGTCGAGGGCACCAGGTCCCTGCTCGAAGTGGCCGAGAAATCCGACCTGAAATATATTTGCCACCTCAGCAGTGTGGGTGTTATCGGTCAAGTTTCGAAACCCATTGTCGATGAGGCCACAGAATGCCAACCGATGAATGCCTACGAAAAATCCAAGCTCGAGGCTGAAACCTTAATGAGCCAATACCGAGGAGGCGCCAAGGTTATTGTCTTGCGTCCGACCAATGTGGTGGATAGAGACAAAAACTGCCTGCACCCTCTCAGCAAGGTAAAGCTTTTCATCAAAGGCGGAGAAAACGCCCACCTTATTCACGCCGATGATGTGGCGGCTGCGGCCATTTACTTTCTTGGTCATCCCTCAAAAAATCGCTATGACTGCTATATCCTCTCCTGTGATGAGGAAAAAATGAATACGCTGGCGGGCAGCCTCGCCCTGTGCCGTGCGATAAAGAACAAGCAAAACCTGGATAATGTGAAGCCCCTTCCACATCTTTCTTGGCTTGTCCCGTATCTGATGCGACGAGCCACCAAGGGTCAATGCAACCGAGGTGATATTCAATATTCCTCTAAAAAGATCCTGACGACAGGATTCAAGTTTCCACGAGGATTTATCGGCGCATTGGAGGATCTTTGTGAAGATACTTAACGTGAATATGAGCATTGATTCCGTTCGCGGTGGCGGCACTGCGGAAAGAACTGTGGAAATGTCAAAGGCCCTAGCTGCCAATGGCCATGCCACAACTATTTTGACTCTCGACTTAGGTATTACGGATTCTCGCAGAGCTGAACTCAACAATGTGAACCTCGTAGCGCTGCCTTGTTTGATAAAACGTTTTTACCTGCCTTGGCCAAAGTTAAGGATTATTTCTTCCCTGGTTGAAGAGGCTGACATTGTCCACCTCATGGGGCATTGGACCATTATTAATGTCCTCGTTTACTTCTATCTGAGAAAGTTCAATAAGAAATACGTAGTGTGCCCCGCTGGAGCGCTGCCCTTGTTTGGACGGTCCCAGCTTATTAAGAGACTATACAATATTATTGTGGGACGAAATATCATTCGAAATTCGGATGCGCAAATCGTGATCGCGCCTAGTGAAGCCACACAATTTGCCGACTACGGGGTCACGGCTGACAAGATCGTATGGATTCCAAATGGAATCAACATATTACCTTTGCAGGCCCAGGATGACAATGCTTTCAGAAAAAGGTATGGCCTTGGAGACTTTCCGTTTATTCTTTATATTGGTCGCCTGAATCCGATTAAAGGCCCAGACTTGCTCCTTGAAGCCTTTGTTCAAGTGGGCGGTGAGTTTCCGAATGAGCAACTTGTCATCGCCGGCCCTGACGAGGGCATGCTGGAGCAGTTGGGGAAAACAGCCTCCGCCCATGAGCTTGCCAGCCGCGTTCACTTCATCGGACATATCTCCGGAGAAACGAAATCCCAAGCTCTTCATTCTGCTCAATTGATGGCTATTCCCTCCCGCCAGGAAGCGATGTCTATCGTGGTTCTTGAGGCCGGCATCGTGGGGCTTCCCGTCCTGCTCACCGATCAATGTGGTCTGAATGACTTACGGGGGATAGATGCCGGAGTGGTGGTGCCTGCAACAACCGAGGGGCTGAGAGACGGATTGCGAGAGCTCCTGCGGGATCCCAACAAAATGGCGTCGATGGGAAAAAATCTCCAGGCTCATGTCTATGAGAACTATCTTTGGACTTCCATCGTCAAAAAATTCGAAACGCTTTATCGGAAAATTGGTGGGCATCTGCATAGCCCCCGTAAAAGCGTGATTGTCGAGGAGCGAATTTGATGCAAGCATCTGGAGCATGAATAGAACTGACTTGGGACTGCACCTGTCTGCCAGGCGAACGCGCAAGCGGGAATTCTTGGCCGAGTTGGAGTGGGGGTGCTGTGGGTGGATTTGGTGACGTTGATTGCCCCCAATGTGCCCGAAGGCAAGCGGGTTCGCCCGCCATTACCTTTGCAAAGCATGCCGCGCGTTCTTTTCAGGCAGCAGGGGTTCAACCTGAGCGAGCCGGCAATGGAAGAGGCGCGTCACGATGTGCCCTTGTTTCGGGAGTTCGCCAATCTCGGTTGGGACTGCAGGTTGCCCGACGAGGGCACTATCCTTCGGACTTGCCACCTGCTCGAGTCCGACAAACTGGCCGATCAGATCCTGGCCACAGTCAAAGACCTGCTGCAGGCCAAGGGGTTGATGCCCAACGCCGGCACAGTGGTGGACGTTGCGCTGATCGCCGCGCCGGGTTCGACCAAGAACGTCGCGGGTGGGCGCGACCCCGAGATGCATCAGACCAAGAAGGGCAACCAGTGGTGCTTAGGCATGAAGGCGCCCATCGGCGTGGATGTCCAACCGGGACTGGTGCATGCGGTTGGCGGCACACCTGTCCATGTCGATGATGGTGTTGAGGGCAGCAGCCTGCTGCATGACAATGCGATTGTTTCCTTCGTCGATGCGCGCTTGCAGAGTGCGGGTCAGCGGCCCGACGCGAAGGCCGGCATGATCTGGCAGGTGGCGATGAAACCTGGCAAGCGCAGGGCCTTGGACGCGGGCGCGTCGCTGGGGCATTCGAGCGAGCAGATCGAAAAGCGCAAGGCCATCATGCCGGCCAAGGTGGAGCATCCGTTTCGAGTCATCGGGCGCCAGTTCGGTCATGCCAAGGTGGGCTGCCGGGGGCTGAAGAAAAACACCGCGCAAACCACCACGTCGTTTGCGCTTTCCAGCTCGTGGATGGGGCGCGGAAAACAGCGGGTAGTGGATGGGCAAATGCGTCCAAAACGGGCTCTGGCGGGATGAAATAATGGAAATGCAGCACCGGCCAGACCAAATTCGTGCGTTCGAAGTGGCAATTGGCCCATGCATTGTCCGAAATCTCAAAGCTATTCCGATGCACATTCTGGACGTGAATTGTGACGCCGTTCCCTAGCCCCAGCGGAGACTACACAAAGTGATTCTGGTCACGGGGGCCACGGGTTTTGTCGGTCATGCATTGGTGCAAGGTCTGCTTGCCGACGACGTCTCGCGGCAGGTTGCCGTGGCGGTGCGGGCGCTGGATCGACGGTGGCCTGATCGCGTACAGCCATACCCCATTGGCGACCTGGCCAGCCCAGTGGACTGGTCTGCGGTGCTGGGCGGCATGCGTTGCGTCATTCATTGTGCCGCTCGCGTGCACGTGATGACCGACAACGCGGCCGATCCGCTGGCCGAGTTTCGCAAGGTCAACACCGAGGCGACGCTGGAACTGGCGCGCGCGGCGGGGCGCGCTGGCGTTCGGCGATTCGTGTTTTTGAGCACCATCAAGGTCAATGGCGAAGAGACTTTGCCTGGCGTGCCGTTTACTGCCGATGACATCGCACGACCGCAGGACCCTTACGCGATATCCAAGCATGAAGCGGAGCAGGGGCTGCACGCGATTGGCGCTGATACCGGCATGGAAATCGTTGTCGTGCGTCCTCCATTGGTGTACGGAGCAGGCGTCGGCGGCAATTTCGCCTCCATGATGCGCTGGCTGGATCGCGGCCTGCCGCTGCCCATGGCGTGCGTCACCGACAACCGGCGCAGTCTGGTGGCGTTGGACAACCTGGTCGATCTGCTGGTGCAGTGTGTCGTCAAGCCGCTGGTGCCCGACAAGGTGCTGCTGGTCAGTGACGGAGAAGATCTGTCCACAGCGGCATTGCTGCGGCGCCTGGCACTCGCCCGCGGAGGCCATGCACGTCTGTACCCGGTTCCTCCTCCTCTGTTGCGGTTCGTGGGCCAAGCTTTTGGCCAGGGACCTGCGTTGCAGCGCCTGACTGGCAGTCTGCAGATCGACCTCTCGGACACGCGCCGCTTGCTTGATTGGTCGCCTCCGGTGGGCGTTGACGAAGGTCTGCGCCGCACTATCAGCGCCGCGCCCTGACGATCGTCCCATGCTGGTTAAGCGCTTGTTCGATCGGTCCCTCGCCCTCGCGTTGGCTGTCGTGTTGGCGTTGCCGTGCGCAATTATCTGGTTGCTGGTACGGCTGACCTCGCCGGGGCCCGCGTTGTATTGGTCCCACCGCGTCGGCCGGAACAATGTGATATTTAGTATGCCGAAGTTCCGCAGTATGCGCGCGGATACTCCGGCGCTGGCCACGCACCTGATGGCGGAACCGCAGGCCTTTCTGACCCCGATAGGCCCATTCCTGCGCAGAAGCAGTCTGGACGAGTTGCCGCAGTTGTGGAGCATTCTCATGGGGGACATGAGTTTCGTCGGTCCGCGGCCGGCGTTGTACAACCAGGACGATCTGATTGCGCTGCGCACGGCGCGGGGCGTGCATGAACTGGTTCCAGGGTTGACCGGCTGGGCGCAGATCAATGGACGCGACGAAATACCCATTCCAGATAAGGTCGAACTGGATGCGCAATATTTGCAAAGGCAATCATTCTGGTTTGATATTCAGATATTGGTTGGTACGGTATTGAAAGTCGTACGGCGAGAAAACGTCACGCATTAGAATCATGGGCTGATTCATAAAAATACTTTCTCATGGGAGTTTTCTAGCATGCATTTGAAGGCTATACGATGACTAACCTGATCGATATTCAGAGCCAGATCCAGAAACTGCAGAAACAGGCCAACGACATTCGGTCCAAGGAGTTCGACAAGACCGTTCAGGAAATCGTCGTGAAAATGCGTGCCTTCGGAATCACGCTCAAGGATATTCAGGTGGCCAGCGCCCAACCCGCGTCGAAGAAGTTGGCGAAAACCAGGCGAGGTACCAAGTCCGCGGGCGTCGCGAACGCCAAGGTGGCTGCCAAGTTTCGCGGGCCCAATGGCGAGACCTGGAGTGGTCGTGGCTTGACGCCGCGCTGGCTGGCGAATTTGATCGAGCAAGGACGGAAGAAGGAAGAGTTTGCCATTGCCGATCAAACCTGAATTGCGTGATGTTGGTTGGCACAACTGGGGATCGCGCTTTGGACAGAAGGCTGTAGTCTTCCTGGCTTTCAGCTGGGGTGTGGCCGCTTTCACGCCGGTGGGCGTGATGTACCTGCATCTGCTGCTGCTGAGTCTGGCACTGTTGGCCTGTGGTGACGTGCCGCAGCGATGGAGGCGGGTGCGCAGCAGCGGTTATGTGCTGCCTGTTCTGGCAATGTTGCTCTGGGCCGCAATTGCGACGCTGGTGGGGGACTGGTATCCCGACACGGCGACGCGCCTGTTTCATGTGGTCCGCGTGGCATTGGTGCTGGCCCTCGGGTTAATGCTCGCTCCGAGGGAGGCCGTCGTTGCTCTCGCCGGTTTTGTCGTCGGGGCGCTGCTCGCGGCGCTGGTGGTGGCCGTGCACCAAGTCTGGGGATTGCCGCCCTGGACCATCTGGGCCAGCTTGCTGTCGTCGCGCAACAACTTCAGCAGTGGCAACATGATCACCATGGCAATCGCCAGCGCCGTGTGCCTGATAGTCGCCCTGGGGAAACCGACGGATCGTGCCGGGCGGTGGATTGCTTTCACGGCAGCGATTGTGTTGACGGTGACGGTCTCCTCGCACGCTGTGTCCCGGAACGCCCAGTTGTTGCTGGCAATTCTGCCTTTCTGTGCCGTGTTGTGCAGATTCCGATTGACAAGTGCGACGATCGCGGGCGTGCTGGCCGTCTTCGCGTTGGCCGGGGTGATGTGGCAATTCTCTCCGACCACGCATGATCGATTCAAGGAACTGGCGGGCAACCTGCAACTGGCCCAGGCAAGCGCGGATTTCGGAACCAGCGGAGGAGTACGTCTGCGGATGTACGAAGAGGCATTGCAGGGCATGGCGGAGCATCCGTTGACCGGTACGGGGCTGGGCAGCTGGTTGCCGCATTGGACGAATGTCTGGAAGACCCAGGATGAACAGGCCTCGATCGAGTCGCGACAGCAGTTCGCAAACATCAACAACCCGCACAACGACTTTCTCCTCAACGGCATGGAAACAGGGGTCGCCGGCATGTTGATCCTGGTCTGGATCCTGGCCCGATTCATCGTGACCGGATGGCGGCGACGCTCCATCGCAGGCGACATCTCTGTCATGATGGCCGTGGGGCTGTTTGTGACCGCCATGGTCAATGCGCCGTTTCGCGATGCGGCGCTGGGAATGACCTTGTTGTGGCTGCTCGCCGTCAGTGCCGCTGTTCGCGAGGTATCGTCCGATGCTTAGACGCCTGCTGAAACTGCCGCGCATTGGCAAGCAGCTTGCGGTCATCCTGATGGATGTCGTATTGGCGACTTTCGCGACCTGGTTTGCGTTCAGTCTTCGGCTGGACATATTGCATTGGCCAGTCGGCCTGCAGTGGCGTGTGTACTGGATCGCTCCGCTGCTGGCTGTTCCAATCTTCATCTATCTGGGTCTGTACCGCGCGATCTTCCGCTACACCGGGATGGCCGCCCTGATGGCGATTGCCCGCGCAGTTGCCATTTATGGCGTGATTCTGTTTGCTCTCCTGGTATGGCAGCGATGGCCGGACGTACCACGCAGCATAGGCGTGCTGCAACCACTGATATTCCTTTTGTTGGCCGGCAGCAGCCGCGCCATGGCCCGATTCTGGCTGGCGGGATTCGGATGGAACGGCGTCAAATCCGAGGGACGCCTGCTCATTTACGGTGCCGGCGAGTCGGGCGGCCAGACGGCGGCAGCGCTCGGCAACGCCAAGCAATACACGTTGGTGGGGTTCATTGATGATGATGTCCGAAAGGCGGGGCGCAGCATCAATGGGACGCGGGTGTACCTGCCCTGCGACGTCGACGATCTGGTCAAGCGGCGCGGCGTGACGGACATTCTCCTTGCCTTGCCCAGCGTGACTCGGTGGCGGCGCAACGCGATCATCGAGAGCCTGCGCCATGTGCCGGTCCACATTCGCTCGTTGCCGGGAATTTCCGACCTGACGAGTGGCCGGGTGACCGTCAGCGATATCAAGGAACTGGACATCGAGGACTTGCTGGGGCGCGATCCGGTTGCGCCCGCCCAGTCGAATGGGCGCCACGACATTCATGCGCAGGCGGTCCTGGTCACAGGGGCCGGTGGCAGCATCGGAAGCGAGTTGTGCCGCCAGATCGTGCTGGAGCAACCCGTGCGCCTGGTCTTGCTGGACCACAACGAGTTCGGCCTCTACACCGTGCACCAGGAGTTGATGGGATTGTGTCGCGCGAGAGGGCTGAACGTCGACATCGTGGCGGTGCTTGGGAGTGTGAGCAACCGGCGGCGATTGCAGGAGGTGTTGCGCGAACATCGACCGACCTGGGTTTATCACGCTGCGGCATACAAGCATGTGCCGATTGTCGAAAGCAACCCATCGGAAGGTGTTGCCAACAATGTCTTCGGTACGCTGAACGTGGCTACTGTCGCGCTGGAAGCTGGCGTTGCCAACTTCGTCCTGGTGTCCACCGACAAGGCAGTGCGTCCGACCAACATCATGGGCGCCAGCAAGCGCCTGGCAGAGATGGTGTTGCAGGCGCTGGCCGCACGCGCCGACTCCAAGGGCACGCGCTTTAGCATGGTACGGTTTGGCAATGTGCTGGGCTCCAGCGGCAGCGTGGTTCCGCTGTTCCGGGCCCAGCTGGCCAATGGCGGGCCGTTGACCGTGACCCATCCGGACGTCACGCGCTATTTCATGACGATTCCGGAGGCGGCGCAGCTGGTGCTGTTGGCCGGTACGATGGCGCAGGGAGGAGAGGTATTCGTGCTTGACATGGGGCAACCAGTCAAGATCATGGACCTGGCCAGGCGCATGGTCGATCTGTCCGGCTTGCGCGTGCGCGACGAGGCGAATCCGGAGGGCGATATAGCGATCGAGATCAGCGGATTGCGCCCGGGCGAGAAGTTGTACGAGGAGTTGTTGATTGGCGACAACCCGACGCCATCGGCTCACCCTCGGATCATGAAGGCGCGCGAGGAGTTTCTGCCTTGGGAAGAACTGCAAACGCAGCTCGACGACTTGCGCGAGGCCATTGAAAATGGCCGGGCCGATTCCCTCAAGCAAGTGCTCAAGGCCTGTGTGCACGGATATGTCGAATCGGGTTACGGCTCGCTGAGTTGATCGGCCGCGGCGATGTTGCACAATGGCGCGTCATCACCGCGGACCGCTTACCACCCATGACCGACACCTCGCACATCGCGTTGCGCGACAAGGCAGAGATCCTTGCGCTGGCCCTGCCGTATATCCGCAAGTTCCACGGCAAGACCATGGTCATCAAGTACGGCGGCAACGCCATGACCGACCCAAGCCTGCAGGCCGATTTCGCTGAGGATGTGGTGCTGCTCAAGCTGGTGGGTATCAACCCGGTGGTGGTGCATGGTGGCGGCCCACAGATCGAAACCGCGCTGCAGCGTCTGGGCAAGAAGGGTCAGTTTATCCAGGGCATGCGGGTAACCGACGCCGAGACCATGGAAGTGGTGGAGTGGGTGCTCGGTGGCCAGGTGCAACAGGACATCGTCGGGCTGATCAACCAGGCCGGCGGCAAGGCGGTCGGCCTGACCGGACGTGACGGCGCGATGATCCGCGCGCGCAAACTGAAGATGGTCGACAATCAGGATCCGACCCGCGAACATGACGTCGGCCAGGTGGGCGACATTGTCAGCATCGACCCCAGCGTGGTGCGCGCGTTGCAGGAGGACGCCTTCATCCCGGTGATCACCCCGATCGGGTTCGGCGACGATAACGAGAGCTTCAACATCAATGCCGATGTCGTGGCCGGCAAACTGGCCATGGTGCTGGCGGCCGAGAAATTATTGCTGCTGACCAACACGCCCGGTGTGCTGGACAAGCAGGGTAATCTGTTGACCGATCTTTCCGCACGCGAGATCGACGCGATGTTCGCCGATGGCACATTGAGTGGTGGCATGTTGCCCAAGATCGCGTCGGCGCTGGACGCCGCAAAAAGCGGCGTGGCGTCGGTGCACATCATCGACGGGCGCGTGCCGCACGCGCTGCTGCTGGAGATCCTGACCGACCAGCCTTTCGGAACCATGATCCGGTCCCACTGAAATCAGGTGTAACCCTAGGTGACGGTATGCGAGAATAAAAATTCATCCCCTGCTTGCAACCATGCCAGACGCCCAGATTAGTCCCAGCGCAGCCGACACGGCTGGTGATGTCCCACCCGTCATACGCAAGAGGCCCAAGCCAGGTGAGCGGCGCATCCAGATTCTGCAGGCGCTGGCTGAAATGCTCGAACAGCCCGGCGCCGATCGCATCACCACGGCCGCGCTGGCGGCGCGACTGGGCGTCAGCGAAGCAGCGCTCTATCGGCATTTCGCCAGCAAGGCGCAGATGTTTGAAGGGCTGATCGAGTTCATCGAACAAAGCGTATTTACGCTGGTGAATCAGATCGCCGAGCGCGAACAGGCCGATGCGCAAGCCGAGGGCGCGCCATTGCCGCGCCAGGCTGCCAGGGTGATCGCGATGGTGTTGCAGTTTGCGGAGAAAAATCCCGGCATGACACGGGTCATGGTCGGCGATGCGCTGGTGTTCGAGAACGCGCGTCTGCAGCTGCGCATGAACCAGTTCTTTGACAAGATCGAATCCACGCTCAAGCAGGGCCTGCGATCGGTGGCCGACGAGGGTGGGTCGGCAACGCCGAGCGTCGATGCGCAGGTCACGGCCTCGGCGCTGACGGCTTTCCTGGTCGGACGGCTGCACCGTTATGCGCGCTCGGGCTTCAAGCGGCTGCCGTCCGAGCATCTGGACGCGAGCCTGGCGCTGATTCTGTAGCGATCGACACGCTGGCGTGTCGCAGTGGCACGCTCGAGCCGCGGCGTGACGCGTCGCCGCACGCGATGCCAATGTTTCATCGATGGGTGGTCAGGATTTCAGGGTCAGGGTCAATACCGGACGAACCCAGCGCAGCCCACCGTTCAGGAAACACGTGCCACCGGCAGTGCGCGCGCGCTTGCCAGGTTGTGCACGTGGACATGTGCACCGGCCTTGATGGCGCAGCAAGCATGCCCGATCGATTCGCCGTATTGGATGACCACGTCACCCTGCGCAGTCATGCAAGGCAAATTTGTGGCACAACCCGATCGTGTCGCGCAGTACAACGGTGCTTGCCAAGCCTTCCCCTTGCAGTGCAACGGTCTGGCGAGCGGCAAGCAGGTGCAGGGCGGTCGCCACGTTGTCGCGTGGGTGCAGGACCAGCGCCTGGTTCGGCGCCAAGGCGTTCGGTAAGGGTCGAGTGGTCGGTGTGCTCATAGCGCCTCGCCGATGCGGCTTACCACTTCGTCGCCTTCAGCCAGGATCTTGCCCCAGGTCTGGGTTCCGCTGGCAACATCGATGACCAGTGCCAGCAGATCCTGCGCCGCATCGTCCATGGACCACTCAGCACGAAACACGCGACTGGCGTCGAAGTCGAGTTGCTCCTGCAGTCGCGCCGCCGCTACCGGATTGGCCGACAACTTGATGGTTGGCGCCAATGTGCTGACATAGCCGTTGCCCACACCGGTCGAAAACAACAGCAACTGTGCCCCGGCGGCCACGAAGCCGGTGAGCGACTCGGGCGAATAGGCCGGTGCGTCCATCGCGAACAGGCCTGGCCCTGTGGGAGATTCAGCGTATCGCAGTACACCGGCGATGGCCGATGTGCCGTTCTTGGCAATCGCACCCAGCGACTTTTCTTCGATGGTGGACAAGCCAGCCGCGATATTGGTTGGCCCCGGGTTGTTGCCCAGCAGGTCGACCCCCTGGTGTACCGCAAGTTGTTCGCGCCGTAGCACGGCCTGCATCAGCGCATCGGCCACCGCCGGTGTGGTAGCGCGGCGCGCGAGCAGGTGTTCGGCGCCCCGCCACTCCAGCGTCTCGCCGAACACCGCGCTGCCACCACGGGCGATCACGGCGTCGGCCAGCTTACCGATCAGCGGGTTGGCAACCATGCCCGAACTCGGGTCGGAGCGTCCGCATTCCAGGCCCAAGTACCAGCAGGTAATTGCGAACGCCAGCCGGGCCGATGGCGCGCGGGTCTCCGAGAAATTGGGACGCCGTCATGGTTTGCATTCTCCGTCAGGCAGGAGCGGACATGCCCCGGCATTTCGAGTCATGTCGAGCTGCACGCGGGGCGTATCGGCATCGTTCGCCCGGCGGACGATCATGAACGCGCCCTCAATGCACTCAAGCGGTGAGCACAGTCGCGTCCAGCGCCAGCAGCACGTCGGCAGGTTCCGCGCGGTTGCGGTAGTCAACCTCCACATGGGCAAAGCGGATGATGCCGTCGGTGCCGACAACGTAAGTGGCAGGCACCGGCAGCACCCACAGGCCATTGCCGTTGGTGGTGGGCAGATCGTGGCCGACGCTGATGTACAGGTCGACCAGCTCCGGCGGCCTGTCGAACGCGATGCCGAATCCGCGCGAGGCCTGCAACGACGAGTCGCTCAGCACCTCGAACGCCAGTTCATTCTTCTCCTGGGTGGACAAGGAGTTGTCTGGTGTCTGCGGCGAGATGGCCGCGAGGCGACCGCCGCGCCGGTGCACGTCGGGCAACAGTTGCTGCCAGGCGCGTAGTTCCAGGTTGCAGTAGGGGCACCAGCCGCCGCGATAAAAGGTGATGATCGCCGGCCCGGATTGCCACAGGTCGGACAGTCGCACCGGCTCGCCACGGGCGTTGGGCAAGCTCAGGTCGGGCGCGCGCCGGCCGACGCGCAGCGCTGTTTGCTCGATGCCGCTGGCCCGTAGCGCAGCGGTGGTGTTTTCCATGGTGGCGAGACGCGCTGGCGTGGCGCGGGTGGCAAAGCCGGCTTTGAAGTCAGCGAGTTGGGTGGCAAGGGTAGGGTTCATGCGATTGCTCCGATAGGGATGGGACAAATCAACGGCGATATGAAACTGCGGCAGATGCCGCGCGTGAAGTCACCGCGACCAGCAGGCCACCCATGGCGATGAGCAGGCCCGTGATTTCGATGCCAACCGGCACATGGCCCAGTATCGGCCAGGCCATGAATGCGGCCAACCCGGGCGCCAAGGCGGGGAAGATGGCCGCGCGCAAGGGCCCGAGCAGCGCGACCATCTTGGCGTAGGTGTAGAGCGTACCGGTGCCGGCAATCACGCCTTGTACCAGCACCTCGATCCAGAAAACGCCGGGCGCGGCGGCAAACAGGCGTTCAGCACCGGTAAGCCACAGATAAGCGGGCACGTAGGTGATGGCCGAGAACGACACCGCCGCCGTGGCCAACAACGGGTCCAGTCGGTGGCGACGCAGCAAGATGCCAAAGCCGGCCCAGACGCTGCCGGCGGCGATGAACATGGCGTCGCCCAACGCGGCGCGGGCCGTGAAGCTGGCAGCGTCCAGGCCCGAGAGCAGCAGCAGCCCGAGCAGCACGATGGTGATGCCGATCAACTGGCGCGCCTGCAAGCTTTCGCCGAATACTCAGGCCGATAGCAGCATGCCCATCACGCTCATGGCCGCAAACGGAAACACAGCCGCGTGGCTGGAGGGTGCGAACTGCAGCGCGCCAAACATGAGCAGGCCAAACGGCGTGCCCGCGAGCGCGGCCACCGCCAACCAGACGCGCCAGCGCCCACGCAATTGTTCGGGGTCGCGGCGCCAAGCCAAGCAAAGCACCGGCAGGGTAACCAGCCCGGCCACTCCGAAGCGCAGTACGGTGAGGTCGGGCGAGTGCAGGCCTTGCGCAATGCCCCAACGGGCCAGCACGGTGTAGAGCGCTCCGATGCCGGCAGCCAGCAGACCCACCGCCACGCCCAGAGCCAGTCGTGAGGTTTCCGGCTTGATTGGCGCGGCGGGTATGGCGCGGACGGTCGGTGTGGGCAGGGGCTTTTCGCCGACATGGTTGTTTGCGCCCGAACTCCTTAGCGGTACCGTGGTGCGGCTGATACCGCAGTTCTCGCCCCATCCGCTGCCGATCCACGCGATCTATCCACTGTCGCGACGCCATTCCGCGAAGGTTTCGGCTTTTGTGCAGCATGTGCGGCAGGCCCTGGTGGCACTAGGGTGAAACGCGCCAAACGCGAACCACAGGCCTCGCCCCCGAGGCGGGATGCCGCGTCGACTTGACCGATCAGCTCGCGGCGCAACCCGACTGCGCTACCCGATGATCGACGGATGGGTGGCCAGGCCCACATGCGTTGGGCATAGTCCGCCGCGATCGCTGCCGGTTTGCCCGATGCGCACGGCAATGGCGGCTTCGGCCGCAAGCCATTCCACGCATCGCTTCGAAACGCAACTGAAGTAGCCCGAGCATGGGCGATCTGCATGGCCATCCGGTGCAAGGCATGCAGCGGGCCCCGGCCGTGGCGCCTGAGCGGGCGGTGTCGTTGTGGGTTCCATCCTGGGCCAGGGACTGACGATCGGACGGGTGGTGCGCAAGCTGGTTGGTCCGAGGCGCGAATAATTTGCGTTGCGTTGCGCCACGCTTTGGCCCAAGCTTGCAGACTCGACGCAACTGGCGATTCAGCGTGGCGGGTCGACACCCTGCTGATGCTCGGATACAGTTGATCGACACCCGACGCGCACGTTGCCGTTGCAGGGCAATTGTGCAATCAACATGTGCCGGTGGTAAATGGAGGTGGCCATGAGAAGGTACAGGCAGCTTGTTGCGGGGGGCTTCAGACGCTTGGCTGCGAGCGCGTTTGCTGCAGCGGTTGCGATCGCTGCGGCAGGATGTGGGAAGAAGGTCGACCCCGTGGCTCCCGCCGCGCCAGCGGCCGGCGCTTCGGCGCCGAATGCCGTGAGCCTTGCAGCCAATGTGGTGGAGCCGAGGTGGGTCTTCAAATCCAATCCCAGGGCCCCGCATGCGGTCGTGTTCGTGCACGGTTTGTTTGGCGATACGCTGGGCACCTGGACGAACGACAACGGCAGCAGCTTTTTCGAGCATCTGCGTGCATCGAAGAGCGGCGATCAGTTCGACGTTTTCGCATTCGGCTTCACCTCCAAGATGCTGGGCAACGGTTCGCTCGACGTTCGCGAATCTGCCAACAAGCTGCAGCAGTGGTTGCAGTTCGAAGGCGTGACCGACTACCCGTCAATCGCCTTCGTGGCGCACAGCATGGGCGGCCTGGTGGTATTGCGCCACCTGATCAGCGCGCCCGAACTGGCCAAGAAGGTGCCGCTGGTGGTGCTGTACGCGACGCCGCAGGAAGGGGCCCAGATATCGGTCATCGCGGACAAGGTGGCGCGCAATCCGGCGCTGGCCCAGATGTTCCCCGCAGACAAGAATGCCTTTTTGCAACAGCTCAGCGACGATTGGCGCCGCCTGCCCGAGCGTCCGCGCGTGAGCTGCGGGTATGAGAAAAAGCCGATGGGCGGCGTGATGATCGTGCCGTGGAGCAGCGCCACGCGATTCTGCGACGACACGCCGGTCGCCATCGAGGATACCGACCACTCCACGCTGGTCAAGCCCGCCGGGCCGCGGCATGACTCGGTCGTGCTGCTGGTGAATGCGCTGCACAACCATGTGCTGCAGCGCAAAGTGGCCGATCGGCGTGCGGACATCAAGATTGGCTTCAAACCGTATCCGGCGATGGAAAACCTGGGCAAACCGCCGGCACTGGAGTTGACGCTCGACGACCCGGTGCCCAGCGGCCCGTTCGGTTTCAGGCTCGACGGCGATCCGAACCCGGTCGACTACCGGCACCGGCAATTCGCGCTACCTCGGCCGGGGCAGATGTTGATCGGCTACGTCAACCGGTTTTTGTACTCGGCCTACCAGATCAACGCGGCCAATGCGCCTGCCATCAAGACCCGGGTATGCGTGAAAGGCACCGATGCCCCGGTCGCGTCCAGCGGCGCCGTCGAGCTCGATTGTGTGGAAGGGGACGCATGCGTTCCGCGCGACGCCAACGGCCCTCTGGCGGCGTGTGGCGCCAGCAAAGGCGCAAAGGCCGGTGGCTGGTGGGACTGGTTCCCCGCGCCGAGCGCGCATGCCGCTCAAGCGGATGCAGCGAAATCAAGCGGGCCCGCTGTCGGGGACTGGTTGATTCCCCGGCTCGAGACCTTGCGCGATGCCCGTTCCACGGCCGCGGCCACAGCGTACAGCGAGTTCAGCCTGACGCTGGAGTCGCCGCCTGCAGTCGACGGCGTGGACGCGGTGAGCTTTGAGGCCAAGGTCAACGGACACCGACTGTGGGTCAACGGGATGCCAGCCTGGGCGCATGCCATTCCCTACAAAGGCGACGGGCCGCTGACGCTCTCGTTCGGTCTGGAGAATCTGAACGCGTCCGGCGCGCAAAAAGGCCGCGAGGAACTGGAAGTGCGCATGGTTTTGCTCAAGAACCGGCAGCCGGTGGCGCACGACACGATACGTCTGCACTATGTCGCGCTGCGCGACCAGCCGCAAGCGGTTGTCGTGACATCGGGTGGGCGCCAGGTTCGATGGTCCGCGCAGTACTTCCCGGCGCAGCGTGACCAGTACCAGATCCTGGCCTACGGTGGCAAAGAGCCCGATGCGATCGCCGCCAAGGTCAAGTTCGACCGCGCCAATGCGCGGCGCAACGGCGCGGACGGTTTGCCACTGGTGGGCGTCGTGCGGCCAGCGCTCCCGACCAACCCGTCCTGGGGCGTATCGGTGGGAGAGGTGTTGCCCAGCGGGCAGGTCCGATTCAGTTTCCAGGGATTGGACGCCGTGGCCGTATGTCGATCCATGGTCACCGACGCAGCGCGCGCGCGCTTCAGGCGCAATGGTTTCCCCGATCCGGCGGCCTTTGCCGTGCGGGTGATCGCCACCGATACCCATGACGCCAAGCCCAAGGCGCTGGTTCCATGCAGCACGTTCTCGATCAGCTGATCGGCGGGCAGCGGCTGCTGCGCGAGACGCTTGCCTCGGTGTTGAAAGGCGGTGATAACGGGACAGCGACCAGCGACGCAACGACCCGGGTCATCCCCGTCGACCTGTGCGACACCACGGTATCGATCGCGGTGCAGCGCGTGGGCGAAGGTGGCCTGACCTACATCAATCTGCACCAGAACGAACAGACCTCGGTCAGGGCGGCTCGCGGCGTGCTCGACCGCCAACCGGGGATCCTGATCGAACTGCGCGCGCAGGGTCGGCGCTACGTGACCTTCTGGAACGGCCTTCGCCCCTGTGTTTTTGATCCCAACCGCATGTTCACCGACCACGGGCTGAGGCGTGCCTTGTCGCGTTATGCGTCGCTGTCGGAAGCGTCGTTCGGTGCAGTCGCCAGGCTGCGCGATACCGTGTTGACACTGCTCGCATCACCCGCCGCGCGAGGCCCCGTCGTCGCGCTACACAACAACGCGGGCGGCAGCTATGACATTCACGCCTATGCCAGCGGCGGCAGCCACGTAGGCGACGCCAGTCGCACGGCCATCAGCGCGCAATGCCGATCCGGAAACTTTTTCCTGGTCACCGACGCAGGCCTGTTTGAACGACTCGCGGCGCAGGACTTCAATGTGGTTTTGCAGCATGCCAATGCTGCCGACGACGGGTCGCTGGCAGTCTGGTTCCAGCGGCAGGGGCGCTCGTATGTCAATGTCGAAGCGGGGTATGACCAGTTGCGAGAGCAACAGCGCATGCTGGACGCGTTGGCGAGGCTGGACATCTGAACGTTGACTGTCTGAATGCGGCCAGTTGCCGACATTGCGACAGGTTGCCCCAAAGCGGCCACTGGTCGAACCAAATTCTCAATACCAGTCATTCAGTCTGCAATAACGGAATATGGACTTGGTCGGCTCCTATGCAGCG
>JANNKH010000102.1:0-7581 GCA_031396205.1 Rhodoferax sp.
CCAAGATCATCGATCCGCTCACAGTGCAGATCGTGACCGATGGCGCTGCTCCCAACCTGCCCAACGACTTCATCCGTCTGTTCATTGTCTCGGCCAAGGCCGCAGCCGGCCTGACCAAGGAAAGCGCCAACGAAGCCTTCAACAACGGCAAGGCGGCGGTCGGCACCGGCCCGTACAAGTATGTGTCGTGGCAGCCCAAGGGCGACCTGGTGCTGGACCGTTTTGACGGTTACTGGGGTCCCAAGGAGCCGTGGGCGCGCCATGTGCGCAAGGAAATCGCCAATGACGCCGCCCGTGTGGCGCAGCTCAAGGCTGGGCAGCTCGACCTGATCACCCGCGTGCCGGCGACCGACGTGGCTGCGCTCAAGCGTGACGCGAAAGTCAACGTGCAGACCATCGACACGGTGTATGTGTTCAACGTCGAACTTGACATGCGCGAGAAACTGCAAAGCGCCAGCAGCAAGGACGGCTCGCCACTGGCCAAGAACCCGCTGCTCGACCTGCGGGTGCGTCAGGCCATCGACCTGGCGATCGACCGCAAGGCGCTGGCCGACGTGGCGATGGAAGGCCTGGGCAAGGCGTCGAGCCAGATGGTGACGCCGTCGATCTTCGGCTACAACAAGGCGTTGCCAGAACGCAAGTACGACCCGGCCGCGGCCAAGAAACTGCTGGCCGATGCCGGTTACCCGAATGGTTTCAAGATCCAGTTCTCCTTCACCAAGGACCGTTTGCCTGGTGACACGCAGGTCGGTACCTCGATTGCCCAGATGCTGGCCGCGATCGGCATCGATGCGACGCCCAATGCCCAGCCGGCGGCAGTGTTCTTCCCGGCGCGTACCCGGGGCGAGTACTCGATGTCGATGTCTGGCTGGGGTACGTTGACCGGCGAGGCGAACTACACCCTGTCGTCGTTGGCGCATTCCAACGACAAGGAGAAAAAGATGGGCGCGTTCAACGTGCTCGGTTACATCAACCCCGACATGGACAAGCTGCTGCAGGCCGCCGCCATCGAGATGGATGTGGCCAAGCGCCGCAAATACCTGGAGGACGCCAACGCGCTGGTCGACAAGGACAAACAGCGCCTGCCGATTGTCGCGGTAGGCTCGGCGTGGGCGATGCAAAAGGGCAAGGTCACGATCGTCCCGCGCGTGGACGAGGACACGCTGGCGATGAACATCAAACCGGCCAAGTAAGACCGTGGCCGATATTGCCATCGGCCTGCACGGCGGCTGCGGCACCCTGGAGCGCAGCCTGCAAAGTGAGGACGACTGGGCCGAGAGCCGGCAACACATGGCCCGGGCGTTGCGTGCGGGCTGGGCCGTGTTGCGCACGGGCGGATCGGCCCTGGACGCGGTGCAGGACACGGTGGTGGTGATGGAGGACAGTCCGCATTTCAATGCCGGTCACGGCGCCGCGCTGACAGAAAATGCCGAGCATGAACTCGACGCATCGATCATGGACGGCGCGACGCTGGCGGCCGGAGCGGTATGCACCGTGCGGCGCACCCGCAACCCGGTCAAGGCGGCGCGCGCCGTGTTGGACTGCGGACGTGCGGTTCTGTTGGCCGGCACGGCGGCCGACCACTTCGCCGAACTGCAGGGGCTGGAGATGGTCGAGCCGTCGTATTTCACGACCCAGCGCCGGCTCGATGCACTGCGTTCACTGAAGGACAAGGCGGCCAGCGGAGCCTTCGTCCCGGCCTCCGAAGCCGAGAAGCACGGCACGGTTGGTGCGGTGGCACGCGACATGCAAGGCCATCTGGCCGCCGCCACGTCGACCGGCGGTTTCAACAACAAGCCCGAAGGCCGTGTCGGCGACAGTCCGATCATCGGCGCCGGCACCTATGCCCGCGACGGAGTATGTGCGGTGTCGTGCACCGGCCAGGGCGAGATCTTCATCCGGCGTGTGGCAGCCTACGATCTGGCGGCGCGCATGCACTATGCCGGTCAGGCGCTGGCTGACGCGGCCAAGGTGCTGGTGTTCGAAACCCTTGCCAGCCACAACATTGGCGCCGGCCTGGTGGCGCTGGGTGCGCAAGGTAATCCGGTGGCGCCGTACAACACCCTGGGCATGTACCGCGGCTGGATCACGACGCGCGGTGAGCTGGTCGTCGCGACGCACGGGGAACTGCATGCCATGGGCCAGGCCTGAACGATGGCGCAGCACCAGATGCCCGTGGCATCGCCCCATGGCGAACCGGTCCTGATCTGGGGCGCCGGCGCAATCGGCGGCATCCTGGGCGCCTATTGGGCACGCGCCGGCGTACCGGTGTTGATGGTGGACATCGTCGCCGAGCATGTGCAGGCTTGCCGCACGACCGGGCTCTTCATCAGCGGGCCGGTGGAGGAATTCCGGCAGATCGTTCCCTGTGTCACGCCGGCCGAGCTGACGGGCTGCTATGCGACCATCGTGCTGGCGGTGAAGGCGCAGGCGACCGATGCAGCAATGGCGATGCTGGCGCCGCATCTGGCACCCGACGGCTTCGTGTTGTCGGCGCAGAACGGATTGAACGAACTGGCGATTGCGCGTGTGGTTGGTGAAGCGCGCACGATGGGCTGTTTCGTCAACTACGGCGCCGACTGGCTGGGGCCGGGCGAGATCCTGTTTGGCAATCGCGCGGCGGTCGTGGTGGGCGAGATCGATGGCAGTGTGCGCGATCGTACCCGCCGCATGCACGCGTTGCTGTCGGTGTTCGAGCCGGGCGCGGTGCTGACCGACAACATCTGGGGTTATCTGTGGGGCAAGCTTGCGTATGGCGCGATGCTGTTTGCCACTGCACTCACGCCCGACTCGATGAGCGAGAATTTTGCCGATCCGCGGCGTTTTGTCGTGTTCGACCAGCTGGCGCGTGAAGTGATGGCGGTCGCCTCGGCGCGGGGCGTGTCACCGGTCGGGTTCAATGGTTTCGATCCCGCAAGCTTTGCACCGGGCGCGCCGCAATCCGGCGCCCGATCGTCGATCGCCGCGCTGGCCGAGTTCAACCGCCACACCGCCAAGACCCATTCGGGCATCTACCGCGACCTGGCGGTGCGCAAACGCAAGACCGAGGTCGACCCGCAGATCGGTGTCATTGCCGAACTCGGGTTGGAAGCGGGCATCGACACGCCGGCCATCCGGCGCCTGGTCGAACTCGTTCACGATATCGAGGAAAACCGTCGACCGATGGCGTATCAGACGTTCGCGGAGCTGATCGCGGTTTGCGATGCCGCCACTGCGCAATCCGCCGACCATGGGTCCTGAGCGTATCGAGTGACCGTGCCAGCCTGGTACTGCCGTGGGGCTGCTGTCCCGATCGCGGTCAGAACACCGGCTTGTGCCGCCGCAAACCTGTTTGACTGTGACACAACTCCATGAACCAAGACTTCACCGGAAAAACCGCCATCGTGACCGGCGCCGCCCACGGCTTTGGACGCGCCATCTGCCAGATGTTGGCTCAGCAAGGCGCCCACGTCTGGGCAATCGATGTCATGGCCGACGAACTGGCACAGACGGCAACCCTGTGCCAGGATGGCGGCGGCCACTGTGCGGCGCGAGCGGTCGACATCACCTCCAGCGAAGCCGTGCTGGCGCTGGTCTCCGAAGTCTGCGCGGCGCATGGCCCGGTCGACATCCTGGTGAACAATGCCGGCGGAGTGCTTGGCCAGGTCGGTCGGCCACTGGAGAGCGTCACAACCGAACAGTGGAATGCGATCCTCGCGGTGAACCTGAGCGGCGCCTTCTACCTGTGCCAGGCCGTGGCGCCCGGCATGAAGGAAGCGCGGTATGGACGCATCATCAACATTTCCAGCGGCGCCGGCTTGACCGTCAGCCTGACCGGTATCCAGGCCTACGCCGCCGCCAAAGCCGGCATCATCAGCCTCACGCGCCAGTTGTGCCACGAACTCGGCGCATGGGGTGTCACGGTGAACTGCATTGCGCCGGGCTTCGTGCGCTCCAACCCGAACACCGAACGCCAGTGGGAGGCAATGGGCGAGCAGGGGCAGCAGGCATTGTTAAAAAACATCGCGCTCAAACGACTTGGCTCCCCCCAGGATATCGCCAACGGTGTGTCGTACTTCGCGTCCGACAAGGCGGGCTGGGTCAGCGGGCAGACGATCGCGATCGACGGCGGAAAATAGGTTGCCGGCTCCAACCCGTCCATCGTTTCGGTGGGTGACAAAGTTCCGTCGGGCCGATACCATTTGGTCGGTCCAGGGCGCCACGAGAAAACGACTGCGTGGCAATCCGTTGGACGTCGGGCTTGTGCGACCGATCGGAGGATCACCATGCAACTTCGAATGCTGCTGAGCGTCAATGCCGTGCTGGCGATCCTGCACGGTCTGGGCTTCATACTTTTGCCCGAGGTATTGCTGAATCTGTACCAGATTCCCCTCGCGCCCGGGGCGTCGCTGATGGGCCAGCTATTTGGCGCGGAGTTGCTGGTCGTCGCGGTCATCTGCTGGAAGGCGCGCGATTTTTCAAACCCGGATGTCCTGGCGGCCGTTGTGCTGGCCAATCTCGTGGCTGATGCGGTCGGCACGGTGATCGCCGTGCGTGCGACGGTGAACGGCATCATGGGTAGTACCGGCTGGCTTGCCGTTGCCATTTATGGGCTGCTGGCCATCGCTTATCTGCTCGTGTTCATGCGCAAGGGGTATCGATCCGGTGCTGTATGACCGTTGTCGGCGCGCATGGCGGTTCACGGTTGGCGCATTGGGTCACAATTGTCCAAACATTTGCATGTGAAACATGAATCCAATCCCTGTGCGCCAGGCCGTCCTGGCTGATCTCGCTGTCGTCGCCCCGTTGTTCGACGCCTACCGCCAGTTCTACGGCAAGGCCAGCGACATCGAAGGCGCGCGGCGCTTTCTTCGCGACCGGTTCGACCATGGCGAGTCCGTTATTTTCATGGCGCTGGACGCAGACGTTCCGGTTGGCTTTACGCAGCTGTACCCTAGCTTTTCGTCGACGTCTATGGCGCGGGTATTCATATTGAACGACCTGTTCGTATCGCCGAACCACCGTCGCAAGGGCGTGGCCGCTGCACTGCTCCAGGCGGCCACCGATTACGGGCGATCGCTGGGCGCGGTACGGGTAAGCCTGAACACCGACATCGGCAACAAAACCGCCCAGGCGACGTACGAGGCGCTGGGATGGCGTCGTGACCAGGAGTACGTCGCCTACCATTTCAGTCCTGGCGCCGGGACCTGAGTCCCCATCGCCGCAATGGCGCAACACCCATGACCACCATCCGTCCGAGCATCGCCGATAAGCGCCGCAGCTTCCGCCAACTGCACGCGGCAGGTTGCTTTGCCATTCCCAACCCCTGGGACGTGGGCAGCGCGCGCTACCTGCAGAGCCTGGGCTTCAAGGCCTTGGCGAGTACCAGTGCCGGCTTCGCCTGGTCGCGCGGGCACGCCGACAACCAGGTGTCGCGCGACATGGTGCTGGCGCATCTGCGCGCGCTGGTTGACGCGACGGACCTGCCGATCAATGCAGACTTCGAGGGCGGCTTCGCGCCCGATGCGGCGGGCGTGGCCGAGAGCGTGCGTCTGGCCATCGAGACCGGCGTCGCCGGGCTGTCGATCGAGGACTCGACGGGCGATACCGCGCATCCGTTGCATGCGGTGGATGTGGCGGTCGGACGACTGCGCGCGGCGCGCAAGGCGATCGACCAATCGGGCGCCGATGTCCTGTTGGTCGGGCGGGCCGAATGTTTCCTGGTCGGTCGTCCCGATATCGACGAGACGATCACGCGACTGAAGGCGTATTCGGATGCCGGTGCCGATTGCCTCTATGCCCCGGCGATCCGCAGCCGGGAGCACATCGCCGCGGTGGTCGCCGCGGTGGCACCCAAGCCGGTGAATCTGCTCATCGGCTGGCAGAGTGAATTCACGCTGGCGGACATCGCCGCGATGGGTGTGCGGCGCGTCAGCGTCGGTGGCGCGCTTGCAGGTGCAGCCTGGAACGGCTTCATGGGCGCCGCCCGTCTCATCGCCGGCGAAGGGCGTTTCGACGGGTTTGTCGCGTCGCCAGGCCGAGAACTCAATCCCTTGTTTCGCGACGGGCCCGCGACCGTTGCCGGCTGATTCGCCGGCAATACCGGGCTACATCTGCTCCGGCGCCTGGCTCTGGTCCATCCAGAATACTTCCCACTGATGCCCGTCCAGGTCTGCAAAGCCGTGCTGGTACATGAAGCCATGGTCCTGTGGCGCATTGGGTGCGGTGCCGCCGGCAGCGACCGCCTTGGCCACCACCGCGTCGACCTCGGCGCGGCTGTCGCACGTCAGCGCGATCAGCACTTCGGTCGACGTGCGGGCGTCGGACAGGGGCTTCTTGGTGAAAGTCTGGAAGAAGGGCTCGAGCAGCAGCATCGCGAAAATGTTCTCGCCAATCAACAGGCAGGCACCCTGCGCATTGGTGAACTGCGGATTGAATTCCAGGCCCAGGGCCCGGAAGAAACTTTGCGACTGCTGCATGTCGCGGATCGGCAGGTTGACGAATATCTGTTTGAACATGGTGGTGTCTGAGTGAGAAGAATCAAGGATCAGCCGGACTGGTTGGGCATGCCGAGATCGCGAAAGCGCTGTACGTCCGGGCCAGGTTCGAACTCGTCGAGTTCGATCAACTGGCGAAGCTCGACCACCGCTTGCTTGCCCTCGCCTGCGGGATTGGGAAAGCGGCGCGACCACTCCATTGCCTCCTCGCGGCTGCGCACCTGGATCAGGGTGTAGCCGGCGATCAGCTCCTTGGCTTCGGCAAACGGCCCGTCGACCACGCGGCGCCCCTGGCCTTCGTAGTGGATGCGCCAGCCGTTGCGGCTCGGATGCAAACCTGCTGCGTCGAGCAACACGCCGGCCGACGCCAGTTCCTCGTGGAAGGTGGCCATTGCCGCCATCAGGGCCGGGTCGTCGGGCGTGGGAGTCGTCTCCGCCTCGAACGCGTCGCAGGATTTCACGATGATCATGAAGCGCATGGCATCTCTCCTTAGTACTCTCACCATACGACGAATGTGCCTGCACAGTTTCGACTGGCCGCGCCCGGGTGGAAACCCTGGATCCGCGTCCGGCCGACATTGGCGCCGAGGCTCAGTTGCGCAACTTGTACCCCGTCTTGAACACCCACCACACCACCCCCAGGCAGATCGCGAGAAACGCCAGCGTCATGCCGGTGCTGACCGCAATGTGCACGTCGGCCACGCCATAGAAGCTCCAGCGAAAGCCACTGATCAGGTACACCACCGGATTGACCAGCGACACCTTCTGCCACAGCGGCGGCAGCATGTTGATCGAATAGAACGCGCCACCCAGGAAGGTCAGCGGCGTGACGACCAGGATCGGAATCACCTGCAGCTTCTGGAAGTTGTCGGCCCACAGGCCGATGATGAAACCGAACAGGCTGAAGGTAACAGCGGTCAGCAGCAAGAAGGCCAGCATCCAGAATGGATGGGCCACCTCGTAAGGTACGAAGATGCGCGCGGTGGCCAGGATCAGCACACCCAGCAGCACCGACTTGCTGGCTGCAGCCCCGACATAGCCGATCAACACCTCGATCCAGGACACCGGCGCCGACAGCAGCTCGTAGATGGTGCCGGACCATTTG
>JANNKH010000115.1:0-38976 GCA_031396205.1 Rhodoferax sp.
CGAGCAGGTGTTCTCCATTCCCGGGCTGGGCCGGCTGATCATCGGCGCCGTGCTGAGCCGGGACTTTCCGGTGATCCAGGGTGGGCTGCTGTTCCTGGCGCTGATCTACCTGGCGGTCAACCTGGTGGTGGACCTGCTGTATGCCGCGATCGATCCGCGGGTAAGGCTGGAATGAGCGCCGCCGGGCCGCCCCAAGGCGCGAAGGCCCCCTCGGGGGGCAGGGAGTCACACGAAGTGGGCGACCGTGGGGGCCGAACATGAGCGCCGCCGGCAGCATCACGGCATCGGGTGCAATCGCCGCGTCGCCCCCGCGCCGCGTCGTGTTCGTGCGCCGCTTGTTCGCCAATCGCTCGTTCACCATCGGCCTGGCCCTGGTGGGCACGGTGGTGGTGCTGGCCATGCTGGCGAACCTGATCGCGCCATTCGACCCGCTCAAGGGCGATTTCAAGGCCCGCATGGTGCCGCCCGGCGCAGCACACTGGCTGGGAACGGACCATTTCGGACGCGACATCCTGTCGCGCATCCTGCACGGCGCGCAGATCTCGCTGCGCATCGGTTTCCTGGTTGCGCTGTTCACTGCGATTGCGGGCGCCATCATCGGCGCGTCGGCCGGATACTTCCGGCGCGCCGACGGGCCGGTGATGCGGCTGATGGACGCGTTCATGGCGTTTCCGCCGATCATCCTGGCAATCGCCATCAGTTCGGTGCTCGGCGCATCGGTGACCAATGTGGTGATTGCGCTGGCGATCGCCGCCACACCGCACACGGCGCGCGTGGTGCGGGCCTCGGTGATGGTGGTGCGCGAGATGGAATATGTCGAGGCGGCACGGGCGCTCGGCGCCGGCCATGTGCGCATCCTGCTGCACCATGTGCTGGCCAATGCGATGGCGCCGCTGGTGGTGCGGGTGACCTATGTATTCGCGGTCGCGATCCTCAACGAGGCGGTGTTGTCCTTCATCGGGGTCGGTCCGCCGCCCCCGGCACCGACCTTCGGCGCCATCATCGCCAACGGGCGCGACTTCATCGTCGCTGCACCCTGGATCACCGTGGCCCCGGGCATGGCGATCCTGGTCAGCGTGCTGGGCTTGAACATGCTGGGCGACGGGCTGCGCGATGTGCTGGACCCGCGCATGGCGGTGAATACGCGATGACGAGCATTGCCGCGCCCGTCGTGCCGACCGATTTAACTGGATTGCTGCAGGTGGATCGGCTCACGACCAGCCTGGGGCCCGGCGGGCCGGAAATCCTGAGCGCGGTCGATCTGCAGTTGGGCGCCGGCGAGGTGCTCGGCGTGGTCGGAGAGTCCGGTTCCGGCAAGAGCATGCTGGCCTTGTCGATCATGGGTCTGCTGCCAGCGCCGATCCAGGTGCGCTCCGGCAGTATCCGGCTGCAGGGCGTCGACCTGCTGGCGCTCGCGTCGCCCGCGATGCGCGCCTTGCGCGGCAAGGACATCGCGATGATCTTCCAGGAGCCGATGACCTCGCTCAATCCGGTAATGCGGGTCGGCCAGCAGATCGGCGAGGTGTTGCGCTGGCATACGGACTTGCGTGGCGCTGCGGCGCGCCAGGAAACCATCGCGTTGCTGCAGCGCGTCGAGATGCCCGACGCGCAGCGCCAGATCGACGCCTATCCGCATGAGCTATCGGGTGGCATGCGCCAGCGCGTCATGATCGCGATGGCGCTGGCCGGACGTCCCCGCCTGCTGATCGCCGATGAGCCGACCACCGCACTGGATGTGACCATCCAGGCGCAGATCCTGGACCTGGTGCGCAAGATCCAGCGGGACAACGGCATGTCGGTGCTGTTGATCACGCACGACCTGGGCGTGATCGCCGAAATGAGCGACCGGGTTGCGGTGATGTACGCCGGACGGATGGTCGAAACCGGCTCGGCGCTGGACATCTTCGACCGACCGGCCCACCCCTATACCCGTGGCCTGCTGGCGTCGCGGCCGCGGATCGCGTCCGGTTCGCAGTGGCTCAGCACGATCGAAGGCACGGTGCCGGCGGTGGGCCAGATGCCGGCCGGCTGCAGCTTTGCGCCACGCTGCCCGCTGGCCCAGCCGGCGTGTCGGGTCGTGCCGCCGCTGAGCCCGGTTGGACCGGGGCATGCAGCGGCCTGCGTCACGCCGTTCGAACGGCCGCGGGTCGCAGCGGCCGCAGCCCATCGGAAGACTGCGGCATGAACGGGCCCGGCACGCGCGCCGAGGTCGGGCGCATCCGGCAGGACCTCGGCGATGGGGTGGCCGGATCGGCACCGTTGATCGAAGCACGCGGCCTGCGCAAGTACTTCGAGCGGTCGCGCCGATTCCTGGCCAGGGCCGCGCCGCCGCTGCGCGCGGTCGATGGCGTGGACCTGCAGATCGCGGCTGGCGAAACACTGGGACTGGTCGGCGAGTCAGGCTGCGGCAAGTCCACCACCGGCCGCCTGCTGTTGCGCCTGATCGAACCCAGCGGCGGCAGCCTCCTGCACCACGGGCAGGACATCACCCACCTGGACGCAGCGCAGATGCGTGCCAAGCGCCGCGCCATGCAGATCGTGTTCCAGGACCCGTACGGTTCGCTGAACCCGCGCATGCGCGTGGACGACATCATCGCCGAGCCACTGGTGATCCATGCGGTGGGCGATGCGGCCAGCCGCGCGGCGCGGGTGCACGAACTGCTGCAGCTGGTCAGCCTGCCCGAGAGCAGCCTGCAGCGCTATCCGCATGAGTTCTCCGGCGGCCAGCGCCAGCGCATCGGCATTGCCCGCGCGCTGGCACTGCATCCGGAGTTCATCGTCGCCGACGAGGCGGTCTCGGCGCTGGATGTGTCGGTGCAGGCCCAGGTCATCAACCTGATGCGCGAACTGCAGCGCGACTTGAAGCTGACCTACCTATTCATCTCGCACAACCTGGCCGTGGTGCGCAACATCAGCGATCGGGTCGCGGTGATGTACCTGGGGCGCATCGTCGAGGTTGCGCCGGCGCAGCAGCTGTTCGACCGGCCGTTGCATCCGTATACCCAGGCGCTGCTGGCGGCCTTGCCGAGCGAGCATCCGTCGCAGCGCCGGACCCGGGCCCTGATCCGCGGCGACATGCCGGACCCGAACACCATCGGCATGGGGTGTCGCTTTGCCAGCCGCTGCCCCCATGCCCAGCCGCGTTGCCAGCGCGAGGACCCGCAGCTTGGTGCACCGGTATCCGGCCAGCAGGTGGCCTGCCTGCGGGTCGCCGACGGTAGCCTGCCGGGTTGACCACGAACCATTGCCGGCCAGAAAACTTTGTTGCAGCCAACCGATTCGCGAAAAGGAGCCACCATGTCGAAGAAGCCCCGCATCCTGGTTGCGGAATGCATGCAGGAGATATCGTCGTTCAATCCGATGCAATCGGAGTACGAGAGCTTCCACATCGAGCGCGGCCAAGCGATGCTGGCGCAAAAGGGCTTCAACACCGGCCTCGGTGGCGCGCTGGCGGTGTTCGATGCGCTGGGCCTGGAGCCGGTACTGACGATCGCAGCGCGTGCCGGTTCGGCCGGGCTGTTGTCCGGGCCGGGCTGGATGCGGCTGAGGGGCGAGGTCATGGAGGCCATTGCCGCGCAGGCCAACAGCGGCATCGACGGCGTGTATTTCTCGCTGCACGGCGCAATGGCCGCCGATGGCGAACTCGATCCGGAAGGCACTTTGCTGACCGAGACCCGCAAACTGGTCGGCTCGGATGTGCCGATCGTGATCACGCTGGACCTGCACGGAATCCTGACCGAGCGCATGCTGCGCCAGATTGACGGGCTGGCGATCTACCATACCTATCCGCATGTGGACTTCGCGTCCACCGGCGCGCGCGCGGCGCGGGTGCTGTACCGGCTGGTGAGCGACCGGACGATCCGCCCGACGATCGCGCGGGTGACGATTCCGGCGCTGGTGCGAGGCGACGAACTGATCACCAAGTCGGGTTGTTACGGCGAGCTGATCCGAGAGGCGCGCCGGCTCGAACTCGACGGCGTTGCGATGTCGGCCGGCATCATGATCGGCAACCCCTTCACCGACGTGCCGGAGTTGTGTTGCCAGGTCATCGTGGCCACCGACGGCGATGCCGAAGTCGCCAGCGGCGAGGCGCTGCGGCTGGCGCGCGAGTTCTGGCCACTGCGCCAGCGCATGCAGGGCAAGCTGGTCAGCCTCGAGCGCGCCATTGCCCAGGCGGCATCGATTGCCGGGCCGGTGATCTTCACCGACGCTGCCGATGCCACGTCGTCGGGCGCCACCGGCGATTCCAACCTGATCCTGCTGGGCCTGCGCAATGCCGGCTACACGAAGAAGGTACTGGCGCAGATCGTCGATCCTGCGGCCGCAGCCGCTGCGCACCACGCCGGCGTTGGTGCCACCGTCGATGTGTCGCTTGGTGGCGCGATCGACCGGCAGCGCTTTACGCCGATGCCGGTCAAAGCCACGGTGCGGCTGTTGTCTGACGGCCGCGCGCGGCTGGAGACGATGAAGATCGCACTGGACGCCGGTCCGACGGCGGTATTGCAGTGGGACAACGTCACCGTGGTCGTTTTCAGCCGCACGCTGAGCCTGTTCGACCGGGCGATGTACTTCGCCAACGGCCTGGATCCGCAGGATTTCGATCTGATCGTCGTCAAGTCGCCGCACACCGAACACCCTATGTACGAGGCCTGGGCCGACTGCAACTTCAATATCGACGTGGCCGGCGCGACCTCGGCCAACCTGCCCTCACTTGGCCACACGATCTGCGCGCGGCCGATCTATCCGCTCGACGCCGATGTGGTGTTCGAACCGCAGGCGCGGATCTACCGGAGCAACTGATGGCTGTCGGTGTCCTTTCACCCATCGACCCTGGGACAGGGTACGTCCCCGCCTGGCAGGATCGGGCGGCTCCGGCGGCGGACCCATCATGAAAATCGACGCTGTCGACTTCTTCTACCTCGCCATGCCCGAGGTCACGCTGGCGGCCGACGGCAGCCAGGATGCGCTGCTGGTGCGGGTGCAGGCCGGCGCGCATGTCGGTTACGGCGAATGCGAGGCGGCGCCGCTGCCGTCGATCGCCGCCTTCGTCTGCCCGCACTCCCATGGCGCCTGCCAGCCGGTCAGCGCGTCGGTGCTGGGCCGGGACCTGAACGACCCGCGCGACATCGCCGCGATCGCAGCCGACGTGGCCTACAACAGCATGGACGTGCTGCAGGCCGCGCATACGTTCTCGGGCATCGAGATGGCGCTGTGGGACATCCTGGGCAAGGCGCGTGGCGAGCCGGTCTGGAAGCTGCTGGGCTACACGCACAGCCATGCCAAGACGCCGTATGCGTCGCTGCTGTTCGGCGATGACGCGGCGCAGACCATGCTATGCGCGCGTGACGCGATGGCGCGCGGTTTCTCGGCCGTCAAGTTCGGCTGGGGCCCGATCGGGCGCGCCAGCGCCGATGCGGACGCAGCGCACTTCATGGCCGCGCGCGAGGCGATCGGACCGGACGGCATCCTGCTGGTCGATGTCGGTCAGATCTTTGTCGACGACGTCGAACGCGCCGCCGAGCGCCTGGACGCACTGGAAGCGGCGCGCGTGGTCTGGCTGGAGGAGCCATTCCATTCCAGCGCGCTGCAGGAGTACGGTGCGCTGGCGCGCCGCTGCGGTACCGTGCGGCTTGCCGGCGGCGAGGGTGCGCATAATTTTTCGATGGCACGGCATCTGATCGACTACGGCGGCATCGGCTACGTGCAGATCGATTGCGGCCGCATCGGCGGCATTGCTCCTGCCAAGCAGGTCGCCGACTACGCGGCGGCGCGGGGCGTCACCTATGTCAACCACACTTTCACCTCGCACCTGGCGCTGAGCGCCTCGCTACAGCCTTTTGCCGGACTGCAAGAGCACCGCCTCTGCGAGTTTCCTGCCGCACCCAAGGCGTTGGCAGTGGAACTGACATACAACCACCTGGAGCGGGACGCGTCCGCAAGCATCCGCGCGCCCGACGCACCGGGTCTGGGCATCATGATCAATGCCTCGGCGGTGCGCCGCTACCAGGTGGATACCGAGATACGGGTGGCAGGGCGAACCCTCTACCGTTCGCCGGAATTTGCCGGCTGAAGCGCCGTGCCCGAATGGAGCGTCAACACCGTGTCACCTGGCACGGTGGACAGCATGTTCCCGGTGTGCAATGGTGAGCGTGGAGCCGAAAATGACGGCCGCCCCGATCCAGACCCAGCGGTCGGGGACTTCACCGAACAGGGCATAGGCCAACACAGCGACGAATGGCAGTCGGGCAAACTCCAGCGGCAGAATCGCGGACGCATCGGCCAGCGTGAAGGCACGCGTGAAACACAACCATCCTGCTGTTCCGAGCAGCCCCAGGCAGACCAGCAGCATCAGGTTACCCGACGAAGGCGTCGTCCAGACCAGCGTCGCCGGCAGCGCGGTCAGGATCGAGATGAACAGGCTTTGATAGAAAACGATGGTGGTGGTGGGCACGGTTGCCGACAGGTGCTTGATCAGCACCGTCACACCGGCGAAGGTAATGGTCGATGACAGCACCAGAGCGGCGCCCAGGCTGAACGGCACCGAGCCGGGTCTGAGCACGATCAGCACTCCGGCAAACCCTACGGCGATGGCGAACCATCGCCGTACCGGTACCTTTTCGCGCAGAAACAATGCGGCGGCGATGGTGCCGAACAACGGGGTGGCAAAGGTCAGCGCCGAGGCGTCGTTGAGCGGCATCACCGACAGCCCGTAGAAAAATGCCAGCATCGACAGCAGATGCAAGACGCCCGAGCAAGCCAGAGGCGCAATGGCGCCTGTGCGCGGCAGGGTTCGCGTGCTCCACAACACCAGCGCCGCCACGCTGACAAAACCAAAGAAGCAGCGGAAGAAGGCGATCTCGAACGGGTGGATGCCGCTGTCCGCAAGCAGCCTGATCAAGGTGTTCTGCACTGCGGTCATCGCGGTCGCAGCGAGCATCAGCAAGATCGCCTGCTGCGCCGGACGAAGCGGTGTGCTTTTCATCAGGCCTGACATGGAATCTCTCTGCCAGGTTTCACTGCGAGATAGCGTCAGACCAGTCGTTGCCCGCTGCCGGCGTCGAACAGGTGGGCCCGTTTGGCGTCCGGCCGCAACCGGATCGCGGCACCGGGCTGAAAATCGTGGCGTTCACGGAACACGCCGGTGAGTTCAACGCCGCCGATCTTGGTGAATATCTGGGTGTCGGCTCCAGTGGGTTCCACCACGATCACTTCGGTGGCCAGTCCGTCCTGGTCCTGGACCAAATCGATGTGCTCGGGCCGCGTGCCGTACACCACGCCCTGGCCCTCGCTGGCGCGCGCATGCACGGGCATGGGCAGCGCCGCACCACTGGCAAGGACCACTTGTCCGCCGCGTACGACGCCGGGCAGAAAGTTCATGGACGGAGAGCCGATGAAACCCGCGACGAATTGGTTGGCGGGCTGGTCATACAGTTGCAGCGGCGTGCCGATCTGCTCCACCTTGCCATCGCGCAACACGACGATCTTGTCGGCCATGGTCATGGCCTCGATCTGGTCATGCGTGACATAGATGGAAGTGGTCCTCAGGCGCTGGTGCATTTCCTTGATTTCGGTGCGCATGGACACGCGCAATTTGGCGTCCAGATTGGACAGGGGTTCGTCAAAAAGAAACACCTGCGGGTCGCGCACAATGGCCCGGCCCATGGCCACGCGTTGTCGTTGCCCGCCCGAGAGCTGCCGCGGCAGGCGGTCCAGCAGGCCATCAAGGCCCAATATGCCGGAGGCCTTGGCTACGCGCTGCGCAATGCCTGCCTTGTCCATCTTGGTCAACATGAGCGAGAAAGCCATGTTGTCACGCACCGTCATGTGTGGGTACAACGCATAGTTCTGGAACACCATGGCAATGTCGCGCTCCTTGGGCGCGATGTCGTTGACTACCCGCTCGCCGATGGAGATGGTGCCGTCCGGAATCTTCTCCAGGCCTGCCACCATGCGCAGCAAAGTGGATTTTCCGCAACCCGAAGGACCCACCAACACACAGAACTCGCCATCGGCGATCTCGATCGAAACGCCCTTGATGACGTGGTTCTGGCCAAAATACTTGTGTACCTTGTCAATCGTGACATGTGCCATGCAGATCCCTTTCTGGCGCGCGCTTTCACGCTTGGAGAGTGGTTGCGAAATCGGGCTTCTGACCCGGGGCGGGCGAATACCCGAAATCGCCACGCGCGATCAGCGCCAACACGCCGCCATGGCGTTCGATCTTGGCCTTCTGGTCGGCAAATGCGCGGGCGTTCACCGCCTCGGGGTCGACAATCCTGCGCAACTCGGCCTCCATCAAGGCCCGCGTAGGGGAATGCGCTGCATCACCGGCAAGATCGTGAGTTTCGCCGGGATCGACCTGCAGGTCGAACAGCTCGGGCGCATAACCCACATGGTGGATGTATTTCCAGCGGCCTTTGCGCACCATGTACATCGCGGTGATCGAACCCGCGGCATGGTACTCACCAAAAGCCACGCGTTCGGGCTGGTCCTGTTGCGCGAGGTCCACCAGCGAGCGGCCGGGCAGCGCCTGCTCGGCGGCATCCAGCGCCAGGCCCACGCCTTGCACGATGGTGGGATAGACGTCCACCAGCGTGACCGGTGTCGGTGAGCCCCGGCCCCTCGGAATGCCTGGTCCTGCAATGATCAGGGGAACGGCAGCTGCCTCTTCGTAATGCACCGACTTGCCCCACAACCTGCGGTTGCCCAGATTGTCGCCATGGTCGGAGGTATAGATCACGCGGGTGTTGCCCTCCAACCCGTTGCTTTCCAGCGCGGCCAGTACCTGTCCGATGTTGTCATCCAGGAAGCTGACCATGCCGCAATACGCAGCCAGCGCGATCCTGACCTTTTCCGGTGAGAAGCTGTCGTCGTAGTTCATGCAGCGCTTGAGCGCTGCAAGCACTGGATGGGTTGGTGCATGTTCGGCGCCGTACAGGCGCGGCATGGGTACGGAGTCGAGCGGGTACATGTCGTAGAACTGCTGTGGCGCTACCAGTGGAAAGTGAGGCTTGACGAACGACACGAACAGGCACCACGGCTTGTCCTGCTTTTTCGCCCGGTGCGTCAACCAGTGGATGGCGCCGTCGCGGATGTTGCGGTCGTACCTGGCATAGGTCGATTCGCCGGGGCCGGCCGTTGCGGCCAGGTCTGCCGTGCCGCCGCGCGCCGCCGGTTCCGGCGTGCGTATCAGGCCCAACAGGTCGCCCTGGCCATCGACCACATGCAGGGGTATCACCTCGTCGACGAAGCCGTTGTCGTCCTTGTCGCTGCGAAAGTGGAGTTTGCCGATCGACATGGTGTAGTGGCCGGCGGCGCGCAGGCGGTGGGCCCAGCTGCGTATGCCGCCATCATAGGGATGGGCGTTGTCCCAGCAGCCGTTGTCCGCGACATAGGTGCCGGTGTGCAGGCTGGCGCGCGCCGGCACGCAGATCGGGCAATTGGTATACGCGGCGTCGAAGCGCGTTCCCCGCTCTGCCAGTTTGTCCAGGTGGGGTGTCTTGATGAACGGGTGGCCATAGCAGCCGGTGACGTCCCGCGTGTGTTCATCCGACAGGATGAAGAGCATATTGGTGGCTTGGGTGGACAAGGTCACTCTTTCAAAAGTATGGAGGGAAATGGGCGAACGCAGCCCGCGGATGCCGGCATGCCTCAGGCGCGCTGATCAGCATCTTGCGTCAAAGGCAATCGCGATACGAACGGACCACCTGCCGGCTGCCGGCTGCGCGGCGGGAAACCGTCCTCGAGCGGCGGCGTGATGGCCGCCACCCGTTGTTCATGCGCCGTGATGGCCGGCAAGCCCTCCAGCACCGAGAAGCTGCTGCGATACGTTCGGGATTCGTCATGCGCGAGTTCCATTACCTCGCCATTGTTCTGTGCATCGGCGCGTGAACCCCAATGCGACGTGGCCGGCTCGATGCCCAAGCCGTACACGCCGTCACCCAGGGCCTGCCATTGCTGCAGGCAACGAAAGGCCCGCGCTTCGAAGGTAACCACGAAGCCCAGCCCCAGGCGGTGGTTCAGCAGCGCTACTGGAACCTGTCCATCGGCGTCGGCCTCGAAGGCATGGTCCAGCACCTGTTGCACAAACCGCGGGCGCGGGCCGGATTGCACACGGTAGTCGGCCTGCTGCACGTCGCGTGGCATGTTCGCAGCCAGCGTGCCCGTGATGGGGGCGCAGAACCGCGCGCCTTCGTCCAGCAGCGGCCAGCCCAGATTGATGTGGTAGAGCAGCATGTGCGGCGTGCGTGCGAAGCCGTGGTTGCGCACGGTGTCGGTGAAATGCACCTGCGAGCTTCCCACCGCTACTTCGATGCGCCGTGTCAGACTCAGGTGCTCTCCCATCACCTGCACCTGGTGCACGGTGCCTTCGCACCACAACACTGCATCGTCGCCGTCCCAGCGCAATCCGTAACCGCCGAGTTGCGCCGGTTGCAGCGCGCCGCGCCCGTGCATCGGGTAGTCGATCTCCTGGCGCAAGGGCAGATCGAAGTGGCCGGCCGGCCCCCGGTCGGGCTGGCGGATATGGTCCAGACCGCAGGTGCACATCAGTCCCGAGAAGCCTCGCATGAAACCGTTGCCGCCGTCACCCATGGGATCGAGCAGGCTCGGGTGGCGAAAGCCGGTACCGGATTGCCAGGCAAACGCAATCCCCTTGAAGTCAAAGCTGCCGAAGTCCATGCTGCGGTCGACCAGTACCGTAAAGCTCAAGCCGCTGCCGGACTTGAACGCGAGCACGCGCAGCCCGCGCTCAGGTCCGTCCTGCAGTTCATACAGTTCGACGCCGAGAACCTGGCGAAAATCGCCGATCCTGCGGCGCAGCTCGGTTTTGCTCAGCTGGTTTCCAAACAGCAAAGGCATCTTATTTCAGCGCTCCGGTGGTCAGGCCCTTGACGATGTAGCGTTGTCCCAGCAGCAGGAACAACAGTGCAGGAATCAGGGACAGCGCCGCCGTGGCCGCCATTTCACCGTACTTGATCTCGTAGCCCTGGGCGAACTTGGCGATCGCCACCGGTACCGTGGCGGTTTGCTTGGCGGTCATGTTCAGGGCCACGGCAAATTCGTTCCAGCTGAAGATGAACATCAGGATGCCAGTGGCCGCAAGCCCCGGCGCGACCAGCGGCACGACGATCTTCCAGATCATGTAGGGTGTCGAGCAGCCGTCGATGCGCGCGGCCTCCTCCAGTTCGATCGGCACTTCGCGGATGAAGTTGGCCATCAGCCACAATGCCATGGGCAGGTGCAGCGCGACATGGGCCAGCACCATGCCGGTATACGAATTGTCCAGGCCCAGTTGCCGGTACAGCGGGAACCAGGCAGCCACCAGGGTGATGGGCGGAATCATGTGGAAGATGACCGACCAGCCCAGCAGCGTGTGGATGATCCAGCGCGGTGTCTCCATGCGCTCGATCGCATAGCCGCCCAGCGTTGCCGCGAACAGGATCAGCAGTGTGCTCGCCGACGCGATCACGAAGCTGTTGACGGTGTTGGAGAAGAATTCGGTGGTCTTGGAGAACAGCACTTCCCGGAAGCTGTCCAGGTTGGGGGAGAAGAAGATCTCGCCTTGCAACAGCGAAATCTGGGTCTTGAAGCCGGCCGCAATGATCCACACGAAGGGCACCAGCACGAGAACGGCGACCAGGACCAGAAACAGGTGCTCGACGCTCAGGCGCTCGATCAGGCGCGACTTCATGATGCCCGCCCCTGGAGCCGCGATGCAGTGAACGCCAGTACCAGCATCAGTGCGATCAGGAACAGCACCGCCACCGACATGGCGGACCCGTAACCCATCTGGTCCTGCGTGAAGAAGGTGCGGTAGATGGTATAGCTGATGACCTCGGTCGATGAACCCGGGCCACCGCCCGTGAGCAGGTAGATTTCGTCGAACACCTTGAGCGAGGTCATGAAACGGAACAGGAAGGTCACCACGATCACGGGCATCATGATGGGCAGGTAGATGTGGCGCAATTCGGCCCAGGCGCTGGCGCCATCGACCAGGGCTGCCTCGTGCAGCTCCTGCGGCAACGATTCGAAACCCGCCAGCAGGAGCAGGAAACAGAACGGGGTCCAGTGCCAGATGTCGACCACGATCACCGAGGGCAGCGCCAGGCTCGTCGTACCGAGCCAGTCCACCGGCAGCAAGCCGAAGACGCCGATGAAACCGTTGACCAGCCCGAAGTCGTAGTTGAGCATCAGCTTCCAGATGGCGCCGATCAGGATACCGGGCACCAGAATCGGCAGGATGAAGATCGTGCGGTACAACACCCGCCCCCGGCTGATGCGGCTGACCGCCCAGGCCAGGAAGAAGGCAGCCACGATTTGTATGCTCACGGCAACGATGGAAAACACCAGCGTGTTGTAAAGGCCGGTGTGCAGCAAGCCGTCACCACCCAGGCGCAGATAGTGGGAGATCCCCACAAACTCCCAGCTCGCGCTGCCGTCCTGCCAGCGAATCTCGTGCAGGCTCATGGCGATCAGGTTCACCACCGGCAGCAGAGACAGCAAAAGGAAGACGCCCAGCGAGGGCGTCAGCGCAACGCGGCGCCAGGCCGCTTCGGATACCGCAGCGGCCTGGATCATGCGCGGACCAAGGTGCACCGCGCCCTGTGAGCGCCCCCAACCCTGGCTTCGCCAGGCCCCCCGAGGGGGTGCCAGAAAACTTGGGAGCGGCCCGGCGTTTTCTTATGAGCGCTACTGCGGATCATGCCAGTGGCTGGATCTTGGCCGTCTTGTAACCCGCGCGCTGCAATATGGCGAACGACTCGTCGGCGATCATGTTGAGGGCTTTTGCGGTGGTCAGTTCGCCTATCACCGCCTGGTTCAGGCGCAGTTCCAGCACATCGCCGATTTGCGATCCCTCGGGAATGCTCCACATCAGGCGCGTGAACGGCGAACTCTCGGCCATGGCTTTCATCCAGCGGTTCTTCGGATCGCTCCACAGGGTCGCGTCGGACAACACGTCCTGGCGCACCGGTGGTGCGCCGGCCTCGAGGTATTTGATCTGCGCCCCGCGCGTCTGGAACCAGTTCAGGAATGCCAGCGCCGCCGTCTGGCGCGCCTTGGGAACGTTCTTCGGAATACCTCCGAGCCAATGGCCGAGCACCGGGGCGGATTTGCCATTGGCCGAACGCGGGGCCTTGGCGGCATTCATCTTGCCGACAACGGCGGACTTGGTGGGGTCGTCCATCTGCGACCAGGCGGCGATCACGAGCATGGCGTGCGCAGCCTTGCCGGTCACCAGGTTCTGGATGATCTGAGCCTGGGCCAGGCCGCCGGTCTGCGGATGTCCGGCCTCCTTGGCCATGCGGATATAGAAGTCCAGCGCCGCCTTGGATTCGGGGCTGTTGATGGTGATCGTGAAGTCGCCCTTGGCCTCGTCCCGGAACAGGCTGCCATTGAAACTGTAGAGGTAGGGCCACCAGTCGTAGGACACATCGTTGGGCGCGCCGCGCGCGCCGCGCTGCACGATGCCGTAGATCTGCGGCGGGTTATGCAGCTTCTTGGCGTTGGCTAGCAGTTCGTCCCATGTTTCGGGCACCTTGAGCTTGTGCTGTTCGTACAGGTCCGCGCGGTACATCAGCAGCGGGATATTGCCGTTGATGGGGACCGACATCAGCTTGCCGGCCGGATCGTGCGACTTGGTGGCCTCGTTCCAGTAGACGGTGTTGTCGTACCGGATCATTTGCGGGTCGAGTTTGAATCCGGGGTCGATCTCGTTGATGGGGGTCAGAAAGCCGCCATGGTAAAGCTCCTGGTAATACAGGCCGTTCATGATCAACAGGTCGAACAGTCCGTCCTTGGCGCGCACCGAAGCGCGCTGCTTCTCCAGACTTCCGGCAAATGGATTGACGTCCAGATTGACCTTGTTGCCGGTCTCCGCCTCATAGGCCTCGACAACCTTGCGAAAACCGTTGAACCAGGGTGAGTTGTTGATCACGATGGTGAAAGGCGTTTGTTTGGCGGTCTGCGCAAGGGCTGCCGGAGACCAGGCCATGGCCCCCAATGCGCCGGCCGAGACTGCACCCAATGACAAATCCCGGCGCGTGATTCCTTGACTCATGTTGCTCTCCTCTGGTTGTTGAACAGCGAACCATCGATGGTTACGACAAATGCTGACATCGGCTCACGCAAACGATATGCCGGTTCGCGCTCGCGTGGCCTAGGCAAAACCCGCGCTGCACGTTTCACGAGGCACCGAGCACTACGGCATTGCTGTCGTTCGCGTCCAGCGACGTAGCCGAGGCGAACGCTGCCTGAATGATCTCGACCGACAGCAGGGCGTCGGCGAAGGTGCACGCCACTGCCGTGCCCCGGTGCAGGGCCTCGAGAAAATTGGTGGTGATCCAGCCGGTGCCGGCTTGCGCCGCGGTATTCTCTCGGGTGCTGCCATCCGCCGCAATCCAGTGCAGGGCCCATCCAGTCGCTAGTGCCGCGGGCCGGCGCAGTTCGATCAGGCCGGCTTCACCAAAGATGCGTATCTCATCCCACATGTGCAGGCCCTGGTCGATGCAGGCCATCTGGCATTCCAGGCCGTCGAACTCCAGATCGATGAAGCCGCCCTTGTCGACGCCGCCGGGCAACCCCGTTCGCAGCCGGCTGCGCACCCGGCGCGGCCTCTGGCCCAGCATCCATGGCACGATGTCGGCCATGTGGGTGCCGCGTCCGGTGAAGGCGCCGCCTCCACCGAGCTCCTTTTGCAGAAACCAGCCGCCCGCCTCGTAACCCAGTTGCACGGTCTGCACCAGGCGAACAGCGCCCAACTGGCCGGATGCGATCACCTCCCTGGCGCGCAGGCAACCCGCGTCCAGGCGCCGATTGAAGCCCACCGCGTTGAGCAACTTTCGCTCACGCGCCAACGCCACCAGGCGGCGCCCGTCGTCCAGGTCCATCACGAACGGCTTGTCCACCAGGGTGGACCATCCCTTGTCGAGCGCAAAACCGATGTGCCGGGCGTGCAGGCCATGGGGTGTGGTGACCAGGGCTGCATCGGCGGCGGGCAACTGTTCCAGTCGATCCACCAGAACGGCGCCGGTCTGCTGCACGATCTCGTGCACCTGCGCTGCAGGATGTGGGTCGAATATCCCCACCAGTCGGGTGTGCGGGTCGGCCAGCAGGGTGGGCATGTGGTAACGCCTGGAAAAACCGCCGCAACCCAGCATGACGAGACGTTTCATGTCGATTCCTTCCGTGTGCCACTGTGGGCGTCCAGATTGCGGCGCAACAGGTTCGATAGGCGCGTCCAGACACGTTCGGCGGTAGCCTCGTGGTAACAGAAGCGTTCGGGGAACATGAAGCCGTGCAGGGCGCCCGGATGCCGTTCGAGCTGGTAGGGCAGGCCGCGCGCCCGCAGCGCCTGCTCCACCACCGCGGCATGGCTGTCCGGCGCGGCGGGATCATCCTGTGCCCAGGCGAAATAGGCTTCGGCCCGCATGTGCGCGATCCGCCGGTGTGGCGAGTCGTCCAGCTCCGTCACCAGGCGTCCGCCGTGCAGGGACGCCATGGCCTGGAATTGCTCCGGGTATGCAGCGGCGGCGGCAATGGCATGCCGCCCGCCCATGCAATACCCGATCACCGCAGCCGGAAAACGGATGAATGGGTTGCCCCGCGCATGGGCCAGCACCGCAGCGCAATCGGAAACCGTCATCTCCATCGACAGCTTGTCGTTAAGCCGCACCATGGCCGGATCCAGTTGGCCGCTCGCCAGGGGCGCCGCATCGAAACTGGGCCCGCCGTCGCGATAGAACAGGTTCGGCAGGTAGACGGCATACCCCGCGCCGGCAAAACGTCGGCACATGGCACGCAATTCTTCGCGAATCCCCAGCGCATCCATGTACAGGAGCACGAGCGGAAACGGACCCGGTGAGTCCGGATGAACAATCCAGGTGGGCATTTGCCCGTCCCGGGTCGCAAGCGCGAAGCTAGCTTCCATCACATGGACGCTGGCCGCATTCAGGCCATCCCGATCTGTGGCAACGGCGCGCAGGCATCGTTGGGTCGGCTCGCCACCATGTCCAGCAATGATTTTTGCTGCTGCTTGTAGGCGGGATCACCGAAGCGGTTGACCATCTCTTCGGGATCGTCTTGCAGGTCGTAGAGTTCGCCGGCGCCGCTGTTCTCTTCAACGGTGAGCTTGAGCGTCTCGGTGCGGACGGTTCGCAGCGCAAGATCGACACCACAGCGCGATGCGCGCAGATCCCACTCCGACAACGCAAAGTCACGCGACGCGGTGTCGGTCTCGATCAACGGGCGCAAACTGGCGCTGTGTACCTGCGCGGGCAAGGTTGTGCCGGCGTAGTCACAGAAGGTTTGCGCCAGATCCATGGTGGACACCGGATCCCGGACAACCTTGCCGGCGGGAACGCCCGGGCCTTCGAACAGCAAGCCGACACGCAACAGGCCCTCGTAGGCCATGGGCCCCTTGAGCAGCAGGCCGTGGTCGCCCAGCCAGTCGCCGTGGTCGGTGGAATAGACGATCAGGGTGTTGCCCTGCAGGCCCAGGTCGCGCACGGCCAGTTTCAACCGCCCTACCTGGTGGTCGATCAGGGAGATCATGCCGTAATAGTTGGCGATCAGGTCGCGCAGCTGCCGTTCGGACTGGTGCGGCGTGCGCGATGATTTTTCGCGAAACTTGCGCAGGCGCTCGTTGGCCATCTTCGGCTGACCTTCCAGGCTGGCGCGGTGCCACCACGGGCGCTGGTCCAGGTCCAGCGCGCGGTGCCGGGGCAGGTCCACATCATCGGGATCGTGCAATCGGCACCAGGGCTCCGGCGCGTCGAATGGATGGTGCGGGTCGGGAAACGACGCCCAGACACAGAAGCGCTCATCCCGGTGTGCGCGCAAGTAGGCTATCGTGCGATCACCAATCCATGACGAGTTGTGCCAGGCCAGTGGCAGCGCCGAGTTCCAGGTCTCGTGTGCATCGGTCACCGGAGGCAGGGCCTTTCGGTACAAGGCGGTGCGCTCCTCGCCCCGGCCGTCGGCGTGGTACCAGCGCTCATAGTGCTGGCCCAACGGAGGCAACATGGGCGGAAACATGTTGTGCCCCTCCAGCATCAGTTCGACATGCTCGAAGCCCATATAGGGGCCATACCAGTCGGCGCCATATTGCGCACTGCTTTCGCGGCACTCGGGTGTGCCGGTCGGGCTGAAGGTGTGCGAGGTGTTGAAGTGCGCCTTGCCGATCAGCGCCGAGCGGTATCCGTGCCGGGACAACGTACCGGCAAATCCGGCGCGCCCGATGTCCTCTGGCAAATCGATGCCGTTGTCCGAAACGCCGTGGGTGCGTGGCAAGAGGCCGGTCAGGATCGACGAACGCGAAGGCTGGCAGACCAGATTCGGTGTGATGCAGGATGAAAAGCGCGTGCCATTGACCGCCATGTCATCCAGATGCGGTGTCTTGACGCGGCGTCCTTCGAAGCCATAACAGTCACCCCGCTGCTGGTCGGAGGTGACGAACAGAATGTTGTAGCCAGTCCCCGCATTGGGCATCCGTGTGCTCCGGTTAGTTACCTGCCAGCGCGACATTCGGGAAGCGGGCGAGGACCCGGCATCGCCGGTGTCCCGCGGTGCCATCCATGAAGCCGCACAAGGCTGTCTGTTCGGCGTATTCTAAAAAGTCACCACTATTCTGCAACCGCGATCCGGATATATCAGCTATTCGCATGTGGAATGTCGGATTGCCGCGCCGGCCACCCCCTTTACGGTGTGTCAATCCGCTTGCGATTTGTCGTCGCCTCGGTATCATCCGCCGATGGCAACACGGACCGACCCGGTACGCCTGGGACTGATCGGCGCGGGCTTCATAGCGGCGTATCACCTTGACGGCCTGCGTGCGGCCAGCGGTGCCGACGTGCGCATGATTGCCGGGCGCACGCCTGAGAAGACCGCCGCCCTGGCAGCCCGGTACGCGGTCGCGGCGACAACGACCGACTGGCGGGTATTGCTCGCGCGCGACGACATCGACGCCGTGGTGATCACGACACCCGATGCAACCCACGCGCAGATCGCGGTCGCGGCGGCTCGCGCGGGCAAGCACATCCTGCTGCAAAAGCCGATGGCGCGCACGGCGCAGGAGTGCCGCGCCATCATCGAGGCCGCGCGCGCCGCCGGGGTCCATCTGCAGGTCAGCTTCATGCATCGCCATTTCGAGGAGGTGGTGCTGGCGCGAAAGCTGATCGCCGAGGGCGCCATCGGACGGCCGTACACCCTGCGCATGCGCAACGCAACGCCGGGCCCGGACTGGGGCGACTGGTTCTACAGCCGGGAGCGGGTGGGTGGCGGCGTTGTCATGCAGCTGGGCATCCACGGCATCGACCTGCTTCGCCACCTATTCGGCGACATCGTGCGCGTGAGCGCCAGCACGGCGCTGCTGCGCGCGGAGCGCCGGCTGGCCGACGGAAGTGTCGTTCGCGCCGACAACGAGGACCATGCGCTGGCGATGTACCAACTGGCAAGCGGCGCTTGCGCCACACACGAGATGAGCATGAGCGAGGTGCACGGTTGCGACCGATTCCGGCTCGAGATCTACGGCGAGGAGGGCACGATCTGGTTGCGCTCAGGCAGAGGGCCACTGGCGATTCATGCGCCGCGTCTTTTCGGTGCGGGTGATTGGCACATCCCGTCCCTCCCGGTGCAGGCTCCGGGGCAACGCCAGCATGCAGGCTTTCTCGACCTGGTGCGTGGGCGGGTGGCGCCGGAGCCAACCGCGCAAGATGGCCTGGCCAGTGTTCTGGTGGCGCAGGCCATCTACCGCGCGGACGCGTCGCGCCGCGAGGAAATGGTCGAACCTGCGGGCGTGAACGGGTGATGAACAGGCTATCGCGCGGACGCCCCATGGTCACTCGGGCTGGATGCCGGCCGCCTTCACGACCTGTGGCCACCGCCGGAGCTCTTCGCCCAGCGTGAGTGCAAATTCTTCCGGCGTCGCGCTGGTAGTGGTGTCCATGCCGATCGACGCGAGCTTTTCGACCACCGCCGGCAGCCGCATGATCTTCAGCATTTCCTCATGCAGTCGCCGGATCACGGCAGGTGGCGTGCCAGCAGGTGCCACGATGCCTTGCCACTGCCCGGTCTGAAAGCCGGGGAATCCCGACTCTGCGACCGTCGGCACATCCGGCAACACGCTGGAGCGGGTGGCGCCAGTGACGGCCAGGGCCTTCAACTTGCCGGCCTTGACATGGGGCAGCGCCGGCGCCATTCCAAGCATGCCGAGCTTGACCTGTCCGCCCACCACATCGACGATCGCCTGGCCACCACCCTTGTACGGGATGTGAACCATGTCGATGCCGGCGCTCTGCTTGATGATCTCCGTACCGAGATGTTGCGGGCTGCCGGAGCCCGGCGATGCATACGACAACTCCTTGGGGTGCTGCTTGGCGTACTGGACCAGTTCCCGCATGTTGGCCACCGGCAAGGACGGATGCGCCACCATCACGTGCGAGCCGCGGCCCAGTATCGTGATCGGCGCGAAACTCTTGGCCGGGTCGTGCCGCAACGCCTTCACCGTCGACGGAAAAATCGTGTTCGTATCAACGAACATCAACAGCGTGTAACCATCGGGCTCGGCGGCGGCCGCCAATTCGGTTCCCAGCAAGCCGGCCGCACCGGGCCGGTTCTCGACCACGACGGACTGGCCGAGCGCCTCGGAAAGCGGCTGCGCGACCAGGCGGGTGACGACATCGGTCACACCGCCTGGAGCATGGGGTACGATGATCCGCACCGGCTTGGTGGGCCAGGTCTGAGCCCGCGTCACCGGTGCCAAGGCCAGGCCCATCACCACGATGACGGCTAGCGTCTGAAACAGTTTCATGTGTACTCCTCGGGCTGGCGGCGCCCACGCGCGATACCAATGGTGGCCACGCGCCACGCGCCACGCGCCACGCGCTGGCGCTGGTGAAGCTTATCGACAGAGACCGCGTCGCGCATCCGAAAGATAGTGATATCAGCTATTCTTGCGTGGAATATCCATACGACCAGCCATGGACCTTGCCACGCTGAAACTCTTTCTGCACATCGCCGCGACGGGGAGTTTCTCGCGCGCGGCGGTACTCGCGGCCTCCACGCAGTCGGCGGTCAGCAAGCGGATCTCGGCGCTGGAGGTCGCGCTTGCCGCCCGCGTTTTTGACCGGACTGGGCGCGGCGCCAGGCTGACCGAGGCCGGACGGCTGCTGCTGCCACATGCAGAAGCCCTGACCAGCGCGGCCGAGGGCTTGGCCGGTCTGGTGGCCAATGCCCGGCAGGCGCCACGCGGCACCGTGCGTTTTGCCGTACAGCCGTCCATTGGCTGGCCCTTGGTGGGTGACCTGGTTGCAGCGGCCCAGCTGCGTTATCCCGGCATCCGGCTGCAGGTTGCGGAGGGCACCACGCGGCAGATTGAGGAGTGGCTGGTCGAAGGTCGCATCGATATTGGCCTGATGTCGAGCGCACCGAGCTCCGAACAGGCCGAGGCGGAAACGCTTTTCTCGCTCCCGCTGCTGTTGGTTGGCAAGGCCGGCGGCTTGCCAGAGCGCAAGCGCACGATCTCCTTTGTCCAACTCGCGAAACTGCCTCTGGCCATTGCGACGATCCCCAATGGCGGGCGGGTACTGATCGAGGAACAGGCACGCCGCCAGCATGTCACGCTCAACGTCGTGCTCGAGGTGAACTCCATCCATCTCATCAAACGCCTGGTTGCGCGCGGCAACTACTACACCATTGCCACGCACCCGGCGGTCGCTGCTGAGATCGCCTCGGGTGAACTCGCCGCATGCCGCATCACGCGCCCGGAGATCAAGCAGACGTTCTACCTTGCCATTGGTGGCCGGCGCTCTCCATCGGCCAGCGTCCGTGCCATTGCCGATCTGGTCAAGAAGCATTCGCCGCTAGTGGCGAAGAGCTGAGCAGCCGTGGTGATTTTCGGCGCCTGCCTGGCCAACGCCGTCGTTCTGACGGTGAAGGGTGGTTGGCGTGGCTGAGACTGCGCCGTCACGGGTGCAGGGTTTTGCGCCGATCGCCGGTCCGGATGCCCGGGTGCTGGTGCTGGGCAGCATGCCCGGCGTCGCGTCACTGCGCGCCGGGCAGTATTACGGCCATCCGCGCAACGCGTTCTGGCCGATCATGGCAGAGCTGTTCGTTTTCGATGCCATGTCGCCGTATCCGCTGCGCGTCGCGGCCCTCCAGCAAAACGGCATTGCGGTGTGGGATGTGCTGGCGGCCTGCGTGCGGCCCGGCAGCCTGGACTCGGACATCGACACCGACAGCATCCGGGTCAACGACTTCGACAGCTTCCTGCGTGCCCACCCCGGCCTGCGGCGCGTGTGTTTCAACGGCGCCAAGGCGCACGCCGTGTTCCGCCGCCAGGTATTGCCCGCGCTGGTGGTCGCGCCGGGCATCGACATGGTGCGGCTGCCGTCGACCAGCCCGGCGCATGCCGGCATGGCGTTCATTGATAAGTGCCGCCAATGGCGGCAGCATCTGCTACAGGCTTAGACCGGCGCCGTGCTTGCGCAACCACTCCTTTCGATCGCGGTACTCCGGCAGATCACCAAGAGCAACGCGTTGTAGTGCTTGACCAGCTTGATATTTGCATGGCTATCCGTGAATAGGAAGGCAAGGCCCAGATCCTGGATGCGGCGCAAGCTGGAAACCAGGATCAGGATGTCCTTCTTCGGATGTCGCGTTACGCCGCTCCAACCAGTGTTGATGTTGTGCATCATCACCGAGAACGGGGTGAAGTAGAACGGCACATAGTCATTGAGGGCGCCGCAAGGGGCACCTTGACCGGCCAGCGCGCACACAAACCGGGATGCTCTGGGCGTTGTTGTCGATTCCCTGCTGTCTCTCGGTCTTGCTCCACCCGGGCGATCTGACCACCGGAATGGTCGGCAGGTCGTTCCGGATCGCCTCGCGCTGCTACCTGGCGTCGGCCGCGGCGTCGGCCTATTCCATCTGTTTCGGCACCTCGGCCAGTTTGACACGGTGGTAATGCAGCGCATGCGGCGTCGGCGGTTTGGGATACGCGGCCGGATCAGGCCGTCGGCGAATCGCCATCGACGTGGCGCGACACCGCTACCTCCTCACCGATCAGGCCGCGCGGGCGCAGTACCAGCATCAGCGCAATCAGCACCCCGATCAGCACCACCTGCAAGGCGGCGCCACGGGCCTGGTCGGCAGCCGGTATCCAGACGCGCAGCAGACCGCCCGCGGCGGCCCAGAATGTCCACACGACGAAAGCGCCCAGCACTGCGCCGCGGTTGTTGCCCGAACCACCCACGATCAGCATGGCCCAGAGCTGGAAGGTCAGGATCGGCAGGAAATCCTCGGGCGCGATGTAGCCGACAAAATGCGCGTATACCGCGCCGCCCAGGCCCATCAGCATGCTGCCGATGACAAAGCTCTGCAGCCGGAACAGAAAGGCGCGTTTGCCCAGCGACGACGCCGCATCCTCGTCCTCGCGGATCGCCCGCAGCACCCGGCCCCAGGGGCTGCGCACCAGCTTTTCCAGTGCCAGGTAAACGCCGCCCAGGATCGTCAGCGACAGCGCCAGGTAGGCCAGTGTCCAGGGCAGCCCGGTGCCGAGCCATGACTGCATGGGCTTGGGAATGAATTGCACACCGAAGGGTCCACCGGTCAATGGCGTTGCGTTGTTGGCCACCAGTTGTATCGTCACCGCGATGCCGAAGGTCGTGATGGCCAGGTAGTCGTGGCGAAGCCGCAAAGCGACCGCGCCGACCAGCAACCCGGCCAGACCGGTCACGCCCATCGCGGCCAGCCAGCCCAGCGCCACCGGCCAGCCGAAACCGCCGATGCGCTCGGCGGTCTCGGGCGTGGTCAGCAGCGCCGAGCTGTAGGCGCCCAGCGCGACGAAACCGGCCACGCCGACATTGAACAGGCCGGTAAAACCCCATTGCAGATTGAGCCCCAGCACGATGATGGCGAAGGTGCTGGCAAACACCAGGAAGAAGCTGCCATAGGACAACCAGCCGAGGAAGTCGGGCATCAGTGTTTCTCCCCGAACAGACCGGTCGGCCGTACCAGCAGGATCAGGATCAGCACGAAGAACGCGGCTGCCGCGCGGTATTGGGCCCCGACGATCGAGACCGACGCGCTTTCGGCCAGGCCGACGATCAGGCCACCGAGGACCGCGCCCCAGACCGAGCCGATGCCACCCAGGATGACGGCCGCAAACAGCGGCAACAGCAGGTCGACGCCCATGGTGGGGCGCAGCTGTACCGTGATGCCGGCGAACACGCCCGCCACGGCGGCCAGCATGCCGCCGATGATCCAGGTCGCGCGCAGCACGCGTTCGGGGTCGATGCCTGCGACCCGGGCCAGTGCCGGGTTGATGGCCGTCGCGCGCATCGAACGCCCCAGCGTGCTGTGGCGCAGGAACAGGTGCAGCACGGTGACCGTGACCAGAGTCAGCCCGAGCACCAGCATCTGATCGGGCGTGACGCGCAGGCCACCCAACGTGTCGCGCTTTACCAGCTGCAGCGATATCTGCAGGTTCTGCGAATAATACTGAGGCACGCCGCCGTGCCAGAACAGCAGCAGATTGCGCAACGCCAGCGCGGCGCCGAAACTGGCGATTACCAGCGTGATGGCGCCCTGCTTGCGCAGCCGGCGAAACAGCACTGCATCCAGCGCCAGCGCCAACAGTGCGGTCAGTGCGGTGGCGACGGTGAGCGCGCCGAGCATCGCCCAGCCAAACGAGAACGGGCCGATGGGTGTGCCCATGCCTTCGCTCGCGGCGGCAAACAGCGACAGCGCACTGAGCGCGAAATAGCCACCCCAGCCGAGCAATTCGCCGTGGCTGAAGTTGGAGAAACGCACGATCGAGAGCGTAAGGCTCAGGCCGATTGCACCCAGCGAAATGACCGAACCGATGATCAGACCGTCAGCAATGATCTGCAGCATCACATTGCTTCCTGAGTCGTATGCCTGCCGGTGTGCCGGCCCAGGTACAGCGCCGCGACCCGCTCGTCGCCGAGCAGTTCCGCACTGCTGGCCACGATGCGTTCGCAGCCCTCGACCAGCACCACGGCACGGTCGGCCAGCCCCAGTGCGGCCTTGACGTTCTGCTCGACCAGCAACACGGTGACGCCGCTGGCGCGCACTTCGCGCAGCTTGTCGAAAACCCGGGCTACCAGCTTGGGGCTCAGGCCGGCCGACGGTTCGTCCAGGATCAGCAGGCGCGGGCGGGTGATCAGCGCCCGCGCCACGGCCAGCATCTGGCGTTGCCCGCCCGAGAGCTGCCCGGCCGGCAGCTTGCGCTGGCGCGCGAGATCCGGAAACATCGCATACACCGCAGGCAGCCGCTCGCGGCGATCGGCCTTGACGATCGCCGCGGCCAGCTCCAGGTTTTCCGCGATGCTCAGGTTGACAAACACGTTCTCGGTCTGCGGCACGAAGGCCAGTCCCTCGAACACCATGCGATGGGCCGGCAGCCGGGTGATGTCGCGACCAAACAGGTGGCTGCGCCCCTGGCTCACCGGGACCAGTCCGACCACTGCCTTGACCAGTGTCGATTTACCGGCGCCGTTGGGGCCCAGGATTGCAACGATCTCGCCCGCAGCCACGGTCAGCGATGCGCCGCGCACGATCGGCAGACCCGGCTCGTAACCTGCCTGCAGTTGCTCGACCTCGAGTGCGGCGGCGGTCACGGGAGTGCCTCGGCGCCGCGCGCAGCGGGAACGACAGCATCCGGACAGGCTCCGCGCTCGACAGCCGGACCGCGCTGCATGCCCCGCGTCGCGATCGGTTGGCCCGGTTGGCTCAAGCGGCGTCTCCCAGATAGGCTTCGACCACGCGCGGATCGGCCAGCACCGATGCGGCGTCGCCGGTGACCAGCAGTTCGCCCTGCGCCATCACCATCACCGGCTTGCACAGCGATGCCACCAGGTCCATGTTGTGTTCAATGATGAGGAAACTGGTGCCCTGTGCGTTGAGCGCCGCAACCTTGTCGACGATCTGGTCGAGCAAGGCCGGGTTTACCCCGGCGCCAGGTTCGTCGAGCAGCACCAGCCTGGGTTGCGCCACCATTACCCGTGCCAGTTCGAGCAGTTTGCGTTGCCCGCCCGACAGGATGCGCGCTGGTTGCTGCGCCAGTTCGCCCAGGCCGACGAAATCGAGCCAGTGGCGCGCGGCGTCACGGGTGCGCAATTCCTGCGCTGCGACCTGGCCCGGTTGCAGCCAGTTGGCCCAGAACCGCTCGCCCGATTGCCCCGCCGGCGCGACCATGACGTTTTCCAGTACCGACATCTCGGGGAAGGGCCTTGGAATCTGGAACGTGCGGGCAAGGCCGGCGCCAAAGCAGGTGGCCGCCGGCTTGCCGGCGATCGGCACGCCGGCAAGCAGGATGCTGCCGGCATCCGGTCGCAAGTGCCCCGCCACGCAGTTGAACAGGGTGGTCTTGCCGGCGCCATTCGGGCCGATCAGGCCACCGATCGCGCCGGCTTTGAGCACGAACGACACCGCATGGATCGCCCGGTTTCCGCCGAAGGATTTCGACAGCCCCTGGACCACCAGCAGATCGCCGGGTCCGGGCAGTGCACCGTTCCCGGCAGGATTTTGCATGCGCTGGTTTTGTGGATTGTGCTGGCATGGGACTATATCCAAACCGTTTGTCACTAAACTCCAGCGCATGGATTCCGATCAATTCGCGTTGTACGATCTGCGGGTCGAGGTGGTCGCACCTGCCAATGTCCGCATCCTGTGCGGTGCCCGGCCGGGCGACTGGTTCGAGGTGCGTGGCGAGATGCTGCATTTCCCGCCCGATCAGGGTTTTTCGCTGTATTCGCTGGCGGCGTTGCTGCCGCTGTTGCCAGCCAAGCAGCGCGCTACCGATCCCAGTGACTGGATGAGCACCGACACTGAAGTGGCATGCCCGGACCCGCATTGCCCGACCCGATTTCGCATCACGCGGCTGGGACAGCGCGTTTTTCGCCATGGCGACACCACGGCGGTGCCGCTGCCCGATCAGCCCAAGTCATGACGGATCCATCGCCGGCCGTGCAGACCATCGAACTCGCGCCCGGATACCGGATACCGCGCATCATCCGCGGCGGCTGGCAACTGGCCGGCGACCATGGCGCGGTGGACCGGGATCGAGCGCTGCACGACATGGTGGCCTTTGTCACGGCCGGCCTGAACACCGTCGACGGTGCCGACATTTACACCGGTGTCGAGGACCTGTACGGCGCATTCAACCAGCGCCGCGCGGCGCTGGATCAGCCGGGCCTGCAAGTGCACACCAAGTTCGTGCCCGATTATTCCGATCTGGCGCGCGTCGATGCGGCTTATGTGCGGCGCGTCGTGGAACGCTCGCTCAAGCGCCTGCGCAGCAAGCGGCTCGACCTGGTGCAGTTTCTCTGGTGGGACACTGCGGTGCCGGGCGCGGTGCAGGTCGCGCTCGAGCTGACCCGGTTGCGCCGGGAAGGTCTGATCGCCAACCTGGGTTGCACCAACTTCGACAGCCTGCAGACTGCCGCCATGCTCGATGCGGGGGTTCCGCTGGTCAGCGTCCAGGTGCAGTACTCGCTGCTGGACCGGCGAGCGCAGCATGCGCTGGCCGAACTGTGCCGGGTGCGGGGCCTGCAGATGCTGTGCTATGGCACGCTGGCCGGCGGATTTTTTTCCGAGTCCTGGCTCGGCCGGGACGAACCGCTCGCCGGGCTGACCAACCGTTCGCTCATCAAGTATAAGCTGGTGATTGACGAATTCGGCGGCTGGGCGGCGTTCCAGAGCCTGCTGCAGGCACTGCGCCGGGTCGGGGAGCGCCATGCAGCGTCGATTGCGACGGTGGCGACGCGCTGGGTGCTGGACCAGCCGGGAGTCGGAGCCGCGATCGTCGGTGCGCGTTACGCCGACCGGTTGGCCGACACACTGGGCGTGTTCCGGTTGAATCTCGATGCGCAGGACCATGCGCTGCTTGATCCGATACTAGCCGCGCATCCGGGTCCGCAAGGCGACACCTACACGTTGGAGCGCGACCGCAGCGGTCCGCATGGCCGTATCATGAAATACGAGCTCAACAAGTCCTGATTTCGCCACTGTCATCACTCAACCAACCGGAGATTCGTTCCATGCGCCATTTATTGTCGGTCGCGACGCTCGCTGCGATTGCCAGCCTGTCACCCCTGTCCGCCAGCGCCCAGGCGCCGGCCTGTAGCCATACCGTGGGCATGGTCGTATCGCTGACCGGTCCGGCGGGACGGTTCGGACAGGCTGCGAGCAAATCGGTGGAACTGGCCTTCAACGAGGTGAACAAGGCAGCCGGTGCCACGGGTGTTGCCGGCTGCAAACTGGCGGTGGACCTGCGCGATGCGCAAAGTCAGGGTTCGGTAGCGGTTGACCAGGCGCGCCAACTGGTGGACCTCAAAAAGGTGCCAGCCATCATTGGCGGCATCATCAGTTCGGTGTCGATTCCGATCGTCACGTCCGTGACCGGCCCGGCCGGCGTGGTGCAGATCTCGCCAGCGTCGACGTCGCCGACGCTGACCAAGCTGGCGGCCGACGGCAAGACCAACGGCTGGTTCTTCCGCACGATCACCAGCGACGCGCTGCAGGGCACCGCAGCGGCCAAGTACGCGCTGGACCAGGGCATGACGACGCTGACAATCATCCATGTCAACAATGATTTCGGCGTCAACCTGCTGGCCGAGTTCCGCCGTGCCTACGAGGCGCTGGGCGGCAAGCTGATCAGCGTAACGCCCTACAACCCGCAGCAGGCGTCCTACAACGCCGAGGTCACGAATGCGCTCAAGGGCGATCCACCGGCGCTGTATTTCATCGGCTATCCGGGTGACGGCACGACAATCGTGCGCACCTGGATTCAGCAGGGCGGCCCGCAGCGGTTTCTGCTCAATGACGGCATGAATGCAGCCGACTTCATCAAGGGCGTGGGCCCGCAGTTCCTGACCAACGCCTTTGGCACCTCGTCGGGCAGCACGAAGACGCCGTCCACCGAGTTCTTTGCCAGTGCCTACCCCGCGATGAGCGGCGGTTTCGATGCCGGCGCGCCAGCGGCCGACCGCGCGTTTGACGCTGCGGCGATCCTGGGCCTGGCGATCGCCCATGCCGGCAAGTTCGAGGCAGCGGCCATCCGCGACTCGATCCGCAAGGTGACAGAGCCCGGCGGTGAGGTGGTACACGCCAGCCCGCAGGGATTCACCCGCGCACTGCAACTGATCAAGGACAAGAAGCCGGTGCGGTATGTCGGCGTCATCGGTGCAGTGCAGTTCGACAAGAACGGCGATATCGTCGGCCCGTTCCGTACCTGGCGCATCACCAACGGTGAGGTCACGACGGTCGGGCAAATGACAACCGAGGACGTGCAGGCGATCCAGGCGCGGCTGCCCAAGTGAGCGGCGCGGCGGCCAGTGCGCCAGCGCGGCCCGAGCGCACGCTGCTGGCGCCGGGGCTGCAGATTGCGCGGGTTGTCACCGGGCTGTGGCAGGTCGCCGACATGGAGCGCAGCGGCCAGCTACTGGACCCGGTGCAGGGCGCTGCGGACATGGCCGCCTATGCCCGCGCCGGGTTCGATACCTTCGACATGGCCGACCACTACGGTTCGGCTGAGCTTATCACCGGCCAGTTGCTGGCCTCGCCAGCGGGAGCGGGCGTAACGGCTTTCACCAAGTGGTGTCCTCCGCCCGGACCCATGAACGCCGCCGTGGTGCGAGCCGGCGTGCAGCGCTCGCTGGAACGGATGCGTACCTCCCGCATCGACCTGCTTCAGTTCCACTGGTGGGCCTTCGACCATCCCGGCTACATCGACGCGCTGCTGGAACTGGCGCGACTGCGTGACGAGGGTTTGATCCGGCATATCGGCCTGGCCAATTTCGATACCGCGCATCTGCGTGTGGCGCTGGCCGAAGGCGTCCCGATCGCCAGCAACCAGGTCTGCCTCTCGCTGCTGGATCGGCGCGCAACCGAGGGCATGTCCGAGTTGTGCCAGCAACGCGGCGTGCGCTTGATTGCCTACGGCGTGCTGGGGGGCGGCTTCCTGTCCGAGCGCTGGGTCGGAGCCGCCGAGCCGCAGGAGGTTGCCGACTGGAGCAAGATGAAATACCGGCGTTTCATCGACGCCATCGGCGGCTGGTCGGCACTGCAGGCGGTGCTGCGTGCGGCTCAGCAGATCGGGCGCAGGCATGGCGTCTCGGTGTCCAACGTCGCGACCCGCTGGGTACTGGAGCAACCGGCGGTAGCCGCAACGATCGTGGGTGCCCGGCTCGGCGAATCGGAACACCGCGCCGACAACCTGAAGCTGTTTGCCTTTGCACTCGATGACGACGACCGGGCTCGGCTCGACGAAGCATTCGCCAGTACCCGGCGCCTCGACGGTGACTGCGGAGACGAGTACCGCCACCCGCCATTCCTGACAGCGTCGGGCGACCTGAGCCACCATCTGGATACGGTTGCGCCACTGTGGCAATCCGTGCCGGTGCCCGGGCGCACCGAGCGCTGGACCCTGGACAGCGGCAGTGTCTGGGAGCCACTGGCCGGTTACGCACGCGCAGTGCGGGTGCGTGACCGGATCCTGGTCTCCGGCACCACCGCCACCCATGGCAGTGGCCGGCTGATCGGCAAGGGCGATGCCGCGGTGCAGGCCACCTATATCCTGGACAAGATCGCTGCCAGCATCAAGGCCCTGGGCGGCCGGCTCGAAGATGTCGTGCGAACCCGCGTCTACCTGACCGACGCCAATGATTGGCGCGAGGTCAGCGAGGTGCATGGCCGTTTTTTCGGCAGCATCCGACCGGCCAATACCTTGTTGCAGGTTGGCGCCCTTGTTGGAGATGGATACCGGGTCGAGATCGAGGCCGAGGCGATCGTGGATAACTGATACCAGGCGCGTTCGTCTCACAAGCTCCTTTCGGACAGCACCGGTCGATACCCTACAGGCACACCCGGGCCGGACGGAACGCTTCCTCGGTTGAGGATTCCAACGGGCCGGTCTTCAGGCAGTTCCGGCCTTTACTCTCAACCGCCACGCATGCAGCAGCGGCTCGGTGTAGCCGCTGGGCTGTACCAATCCCTTGAATACCAGGTCACTCGCCGCCTGGAAAGCCGCGCCCTGCGGATTCGCGGCCATGCTCTTGTACAGCGTGTCGCCGGCGTTCTGGTTGTCCACCACCTTGGCCATGCGCTTGAAGGTGGCCTTGACCTGCGCCCTGGTCACGACGCCATGGTGCAGCCAGTTGGCCATATGCTGGCTCGAGATGCGCAGTGTCGCGCGATCCTCCATCAGGCCGACGTTGTGGATGTCGGGTACCTTGGAGCAACCCACGCCCTGGTCGATCCAGCGCACCACATAACCCAGGATGCCCTGGGCATTGTTGTCGAGTTCCTGCTGCTTCTCGCTATCGCTCCATTGTGGCGTGTTGACGACCGGGATGGTCAACAGGTCGTTCAGGATCGCCTCGCGCTGCTGTGGGGCGTCGGCCGCGGTGGCGTCCTTTTCCAGCTGTTTCTGCACCTCGGCCACCTTCACCTGGTGGTAGTGCAACGCATGCAGCGTCGCGGCGGTTGGGCTGGGCACCCAGGCGGTGTTGGCGCCGGCCCTGGGGTGGCCGATCTTCTGGCGCATCATGTCGGCCATCAGGTCAGGCATGGCCCACATGCCCTTGCCGATCTGCGCCTTGCCGCGCAAGCCGCAGGCCAGGCCGACCATGACGTTGTTCTTCTCGTAGGCCTGGATCCAGACGCTGCTCTTCATGTCGCCCTTGCGCAGCACCGGACCGGCAGCCATGCAGGTATGCATCTCGTCGCCGGTGCGGTCCAGGAAGCCGGTGTTGATGAAGGCGACGCGGCTGGCGGCGGCGGCGATGCAGGCCTTGAGATTGACGCTGGTACGCCGCTCCTCGTCCATGATGCCGAGCTTGACGGTGCTGGCCGGCAGGCCGAGCAGCTTTTCGACGCGGCCAAACAATTCGTTGGCGAACGCCACCTCGGCCGGGCCATGCATCTTGGGTTTGACGATGTAGACCGAGCCCTTGCGCGAGTTGCGGATGCCGTCCTTGCCATGGCCCTGCAGGTCGTGCAGCGCGATGGTGGTGGTCACCACCGCATCCAGGATGCCTTCGGGGATCTCGTGCAGCGCGCCGTCGGCGCCCGTGTACCGGATGGCCGGATTGGTCATCAGGTGGCCGACGTTGCGCAAGAACATCAGCGAACGCCCATGCAGCGTGACGGTTCCGCTGCCGCTGGCAGCCGTATAGACGCGATCCGGGTTGAGCCCGCGGGTGAAGGTCTTGCCGCCCTTGCTGACGTTCTCGGTCAAGTCCCCCTTGAGGATGCCCAGCCAGTTGCGGTAGCCCAGCACCTTGTCCTGCGCGTCCACCGCGGCCACCGAATCCTCCAGGTCCAGGATGGTGGACAGCGCCGATTCGAGTACCAGATCGCTGATGCCGGCGGCATCGACGGCGCCGGTTGGCGTGCTGTGGTCGATGCGGATATCGATGTGCAGGCCGTTGTGCTGCAGCAGCACCGACGACGGGTGCGTCGCATCGCCTTGGAAACCGGCCAGTTGCCGTGCATTGCGCAGGCCGGTGGTTGTGCCGTCTTTCAGAGCCACCAACAGCTTGCCAGCCACCACCGCATAAGCGGTCGAGTCGGCATGCGAGCCGCGCGCCAGCGGTGCGGTGCGATCCAGCACCTGGCGGGCATAGGCGATGACCTTGTCCCCGCGCACCGGGTTATAGCTGCCGGCCCTGGACGCGCCACCCGTTTCATCGATCACGTCGGTGCCGTACAGCGCGTCGTACAGCGACCCCCAGCGCGCGTTGGCGGCATTCAGCGCATAGCGCGCGTTCAGAATCGGCACCACCAGCTGCGGGCCGGCCTGTAGCGCCAGTTCGGCGTCGACGTTTTTTGTCGTCGCCTTGACCGTGGCGGGTTCGGGCACCAGGTAGCCGATCTTTTGCAGGAACGCCCGGTAGCCCTTCATGTTGCGGATCGGGCCTGGATGCGCACGGTGCCATGCGTCGAGTTCTGCCTGCAGGTGGTCGCGTTCGGCCAGCAACGCATTGTTCCTGGGCGCCAGGTCGGCCACGATCGCATCGACACCTTTCCAGAAAGCTGTGCTGTGCACGCCGGTGCCGGGCAATACCTGGGTGTCGATGAATTGATGCAGCTCAGTGGCAATGTCCAGGCGGTGCAGTCGGATGCGGGAGCTCATGGTTCGGGTTCCTTGGGTGAATAATGGTTGGAAGGCGTTACAAGAAGGCGCGCACGTCGCGCAACGTGCTGCCGGTATGCGTAGGCTGGGTGCCGAGTTCCTCGAACGGTAGCTGGTAGCGATTGACCCACAGGGTCTGGTAGCCGAACCAGGTGGCGGCCAATGCGTCCCACGCATTGCAGCTGACAAATCCGATCTGGCTGGCCGGCAGGCCGGTGACCTGCTCGCCCAAGGCGTAGGCTTCGGGAGCAGTCTTGTACAAGCGCACCGGGTCGACGCTGATCACATGGTCCAACAGACCCTCGAGTCCGGCCGACGCGACAGCCAGATTCAGCATGGTCGGGTCGCCGTTGCTCAGGATGCCGGTCACCAGGCCGGCGTCCCGCAGTTGTTGCAGCACCTCGCGGTTCTCCGGGAATGCGCTCAGGCTGCGGTACTGGTTCATCAGCCGGTCGACCCGGCTGTCGAAATCCGCTTGCCCGACACTGTCGGGCACCAGACGCTTGACGGCGTAAACCAGCCCGGCACGCGTAACCTCCCAGAACGGCCGGTAATGGGCCCCGTGGTTGCTGGTGGTCAACAGGCGCGAATACTCGATCTGCTTGTCGCGCCAGACCTGGCTGAGGGCAGTGCCATGGCCTGGGTACAGCTGTTCGGCCAGCTGGGCGACGCTGTAGACGTCGAACAAAGTGCCATAGGCGTCAAAAAGGATCGCTTTGGGTTTTTCCATGCTTTAACTGTATTGGAGGCTCTTGCCAGTATTCATGGGCATTGCGCAGGCTTGTTGTTGACCTGTCCATGCCCCCTGTCGATGGCGCATTGTCGGGCCAGCGATCGGCCCATGCCGGTCGGACCCGCCCGACGGCAGGTTCCGCAGTTTGCGTGCCAGTGCCCGCACAAAGACCGTAAAGCTTGTCGTCGCGGTACCGATGAGTCGCTGGAAGGCAAATAACTGCGCGCACAATGCGGCACCGGCAGCGGTTTTGGCGCAAATAGTGCACAAATGGTGGCGCCGGCATTCGTGAACGGAGGCGTTGTTTCGTGTACAAACAGATGGATAGAGTCCAAGTTGAGGTCCGGGCAGGCGCTTGGGCGCTTGCCGGCTTTGCGTTGATGCGTTATTGATGTCTGCTCCTTCACCTGCACCTTTTGACGCCGCGACCCGGTCGCTGGTACTGCGCCATGTCGCCGCGATGATCGCCCGCGTGCAGTCGTATTTCAGCCAGCACCAGGACGATCACCTCAAGCGCTTGCGCGGCTATTTTTTCGAGCAGGTCGACAATCGACCCCATACCACCCAGGCACAGAACCTGCGCACTGCCGGCGCGATGCTGGACAAGCAGGCGGCCATTTTCAACCGCGCTTTCCAGGCCGCCTTGCGCGAGGCCATTGAAGATGAGGTGGAAGCCGTGCTGCCCGGCGCACTGCGCGTATTGCGCCCCGCCGGCACCAGCGACGACAGCACCGGCCCCAGCAGCATGGCCCTGCTGGACGTGGATGAGATCGAGCGCCACTTGCTGGTGGACCGGGTCGCGCAGCGCTTCAATGCGCGCTACGAGTCCTATCTCAAGCCACTGACGACGAGTCTGAGCGCGTTGTTCCGCCAGGACGAGTTTGCGCTGACCGACAACCCATTTCGGCCGGCCAGCCTGTTGCGGGCGTTCCTTATTGCCTGGCATGCCAGCGCATTCGATCCGGCCGCAGCTGAGGACTTCATCTCGGTGCTGGAGCCCACCTGCAGCATCGACTGGGCACCGTTGTATTCCGACCTGGCCGCGATGCTGGTGCGGGCAGGCTTTTCGGCCCAACAGGTGCACCGCATCAAGCGTACGGCCGGTGGCGATTCGGCCGCCGCGCCCCTGATGCCCGACTCCGGCATGCCATTGGGTCAGGGTTCCGGGTTTGGCGGCTCGCAAGCGGCAGGTGGCGGGGCGGCTGTCGGTCAGGGCGGGGGCGGGCCGCAGGGCGCGGGCGACGGCCAGGGTCTGCAGGGCGTGGCGCGTTCCATTGCCAGCCGGGCGCGCCAATTTCTGCACAAGCTGGGTATTGGTGGCGCTGGTGCTGGTGCTGGCGGCCCCGGGGAGGGCGCTGCGGGCGGCGACGGCCAGGGCGACGGCTCTGCGGCCGGGGCCAGCGGCGGTGGCGCCTACCATCCGCCGGCCGACCCGGAGCTGATGGGTTTCCTGGGCGGACTGCAGGCCGGGGCCGGCACGTCGCAGTTTCCCGACTGGGCGCGCGGGCAGGATATTGCCGGCCAGAACGTGTTGCGCCAGATGCGCGAGCGCGAAGAAGTGCAGCGGGCGCCGGAACTCGACCGCGGTACGGTCGATGCGCTGGCCGAGGTGTTCGACTATGTCTTTGCCGACAAATCGATTCCGCTGCAGCTCAAGTTTGTCATTGGCCGGTTGCAGATTCCGGTCCTCAAGGCGGCCATCATCGATCGCGACTTCTTCCTGTCCAGCGCGCATCCGGCGCGCCAGTTGGTAGATGCGCTGGCCGCCGCCGCCGTGGGTTGGACGCCGGAAATGGGCGAGACCGACCCGCTGTACCAGTGCATCGATCGTGGCGTCAAGCGCGTGTTGGCCGAGTTCGACCATGACCTGGGGCTGTTTCGCGAGCTGCTGACCGAACTCGAGGCGTTCCTGCACGCGAACCAGCAGCAGGCCGAGGTGCACATCAAGCCTGCCGCGGGTGCAGAGCAGTTGAAAGAGGCCCGTGAGGCCGCGCTCGCGCATGCCGATGGCGTGGTGCACCAGTGCGTCCACGCCCTGCCCATTGACCAGCCGCTGCAGCCTTTCCTGCTGCCGTTTCTGACCAACAAGTGGCGCGAGGTGCTGGCCAGCGCCTGGATGTCGGTCGACTCCGAACCCGCCCGATGGGACCAGGCGGTCAAGGCCATGGACCAGGTCATCTGGTCGACCCGCACGCGATTGCAGCCCGATGAGCGCGCCCGCCTGATGGCCTTGCTGCCGGACCTTGTGCCCCGGCTCGATGCCAGCCTGGACGCGATCGGCTGGAAGGGCGAGGATAGGGACGAATTCACCAAGCGGCTAATCGACTGCCATATGCGGGCGATCCGCACGCCCAGGGCCGGGCCGGCGCCGGTTGATCCCGGCCCCGGTGAACTCGAAACCCAGGCCGGTCGCGCGGCCATCCAGGAGTTGGACAAACGCATCGCCCCGGCCCCCCGTGCCGCGCCCGACCAGTTCGACGCGATCGCCCAGGGGCTGGAGCGCGGCATGTGGTTCGACTTCGAACACGAGAGTGACCAACTGCGTCGCTACCGCCTGGGCTGGATCAGCCCGCAGCGCAGCCGCATGCTGTTCACCAACCGCGACGGCCACGAGGCCTTCGTGCGTTCGCAGCGCGAGGTGGCGGCGATGCTGCGCGAGGGCCGCCTGACCATCATCGACCAGCAGCCGATCGTGGCGCGGGCGATTGACCAGATCCTGGCGCAGGACAGCGGGGGGCACGGGTTTGTGGTGGAGGCCGATCGCGGGAGCGCGTTGACGATGGATATCGAGTTGAGTTGACAGGGCTTGCGCCGGCAGGCAATGGGGCATCAAAGGGCCGGGCAAGCCAAGGCCGCCGGCATTGGCGGGCGAGCCCGCGATGCAGGCTGGGGACAACACGGCATAGGCCGGTTGAATTGCGGCCGTGGCGGCTCAATGACCCGGGCAGTTTTGCCGGCAGCGGCGCCTTCGGGCTTTGGGTACGCGTCTGCAAATGCCGAACCAGCAGAATCATGATTTTCCGATGGGGACTCATCGATGTTCCAAATGGTGTCAATGGACTGAAATGAGCCTGTCTAGAATGCGCGCTGCCTCAGTCAGCGTCGTCCCTACCCAACCATGTTCAACTGCGCCAAGTCGGCCTGCCCAAGCGCTGCGCGCGACACCGATGCAGTTGGCCGCAGCGGGCACCGGCCGGGTGACACCCAAGGCGATGTCTGCAATGTGCAATAGCAGGCGACACCGGTGAGTCCGGCAAACACGGTGCCGCCGGGCGCTCCGGTTCCGCCGGCACATCAACCGTTGACCGGCTTGCGAGTGGTCGAATTCAGCCATATGGTCATGGGCCCTGCCTGCGGCATGGTGCTGGCCGACATGGGCGCCGAGGTCATCAAGGTCGAACCGATCGGTGGCGACCGCACGCGACATCTGCTGGGCGCCGGCGCAGGCTTCTTTCCGATGTTCAATCGCAACAAAAAGAGCATCGCGATCGATCTGCACACAGCCCAGGGAATGGCGGTGGCGCGAAAACTGGCGGCCAGCGCCGATGTGGTGGCCGAGAACTTCAAGCCCGGCACGATGCGCAAGTACGGGCTGGACTATGCGGCCTTGTCGGCCGCCAACGAGCGCGTGATTTATGTCAGCTTGAAGGGTTTCCTGCCCGGCCCCTACGAAAACCGTACGGCGCTGGACGAGGTGGTGCAGATGATGGGCGGCTTGGCCTACATGACCGGGCGCCCGGGCGATCCGCTGCGCGCCGGCACCAGTGTCAACGACATCATGGGCGGCATGTTCGGCGCCATCGGCGCGCTCGGCGCCTTGATCCAGCGCGGCATCAGCGGCAAGGGCCAGGAAGTGCAGAGCGCGCTGTTCGAGAACAATGTGTTCCTGGTCGGACAGCACATGCTGCAGTACGCGATCACCGGCACGCCCGCCGCGCCGATGCCGGACCGGATATCGGCCTGGGCGGTGTACGACGTATTCACCGTCCAGCATGGCGAGCAAATCTTCCTGGCCGCGGTGAGTGACGCGCAATGGAAGACCTTCTGTACAGCGTTCGGATTTGACGACCTGCTGGCCGACCCGCGTTACGGCAGCAACAACCTGCGGGTGATGGCGCGCGACGTCCTGATGCCGGTGCTGCGCGAGCGCCTGGCTGTTTTCACGGCCGACGAACTCGCCAAACGTTTCGAAGAGCTGGGCCTGCCGTTTGCGCCGATCCGCAAGCCCGAAGAACTCTATGACGACGAACACCTGCGCCAGACCGGTGGCCTTGCCGACATCGTGTTGCCCGATGGCGCGCGCGCCGGGCAAACCGCTGGCACCACCTTGTTGCCGTTCACGATGCACGGCCAACGGCTGGGCGTGCGCGAGCAGCCACCGCGGTCGGGCCAGCATTCGGATGAATTGCTGAACCAACTGGGCTATTCAGCCAGCGAGATTGCGTCCCTGCGCGCTCAGCACATCGTGGCTTGACGTTCACCAACGACGGCATCTTCACCTCCAATGGCAAGGCGCTGGTGCTTCCGGCCGGTTATGCCGACGTGAAGATTCGCGGCCTGAACAAGCTGTTCGATGAAGGCCTGGTCGCCATGGGCGCGGCACTGTCCGCGATGCCGGGCTCCAAGGTCTACCAGGCGCTGCAAACTGGGTGCAGCCGAACTCCATCATATTGATCACCATGCCGCTGATCCTGCAGCGACAATCCACCAGGGTATCAATCCGACCTGGTACGACACCGCGCCGGGCATCAATCTGGAGCTGGTCGAGATCACGCCGCCGGTTGGCATGAATCGGTTCACCATCAAGGCCATCACCGGCTCCCCTCCCCCCTGGGGCCGGTTGTGTGCGGGCGCTGCGCCTTATGTCGAGCTGATGATCCTGGTCATGGCGGTCGTGTGGTCTGGCCGCAGGTCGCGTTGTGGCTACCAGGAACCATGTTGTCGCGCTGAAGGCCGGCACGCGACCGCGCCGCCGAACGGCACCCGTCTGCGCTTGCGGTCAGCCCGGTGTCTCACGCTTTCTTGAGGCACTCGCTCATGAAAGCCTTGCGTTCGTCACCTTTTTTGCCGGCGGCCTCGACATTGCAGCTTTTCATCTTTTCCTGCTGGGTCATCTTTTTGGCGCTGAGACAGCTCTTCATGAAGGCCTTGCGCTCATCACCTTTCTTGTCAGCGGCGTCCTTGTTGCACATCGCCATCTTGTTTTGCTGTGGTGTCGCCGCCTTTTCCTGGGCCTGGGCGGCACCGAACGCCAGGGAGATGCCGATAGCGAGAAAAGCGAGCGTGTACTTCATGGAAGGTCCTTGGATTGAGGTGCATGGTCGAGCCCGGGTCGGACTCGCATGTTCAACGCATGGACCGGCCGCGCGGCTGATAGGATAACCCAAAGTCAGGCGGATCCCCGTTGGTCTGAAGACACTCAATGAGGCCGGGGCACGAAGCCCCGGAAAACGCCAAGATGGTCGACCAGATCACCACGGACGCGCGCACGCTTCAATGAGGCCGGGGCACGAAGCCCCGGAAAACCCCTGGTGGCAATCGTTGCCACTTCATTTTTCTACTGCTTCAATGAGGCCGGGGCACGAAGCCCCGGAAAACCTGTTGCCGATAGAGAATATGCCGCTGCCGCCCAGGTGCTTCAATGAGGCCGGGGCACGAAGCCCCGGAAAACGTGACCAGATCGACGCCCCCGGCACAGTTGCTTTTGCTTCAATGAGGCCGGGGCACGAAGCCCCGGAAAACCCCCAGCCGCTGGCGATGCGCTGCAGCGTGGTCTTGACGCTTCAATGAGGCCGGGGCACGAAGCCCCGGAAAACGACTTTTTCGGCGCGCGTTGCGCTTTGGCTCGCGGCGCTTCAATGAGGCCGGGGCACGAAGCCCCGGAAAACGATTAGCCATCAGTCCCCCGTTGGATCGGATCGAAGCTTCAATGAGGCCGGGGCACGAAGCCCCGGAAATCGATCCGGCCAACAGCGTTACTCACGCCGGCCGGGCTGCTTCAATGAGGCCGGGGCACGAAGCCCCGGAAAACGCTGGCAACCGACCCGCTCAAGCCCGCCGATGTGCGGCTTCAATGAGGCCGGGGCAC
>JANNKH010000018.1:0-1770 GCA_031396205.1 Rhodoferax sp.
CGACCGAATGTCGCATCGTGCATCAGCCCTCGATTAGCGGAAAAATTTCCGCTTTGCCCACATCCATGCTCCGATGAAGCCGTATCTCGACAAGCGCGAATTGCAGGAACTGCGCGATCCCGCTTATTTCAATGGCGTCGGCATTGAGTCAGCGATTCACGGCCGCTTGGCCATGCATAGCCAGGTCAGCCGTGAGGTGGCGAACTCAGAAATAGGGGTGATGTAGCCGCAAAAAAGCGGTGCCGGTTGTGCTGCTTCTGGCGCAGATCGAGGCGGCCGCGCCAGAACAGCTGTCGTCGATATTTTTTACAGCAGAGTTCCACGCAGACGTTGATCCTTCGGAAGGCATTGACTCATAACGAGAAAAAGTTTTGGCACGTTACCTGCTTGGCGCCAAGTCAGGGCATGAAGTGAGATTGGTGTAGCTCGACTGCGCGCAAGCAGCATGTTTTCTTGCGTGATACCAGGGAGAGAACGATGAAGCACACGCGATGGGTGATCGGCGCTCTTCTGACGGTCGCGGTTAGCGGGCCGGCACTGGCCTATAACATTTTTCCGGCCGGGCCCAATGCGGCCAGCAAGTGGGGGAGCAACCCCATCGGCACCCCGGGTGGGGTGGTGACGTGGAGTCTGATCCCAGACGGCACGGGTCTTGACCCGAGTGCTCCTGCCTACATCCACGGCACGTCTGCCCTGGGAGGGCTGTTTGGCCTGATCGATACCGCCTACGGCGCTGGAACTGCACTGACGGCGCTGCAACAAGCGTTCGGCCACTGGTCAGCGGTGGCGGATATTTCCTTCGTTCAGATATCGGAAACCGGCTCGGTACCCTTTTCTGCCGATTATTCCGCCGTGGGTGGCAACGTGATCGGCAGCATCCGCATAGGCGCCTACGACGTCGATGGCTTTTCTGGCGCGGTCGGTTTCGCGCCGCCTCCGAATGGCGGGACAACGCTCGAAGGCGACATCATTTTCAACCTCAACGCCGCAAATCTGGTCGCTGCCGGACAGGAGGGCGACCCTTATTTTCTCTTTGCCAACCCTTCGCCAACGCGTGCGCCCGATCACAACAGCTTTTATCACAACGATTTCCCCGGCTTGTTCACGCACGAACTCGGCCATGCGATCGGTCTGGCGCACACCGACGTGCCCACTGCGGTGATGTGTGGCTTTGTCGATAGCAATTTCAATGGCAGCGCGTGCGCGTACATCGACCAACCACCGTTTGACAGCTTGGTGCCGATCAACCGGATTCCCGACGCCGATGACGTGGCGGGCATCCAGTTCCTCTATGGCGCGGCGCCGGTTCCGGAACCGGAAACTTTCGCCCTGATGCTCGCAGGGCTGGGGCTCATCGGTGTAATTACGCGCCGGCGCAGCGCCACTCCAGTTTAACCATGTACCCATTGGAGAGTGGAGGCAGGTCCTTGGCAGTTCGTTGAAATTTGTCCGAAGGCGATGTAACGCCAGGTCAAGCGGCGAGTCGAGTGTTTCATCCAAGGGATAAGGGAATTCAACCCGATGAGCCCAGATATCGCACCCATGGCGGGCCCCGCCCAGGCAGACCGTGCCGGTACGTGCGCAGGCGATCAGTGCGGGCAAGCCGCCTCGGGCACATTGGTTCGCTTCAAAGGAAAAACCAAAGGAATCCCATCGATGGCCGTCGTAGTCGGACGTCTTCGACGCGACTCGTAGAACCGCAAGCAGGGGCAACGCGCTGTCCCTGCTTGCGCCTGCCGGCTTCGCGCTTCACCCGGTCCGGATCGGCGG
>JANNKH010000030.1:0-40041 GCA_031396205.1 Rhodoferax sp.
CGACACCAAGCAGTGGGGCGCACACGCCGCCATCACCAATCCGCTGGCGCTATTGCAATTGCTCACATCGGACTAAAATAGAGGGTGAGGGGCTGCATTGGTTTCGACGTGGGTACGGAATCGCTGTGGTGCATGTCGAGCTGAATGCGCTCGTAAAACAGATTCAAACAAACTAACTGCAAACGACGAACGTTTCGCACTCGCTGCTTAATAACCAGTGAGCTTTACAACAGCAGGCCGATGGGCTGGGCAAGGGTGTCGTTACCGCAAGGTCCCGATGTCCAGGCTGTAAAGTTATTCACATCGGCTGGCACTGTACCGGGTACCTTGGTATGGGGCGAGACAATAGGGTGCTGGCGTCCTGTGTAGCGTGTGGCTGCGCGACACAGGTGGCGAGACTCAAATCAGACCACTAAACATGTAGATCTGCTCGAGGATGGCTTGCGGACGGGGGTTCAAATCCCCCCAGCTCCACCACAAAAGAACACCAGCGCCAATGAAACTTCATTGGCGCTGGGTCGTTCAACCTTCCGGAAATTGGCGTTGATTGGCGTTGGATTCACACGGATTTCACACCGAAATTCACACGTGAAATCAGTCACTGCTCACCACCTTCAGTGCTACCGTTGGCTTGCGATAGTCGACGGGAATGAACTTGCCGTAGATCCGAAACACCATCTGGACGTCGACGTGGCCTAGTTGTTGGGCCACGTACCAGGGGTTGGTTCCCTTTGTCAGCAGCCCGCTGGCATAACTGTGGCGCACTTGGTAGGGGTTGCGATACCGAACGCCGGCACGTTGGCACAGCGGTTACCACAACGTCTTCCTGATCTGAGCGTCGGTGTCCCACGCCTTTCCAGTGCGTGGATTCAGCCATACATGTTCGTTGGCCAGGAAACTGGCCGCTTTCTGGTCTGACAGTGCGGAGATCGCCAGCACGTCCAGATCGATCATGCGCACACCTGCTTCGGTCTTGGGCCCCTTCTCGACTCCGGCCACTTGATTGCGGTCGATCAGGACCTTGTTGGCGACCAAGTCCAGCTTCGGCCAGCGAAGCGCCATTAGCTCGCCAGGCCGCAGCCCGGTGGAAAACCAGAACTGCACCATGGCGCGTTCGTCGGCCCGGGCGGACCCTATCAGCGCGGAGCGCTCCTCCGACGTGAACGGATCGACCTCATATTCACTGCTGCTGGCGGTTTGCTTGAGCAGCTAAAATCAACAGCTTACGAGCCATGGTTCATCGTCAACCAAGGCCACCGGTCAAGCATCGAACGCCACCCAAACGGACGGTGGCAAGCGGGCTGATCCTGCTTTATCATGAAACGTCAAGATGAATCATGACGGAGATGGCCATGACGACTGCTGTCCGCGAAAAGTTTTCCTCCCAAGCCGCACCTGATGTGCTGGCCGCGTTGCGTCAGATTGCAGAAAGCCAAGGCCGCCAGTTCCAAGCGGTGCTCGATGAAGCCCTGCGCGACTACATCGACCGGCAGCAGAAGGAGCGTCCCCGCCGCCATGTGATGGCTTCGTTCGCATCCAGCCTCGAGGAGTTCGACAGCCTCTACCGCGAGTTGGCGAAGTAAGCCGTGCCGTGCGATTACCTGACCGTGGCAGACGTGCTCGGCATGCACACGGTGCTGATGCAGCGTTACGGCGGTGCGCCGGGCGTGCGCGATCCCGGAGCGCTGGAGGCCGCACTGTTCCGCCCGCAGACCGGCTACTACTATGACATCGTGGCTGAGGCTGCTGCCCTGATGGAAAGCCTGGCGATCAACCACCCGTTCGTGGACGGGAATAAGCGCATCGCCTTTGCGGCTGCCGACGTGTTCCTGCGCATCAACGGCTGGCGCTTGCAACGTGTGCCGATGCAGATCTATGCGGAGATGATGCAGATGTTCGAGTCGGGCACGTTTGATATCGCCCACCTTGATCCCTGGCTGCGGTCTTTCGCCATCGCCGCAGAGTGATGCAATGAACGAGAAAACACCCAACGCACAAACTCAGGCTGCGATGACAGAAGCCCGGGCGATAGCGAGGAACCGGATGCCTGAACTGGTGGAGACCACGGAAGGAGTTGAGTCACTTCCCAACTTCACCAAACCCGCCCGCCAGCGCTGGGAGTCCATCCCTGGCGACATCCGCCAGCGGCTGCTGTCCAACGTTTGGTGCGGCCAGTGCCGTCTCGAAACAACGATCACCAATTTCAGCGGCGCCATCAAGGGCGGCGACTTGCTCCTGGTCGGCAAATGCGCCGAATGCCACGGCGATGTGGCGCGGGTGATCGAGGGCTCGTAGCCCGATCAACCGTCGAACCCCGCCACGACCGCCTGCTGCGCCACCCAGGCGGTCCGGCAGCGGGTTCCGCTGAAACCACAGCAGGCTCATGCAGCGCGGCTGGTGGCCCGCCAGGATCGACTGGATGATCGCCGGCTCCAGCAGCGTCAGGCGCAGCAGTTCGTTGACGGTCGAGTGGTGCAGGCCTTCGCGCTGGGCGATTTCGCTGCCGCTGGCCACCACACCGTCATCGAGCAACTGTTGCCAGTAGAAGGCCCGCGTCAGCGCCACCAGCAGCGGTTGGTCGTGTTGCGTGGCGACCTTGCCCGGCGCCTCGACCTGCCCGTCCGGTCGCACCACAACCTTGCGGACACCGCGTTTCCTGATTTTCAGCGGGATGAAGGTGGACAGCCTCACATGACCGCCGTCCCTGCGCTCGCGGGCGACCGGCTCGCCCGTTGCCTCCACTCTCGCTTTCATGCCGTTTCCTCCAGCTCTTGAAGTTCTGCTCCGATGGTCCCCGGCATCAGTTCACCGGCTAGTTCATGCCAGCCCCGGTCGCGCCAGACGATCTCCAGTCCGCCGTCAGCAATGACGACACGCTCGATCAGCAGTTGCGCCAGTCGGCACTGCTCGACCGGGAACAACTGCTGCCACATCGTGGCCAATCTGCGCATCGGCAGGACCACCTCCGGCTCGGACATCTCCGGGCAGGCGTCCTGAATCCGGTCCCACACCGACTACACGACGTGCGGTGCCGACAGCGCCGCCACAATCTGCTGCGTGACCCGTTCCTCGATGGGCGCCGCCGGTAACGGGCCGTGGCTGCTGGCCCACGCACCAAACCGCCGGTGCTTGACCGGCGTGTAGTAACGGTAGGACTTGCCCTTCTTGACCGTGTAGCTGGGCACCAGCCGTTCGCCATCGGGCGTGAACAGCAGGCCGCGCAATAGAACCGGCTCACGGACCTTGTCGTTCGTATGGCGTCGGCGATCCGTGGCATCGCTCAAGCTGTCGGCATCTCCGCAGTCAAGTCAGCCCCGGCCGCCTCCATCAGTGCCCGCGGAATCTCGATCACGAAGTGGCTTTCGTCGTGGTGGTAGCTAATTTGCCGCCGGACCGCCGAGGCGCGGGCCACTGCATTCATGACCGGCATCAGCTGTTCGTAGAGCTCGACCTCGGCCATCGCCGCGCGGCAACGGATGAAGTTGTCCCTTGCTTCGCGCCCGTTGGGCAGTTGATCGAGCTGGGCATGGACCGCATCGCGCTGGCTCTGAAGATCGGCCAGCGAGGCCCGCGTGATCCGCAGCTCCACCTCCAGCTTGGTCAGGGTTTCGGGTACGACGAAGTCGCCTTCGGTATCGAGCAGCGTCTGGGACGCCGACTTCGTCTCCGCCGCGATGCGTGCCTCGAGATCGGCAACCCGCTTCTCAATCTTGGTCAGCTGGCCATCGAGCGTCTGCGCTTCGGCGGTGAGTGCCTTGTGCTGTGCGATCAAGTCGCCCAGCGTCTTGCGGGCCTGGGCGAAGCGCTCACCACCGCAATGCCGTTGAGCACCACCGGCCGCTTGGTTTCCATCACGTGCTCTTCGCCGTTGGTGTAGAGCTGGCGCGAGGCAAAGCCGCCGCCGGTGGCCAGCGTGCAGAAGGCGTCCTGCTGCTCGGGCGTGAGGCCCGAAAGGTTGCTTTTGGGTGCGATCCAGGATGTCGTAGTAAGCCTTGCGCTCGCGCTGGATCTGCGCCGACAGGCTGTAGACGCGCTGGGGACTGCCATCGGCACGGGCCAGGAACAGGTCGCCGACGGCGCGTGCGATGCGGCTGTTACCGTCATCGAACGGGTGCAGGGTGATGAGCCACAGGTGCGCGAGCCCGGCTTTGATCAGCGGTGGCTCACTTGATGCGCCGTTGGCCCAGGCCAGAAAGCGGTCGGTCTCGGACCCCATTCGGTCGGCCGGCGGCGCTTCGAAATGCACGCGTTGACGCCCCAGCGATACTCGCGGTATGCAATTGCAGGACATTCTCTACTCCCAGGGTTTTGGCACACGCCGGGTGTGCGCCGGACTGATACAACAAGGGATGGTTCGGGTGTTCGAGCCCGGGCACAACGCGGCAGCGCCGGCCTGCGCGGATGCGACCGAGCAATTCGATCCGGTCGGCTTGCGCTTCCAGGTGCAGGGCGTCGCGTGGACCTACCACGCAAAGGCTTACCTGATGCTGCACAAACCATCTGGTACCGAGTGCTCGCAAAAGCCGTCGACCTATCCGAGCATCTATACGCTGTTGCCCGCGCCGCTGCGCCTGCGGCCACAGAAATCGGCCGTGCAGGGCGTTCAGTCGGTCGGTCGGCTGGACCAGGACACGACGGGTTTGTTATTGCTGACCGATGACGGCAAGTTCATCCACCGCATGGCGTCGCCGCGCCACCATGTGCCCAAGGTCTATGAGGTCACGGTCAAGCATGCGTTGGACGAGGGCCAGGTCCGCCGCTTGCTCGATGGCGTGGTGCTCGACGATGACCCAAAGGCCGTACGTGCGGCCGCGTGCGTGACCAATGGCCCTCACCAGCTCAGCCTGACCTTGACCGAAGGCAAATACCACCAGGTCAAGCGCATGCTGGCCGCAGTTGGCAACCGTGTAGAGGCCTTGCACCGGTCACGGATCGGCCGGCTGGCCTTGCCCGCCGATCTGGCGCCGGGGCAGTGGCGCTGGCTGGGCGCGGAGGAACTCGCGCAGATTGCGGCGTAGCCATCGACCGGGGCAGGATGGACAGCCCAGCGCAACGGTTCTAGGTTTGCCGGGACAGAAACTCAACGATCAGCTGGATGGTTTCTTCGGGACGGTCACGGTGCGGTGAATGCCCGCATTGCGGCAGCAGCTTGCGGCTGAACTGTCGGTCGGGCAGGTCAATGCCATCGATCTGGGCCATCGTCCCGTAGGGGTCGTCTTCACCCTGAATCGCCAGCACGGGAGCCGTAATGTTCCTGCATTCGCCCCGGATGTCGAAGGTCGTGAAAGCCGGATCGAGCCAGGCGTCGTTCCATTGCCAGAACGCGCAGTCCACGTCCTGGTGGTATTTGAGCAGGCGCTGGCGCAGGTCGCCGCTCACGTAGGCTTGCCGCGCCTGCGTGATGCTGCGGATCGACAGGTCTTCCACGATGACATGCGGTGCCAGAACAACACAGGCGGCAACGGGATGTCGGCTGGCGTAGAGCAAGGCGATCGTCGCGCCATCGGAGTGTCCCAGCAATACCGGACGCACGATGCCCAGTTTGCGCAGCAATGCCGGCAATACCGACCAAGCCTCATGGTGCATGTAGTCGGGCTGCAGCCTGCCATTGCGCACCCCGCCGGCTTCGACTGAGGGACCGTGGACGTCAAACACCGGTTCGGACAGGCCGTAACCCCGCCGCGAATAGACCCAGCCAAGGCGCGCCGTGCGATTGCACACCGTCCGCGGCCACCCGCGCCACATGGCGACTGAACCCAGGCCTTCATGCAGAAAGACGATCGGGGCCCGGTTGTTCGTCGGGCTGGCGGCGGGCAGATGTTCTACCTCCAGCGCAGTGTGGGCGACAGTGATGATGCTCATGAACGGCATCCTACCCAAAGCCTTGGCCGACACTGACTAACACTAGCCGGACGACACGGCGTTATGCTAGCCGCCATGAACCTTTTCCTCGATTCCTTCTGGCGTGCTGTCGCCGATTGCCTGCGTCCGCGCGTCATTGTGTTGTCGGTACTGCCGCTGGTCCTGATGGTGGCCCTGTCCTTGACCATCGGCTATTTCTATTGGGACGCCGCACTCGACAGCGTTCGCGGCGTGCTGGAGGGCTCGTCGATCGTCACCACGCTGTTCGAATGGCTGCAAGGTATTGGCGCCGAGGGTCTGAAGTCGGTGCTTGCCCCGCTTATCGTCGTGTTTGCCATAACGCCGGTCATTGTGGTGTTATCGCTGCTGCTCGTCGCGCTGATGATGACGCCGAGCCTGATTGCCATGGTGTCCGAGCGGCGGTTCCCGCAGCTCGAGCGCAAACGGGGTGGTTCCTTGCTGGCGGGCCTGGTCTGGTCGCTGGGTTCTACCGTGCTGGCATTCTTTGCATTGCTGGTGTCGATTCCGCTGTGGTTGATCCCGCCGCTGATCCTGGTGCTGCCGCCACTGATCTGGGGTTGGCTGACTTACCGGGTCATGGCCTTTGATGCACTGGCCGAACACGCGAGCAAGCTTGAGCGGCTGGAGTTGATGCGGCGCTACCGCCCCTGGCTGCTGAGTATCGGGGTAATCTCCGGTTTTCTGGGCGCTGCGCCCAGCCTGTTATGGGCGTCCGGAGCCCTGTTTGTCGTGGCATTCGTGATCCTGGTGCCGATCGCCATCTGGGTTTACACGCTGGTATTCGCTTTCTCGTCCTTGTGGTTCGCCCATTTCAGCTTGTCGGCGTTGCAGGTCATGCGCAACGAGGGATCTGGCACCGGCAAGGGATTGACGGCGCAACCGCAGGTTTTGACCCATGCCGGACCATGAACATCCTGGGCGCGCAGGTCTCGTGCGTCACAGCATCGATTGGCCCGCATGCCGGACCAGCTTGGCCCAACTATTGAGTAATCCATGCAGAACGACAAACCGGCTCCCGCATTCGGCCTGATCATCATCGGCGACGAAATCATGTCTGGAAAACGGGCCGACAAGCATTTGCCTGCCGTCATTGAGCGCCTGCATTCGCGCGGCCTGCAACTGGCGTTTGCCGATTACGTCGGCGATTCGCGTCAGCGGATCACCGCTGCGTTGCAACGCGCCTTCGTGTCGACCGACGTTGTTTTCTCCTGTGGTGGCATCGGTGCCACGCCCGACGACCATACCCGCCAGTGCGCCGCATTGGCGCTGGGTGCGCAGTTGCAACTGCATCCACAGGCGCGCGAACTGATCGAGGACCGGATGCGCGATGTGGCCCGCGAGCAGGGCGTGGCGTTCGATCCGGATCGGGCGGACAACATCCACCGGCTCAACATGGGTGTGTTCCCGGTCGGCGCCAGCATCATCCCCAATCCGTACAACAAGATTCCGGGTTTTAGCTGCAGCCGAACGGCCGGCAACGGGCATGGCGAGGGCGCAGTGCACTTTGTGCCGGGTTTTCCGGTCATGGCCTGGCCGATGATCGACTGGGTGCTTGAGACGCACTATGCGCATTTCTTTCATCGCAGCAATTGGGTGGAGAAATCAGTGATTGTCTTTGGCGCCATGGAGGCGGCTCTGACGCCGCTGATGGAGGACCTGGAAAGCCGCTTTGACGGGGTGCGGGTGTTCAGCCTGCCCAGCGTCGACCACCCCGAGTTCGGGCGGCACATCGAGTTGGGCGTCAAAGGGCAAGCCGCGGTGATCGAGCGGGCGTTCGCAGCGCTGATTGCGGGATTGCACTTACTGGGTGCGCACCTCGGCCCCGAAATGGTGCGAAACTGATTTGATCTAGCTTGGTGCATTTTGATCTGTTTGGCCCTGTTTTGGTGCGTTCTTTTGCTGGCTAACGTCGCTGCCGTACAGGGGCTGCGACCGACATGCGAAGAAACACAGGGCAAAATAGCGCCTTGGCCAATTCGAGCATTCGCCGAAGCCCTGGCACAAAAACTGCGTTTACCTGCCGGTAAAACGTTTCAACAACAGCCCAACAGGAGTATTTGATGGCCAAGACCGTCGCAGACGTGATCAAGATGGTGAAGGAGAACGAAATCAAGTTCGTGGATTTCCGCTTCACCGACACCCGAGGCAAGGAGCAGCACGTGACGGTGCCGGTCTCGCATTTTGATGAAGACAAATTCTCGTCCGGGCATGCCTTCGATGGCTCGTCGATTGGTGGCTGGAAGGGCATCGAGGCGTCCGACATGCTGCTGATGCCCGACCCGAACACCGCCAACATCGATCCGTTCTTCGAAGAGGCCACATTGTTCATGAGCTGCGACGTGGTCGAGCCAGGAGACGGCAAGGCCTATGACCGCGACCCGCGATCGATTGCCAAGCGCGCCGAGGCCTACTTGAAGGCTTCGGGCATGGGCGATACCGCCTATTTCGGGCCCGAGCCCGAGTTCTTCATTTTTGACGATGTGCGATGGGGCGCCGACATGTCCGGCTCGTTCGTCAAGATCGACGAATACGAGGCGCCATGGAATTCCGGCAAGAAAATTGACGGCGGCAACCGTGGTCACCGTCCAACCGTCAAGGGCGGCTATTTCCCAGTTCCGCCGGTCGACAGCACCCAGGATCTGCGTGCCGAGTGCGCCCTGATCCTGGAGTCGTTGGGCGTGCCGGTCGAGGTGTTCCACCATGAGGTAGCTGGCGCCGGCCAGAACGAGATCGGCACCCGCTTCAGCACGTTGGTCCAGCGCGCCGATTGGACCCAGATCCTGAAATACGTCGTATGGAACGTTGCCAATTCTTATGGCAAGACCGCAACTTTCATGCCCAAGCCTGTCGTTGGCGACAACGGCTCCGGCATGCATGTGCACCAGTCGGTGTGGAAAGACGGCAAGAACCTGTTTGCCGGTGACGGCTATGCGGGCCTGTCGGACTTCGCGCTGTATTACGTTGGCGGGATCATCAAGCATGCGCGTGCACTCAATGCAATCACCAACCCAGGCACGAACAGCTACAAGCGCCTGGTTCCCGGATTTGAAGCGCCGGTGAAACTGGCTTATTCAGCCAAGAACCGCTCGGCCTCGATCCGCATCCCCTACGTGGCCAACCCGAAGGGGCGCCGCATCGAAGCCCGTTTCCCGGATCCGCTGGCCAATCCCTACCTGTGCTTCTCGGCGTTGCTGATGGCTGGCCTGGACGGCGTGGAAAACAAGATCCATCCGGGTGAGGCCGCCACCAAGGACCTGTACCACCTGCCGCCGGAAGAAGACGCGAAGATCCCGACCGTGTGCCACAGCCTGGACCAGGCGTTGGGGTATCTGGACCGCGAGCGTGCGTTCTTGACCAAGGGCGGCGTGTTCACCGACACCATGATCGATGGCTATATCGAGCTCAAGATGCAGGAAGTAACCCGCATGCGGATGACGACCCACCCGATCGAGTTCGACATGTACTACTCGCTGTAACCGAACGGCACCGAGCCCGCGCAGTGCGGGGCGGCGACCGGTCGACGAGGGCGGTTTCCACCGCCCTTACTTTTGTGCGGGAACTCTGCCTGTTTGGCCAATCCAATCAATTGACGCATACTGGCAAACTGTTCCTGCCTCTGAAGGCGCGTGGAGATAACATGACGACACGTTCACTGATACCCCTTATCGCAAGTTTGCTGGCAATGTCCGGCACTGTCCATGCGCAGATTTACCGCTGCGGCAACGAGTACACCAACAAGATATCGGATGCCCAGAAGGGACATTGCAAGCTGGTGGAAGGTGGAAATGTCACCATCGTCGAGGGATTCAAACCTCCGGTTGCCAAGGCCGCGACAACCCCTGCTGCATCGGTGCGCCTGGCATCTGCTACGCCGCCGGCGGCGCGTGTAGATGCAGCCGAACAGAAGGCGCGCGACGCGGATGCGCGTCTGATACTGGAGTCCGAACTCAAGAAGGCGGAGACGCGCAGCGCAGAATTGTCGCGCGAGTACAACGGGGGTGAGCCGGAAAAGCGGGGTGACGAGGCGCGCAACTACCAAAAATACCTGGACCGGGTGGCGGAACTCAAGACCAGTCTTGCGCGCAATGAAAGTGATATTGCTGGCATTCGGCGTGAGCTCGGGCGCTTTGCTGGCTCAAAATAGCAGGCTTGAGTACAGGCACTTCATCCTTCTCGCCGGACGCGGATTCGACCCGTTTTCGCCCATTTGACCTGCTCGCGACATTGGTGGCAGTGGTGCGCGAGGACGGCATAGTGGTGTTTGCGAACTCCGCGCTGGAGGACGCCCTGGGTGTGTCCCGGCGCACCATTGAGGCATCGCAATTTTCCGACAGCTTCGCCGAACCGCAGGCCTTGCTCGCGGCATTGCAGGGTGCAGGCGGCAATGAATTCGCCGCGTTGCGCTACGACGGATGGCTCAAGCGCCTGAACCATGAGCCTTTGCCGGTCCATGTGATCGTGACCCAGATCGAATCCGGTGGTGAAATCATTGTCGAACTGTTGCCGCTGGAGCAGCAGGCGCGCCAGGACCGCGAAGAGCGGCTGACCGACCAGGCGCAGGCCAACAAGGAACTTATCCGTAACCTGGCGCATGAAATCAAGAATCCGTTGGGCGGCATCCGGGGTGCGGCGCAGCTGCTTGAGATGGAGATCGAAGGCCGCGGGCTGACCGAATACACCCAGGTCATCATCCGCGAGGCGGATCGGCTGCAGTCCTTGGTTGACCGTCTGCTGGCGCCACATCGGTTTCCACACCAAGTAGGCGACGTCAATATCCACGAAGTCTGCGAACGGGTGCGCTCGCTGGTGGTGGCCGAGTTTCCGCGCGGCCTACGCTTCGTGCGTGACTACGACACCTCGATTCCCGAGTTGCGGGCGGACCGCGAGCAATTGATTCAAACGCTGCTCAACATTGCGCGCAATGCCTGCCAGGCGCTGACCGAGGGAATCACCGCGGGTGAAGCCTGCCTGACGCTGCGCACCCGAGTTGCACGCCAGATCACATTTGGCAAGCAGCGCTACAGGTTGGCACTGGAATTGCATGTCATCGACAACGGGCCTGGCGTTCCAGACTCGATCAAGGATCGCATCTTCTACCCACTGGTGTCGGGCAGGGACGGTGGATCCGGACTGGGGTTGACGCTGGCGCAGACGTTCGTCCAGCAGCACCACGGCATGATCGAGGTGGACAGCGTGCCCGGACGCACCGACTTCAAGATCCTTATACCGCTGCCCTGACCGTTGACCCATTGCCTGCACACACCACGGCGCCAAGTGCGCCCCAAAGCGCCATGAAACCGATCTGGATTGTGGATGACGACCAGTCGATCCGCTTCGTGCTGGAGAAGGCACTGCTGCGGGAGAACCTGGCAACGCGCAGCTTTACCAATATGCGCGACGTGTTGTCCGCGCTCGATGGTGCAGGGGAACACGAGGGTCCGCAGATTCTGGTGAGCGACATCCGCATGCCTGGCGGTTCGGGACTCGAACTGCTCGAGAAAGTCAAGCGCGGTCATCCCGCGCTACCGGTCATCATCATGACGGCTTTCTCCGACCTCGAGAGTGCGGTGTCGGCGTTCCAGGGTGGTGCATTCGAGTACCTGCCCAAACCCTTCGATCTGCCCAAGGCGGTTGAATTGATCCGGCGCGCCATGCAGGAAAGCCAGCGCGAAGAGGTGTCGGAACAACGCGTGGCTGCGGCGCCGGAGATGCTGGGTCAGGCCCCTGCAATGCAGGATGTGTTCCGCGCCATCGGTCGGCTGAGCCAGAGCAACGTCACGGTCATGATCACCGGTGAGTCGGGTACCGGCAAGGAGCTGGTGGCACGGGCGTTGCACAAGCATTCACCGCGCGGCGGCGGTGGCAGTGCTCCGTTTATCGCGATCAATACCGCGGCCATACCGAAGGACCTGCTGGAAAGCGAACTGTTCGGTCACGAGCGCGGTGCGTTTACCGGCGCGCAGACCATGCGCCGGGGACGGTTCGAGCAAGCTGACGGCGGCACGCTGTTCCTCGATGAGATCGGCGACATGCCGTTCGACCTGCAGACCCGGCTGCTGCGGGTGCTGTCGGACGGCAACTTCTACCGCGTTGGCGGCCATGACGCGATCAAGACCAATGTGCGGGTGATCGCCGCCACGCACCAGGACCTGGAGCAGCGTGTCAAGGACGGCGCGTTTCGCGAAGACCTGTTCCACCGGCTCAACGTCATCCGTCTGCGATTGCCTCCATTGCGGGAACGCCGGGAAGACATACCGTCACTGACCCGCCACTTCCTGCAGGTCAGCGCCCGTCAGCTGGAGGTCGAACCCAAGCGCATTTCCGACCCCGCGCTGGCGCAGTTGTCGCGTTTTGCGTTTCCAGGCAATGTCCGCCAGCTCGAGAATATCTGCCATTGGCTCACCGTCATGGCGCCGGCGCAGGTGATCGATGCCAAGGACTTGCCGCCGGAGGTATTGGGTACAACTGGCGCTGGACCGTCGGCCGAGCCGTTGGTATCGGACCATGCGCAACCGGACGCATCGGCGGCGAGCATGCTGCGCCAAATGCCTGCGCCCGTTGCATCGCTGCCGGCGAGCGCAGCGGTGGCATCCAATGCGTTTATCGATGTGCCGGTGGGCTCGAGCTCCCCCGCTGTCGGCGCGGACTGGGAAGCAGGCGTCGAACGCGAGGCGAGCCAGATGCTCGCGGCGGGTCAGGTCGATGTCTGGGATGCGCTGACGCGCCGTTTCGAGTCGCGCCTGATCCTGACCGCGCTGGCCAACACCCGGGGCCGGCGTATCGAAGCGGCGCAAAAGCTCGGCATCGGCCGCAACACCATCACCCGCAAAATCCAGGACCTCGGGCTGGAGTAAGCCGCCTGCGTTCGGCAGCGCGCAGTATGCCTCGCGCGTCATGGCGCCGTATGCGTCGCGCGCAATGGGTCAGTCCTGCAATTCCAGTACTACCGGCGCGTGGTCGCTGGGGCGCTCGTTCTTGCGCGGCGTCTTGTCGATGCTGCAGGCCAGAACCCGGGGCTTGATGGCATCGCTGACCAGGATGTAGTCGATGCGCAATCCGCGGTTGCGCCGGAACGCCAGGTCGCGGTAGTCCCACCAGCTATAGGTTTTTTCCGCCTGTTCGAACAGCCGATAGCCGTCGTGCAGGTCCAGCTGCAGCAGGGCATGGAAATGCTTGCGCTCCTGCGTCGTGTGGTGGATCGTTTCGCGCAGTCCCTGCGGGTCCCAGCTGTCCCGGTCTTCGGCCGCTATATTGAAATCGCCCAGCAGCGCCAGAGCGGGGTGCGTCGCCAGCTCCTGCGCCAACCAGTCGTGCAGTGCCTGCAGCCAGCGCATCTTGTAGGCAAACTTCTCGCTGCCGGGCTCCTGGCCGTTGACGAAATAGCCGTTGATCAGCCTTAGCGGGCCACGCGGCGTGTCCAGCGTCGCTGCGATCACCCGTGACTGCTCGTCGGCGAAATCGCGAATGTTTTTTACCACGTCCCGTAACGGGGTTCGGCTGAGAATTGCGACGCCGTTGTAGGTCTTCTGGCCAAACACGGCGCTGTGGTAGCCGGCCTGCAGCAAGGCGTCGTGTGGGAACTTGTCGTCGCTGAGCTTGAGTTCCTGCAGGCACAAGGCATCGACCGGGTTGGCGGCAAGCCAGTTCAGAACCTGCGGAAGGCGCACGGTAAGCGAGTTAATATTCCAGGTGGCAAGTTTCACTGTGGGTCTATCGCATTGATCTTGATTGATGATTTTCTGAGGATCTCATTATCTACGCCCTGCCGTACCCCCAGAGTGCTGGGCTCGCTGGCGTCATTGCCGAATGCGACTCAGTGAGCCGCGCTCGCGCTCTTCATCCTCGGGCCAAGCGGCGCCCAGCCAGCACATGACGCCCGCGACGTCCCGGCCCATGTAGCGTTTGTCGATGCCATGGGCGCGAGCGGGGACGCGGATGTAGCGCTCGGTGGCATTGCGTGCAGCGGCGTGCGTCAGCCTTGCGATGCGCAGCAGCAAGGCACCCGGTAGCGTGGCAGATAAGCTCCACGCGATTGAATTCGGGTCGTGGTCCACACCCTGTGTCCGAAGAAACCGGCACGCCCATACCCGGTGGCGGCTTTAGCGCAGTGCCAACCAGATCTCGTTGCGCCGCATGAACCACGGCGTGAAGGGCGCGTTGTAGCGTGCCAGCACGGGCTCGCCTTGCGTGGCCACGCCCGCCGCTTGCAGGGCCGCCTTCAACTCGTCCAGATGCTCGAGGTAGTTGGGCTGCGACCAGGTGCCCGAGTAACGGATGACCGCCCAGGTGCCCGCGGGCACCAAACGCAGTTGCACGCGCGGGTCGATCGGCTCGGGTGCCGTCGCTAGTGTCACCCCCTTGGGCAGAACGAACTGCACCCGCATGCCGCCAGCCACGACAACCTGGGTCACTGGTGCGGTCATGTCCATGCGGTTCGGTGCGGCGGTCTGCGTCACCGGCGCTGTCATCGCGAACTTCTTCTCGCCCTTGTTCTTGCCGAAGATGTAGCCGGCAAGGATAGGAAAGGCCTGGCTGCCGGCTTGTTCGGCCGGGGTGTCCAGCACCACCTCGGCCACGACGTAGGGCGCATATTGGCGCAACTCCACGTTATCGAACTTCCGGATGACCTCGTAGTCGGGTTCTTCAATCGCGTGGCTGAACAAGGGCATGGTGGCGATTGCAAGAACGAGCAGGAATCGGCGCATGGGCAGGTTGCAGATAGGGGCAGATGAGGAGTGAGACGGCGCTTTCGAAGTCAGTATCCGGCATTTCAGATTCAGTTTAGGGCCGACGGCCTGGCCGCGCGCCAGTCAAGGCCTTTGGACGCCGCGCGTTCGGCGTCAAAGCGGCGACATCGAGCCGCGTTGATGAAGGCAGCATAAGCCCTTCATGCAAGGCCACATGCTCAAGTGCCGCCTCGAAACGAACGCGTGAAGCGGCCGCCGCGCGGCCCAAGTAGGCGTGCAACTCGGCGTCGGCCGCGCTGCGGTGCGCACACGCGGCGCTGTAGGCCTCGAAGTGCGACAGCTGCACCAGCAACTCGGCCACGTGGTGCGAGCACTCGCAGGCGATCGTCGGCGACTGGCCCGCGAAGTCGGCCAGGGCCGCATCGTCCCAGCGGCGCGTTGGCAAGGGCTCGGTCGCGAGCGCGCGCTTGTCCGCCGCGGGCTGCGACGCCGTGGCAGCCATGGAGGGCAAGCATTTCAGCCACTGCGCCAGCACCGCGTCAGGCTGCGGCTCGCGCAGCAACGCCGTTCCGGCTGTTGCCAATGCCTCGCACACGGGATCGGCAGCAAAGCCGTAGAGCACTGCTTTCGGCACCCGCGCAAAGGCCGGCGCAGCCGTATCGATGGAAGCCAGCCAGCCCTCGTGCAGATACGGTTCGTGGATCAGCAGGGCATCAAGTTCCGAGTTCTGCAATGCGACGGCGGCCTGCCTTGGGTCTTCAAACGGCCCCAGTAGCTCCACGGGACGGCCCAGCCGGCGCAGCAGCGCGGGCCGCTGCAATCGTGTGCCCAGCGCAGCGCCAATCACCGCGAGCCGCCAGGCTCGGACCGGGGGTACGTGGGCCGAATCATCCGGGCGCACGCCACCCTGTGTTGCTACCAGGGCGTGCGCATGCGTGGAGGCAACGCGCCGAAGCTGCGGCATGTCCAGAGGCGCCAGACTCCCGATGGCGTGACCGCGGTCCGTCAGCTGCTTGACCAACGCCAGCCGCCGAATGTCGTCGGCCGCATAGAGACGCTGACCGCTCGGCGACAGTGCGGATTGTGTCAACCCGTAGCGGCGCTCCCAGACGCGCAGTGTTGCCACCGGCATGCGCAGCATGCGCGCAACTGCGCCGCTGCGCAGAAACGGTGGATTCCCGGTGCCCGTTGGTACCCGGGTTGGCGGCAGCGATGCCTTGTTGTTCATCATCCAGACTCATAATTGAAGCGTTTTTGACGCAGATTATTAAAGCATTATGGCGAGAATACAATGTATGAACTCATGATGAATCGAAAAAATGTATCATCCGACTGGTGGCAACAAACAAAACTCGGAAGTCGCGCTGCGCAGTATCGGCATTGGCAGTACCGCTTGCGCGCCTGCGGTGTCGCTGCCTGGGCACCCGGCGCCTGGTCGCGTGACCCGCTCTTGACGCTCGTCCGGCCCCTCTTTCACGTCACGCAACACCCATTCACGTCATCCATCCAAGGAGTTCCCCATGTATCGACCTCTCCCCCGACGCGTTTTTCTGATGACGCTGGCCGCCTCCGGCGCGGCGCTGGCCACCGCTGCCCAGGCCCAGGCCCTGATTGCCGAAACCGACGCCCAGGCCGCCGCGCTCGGCTATGTCGCCGACACCAAGCGCGCCGATGCCAAGAAGTACCCGAAGCACAGCGCGTGACTCTGCGCAGCGCCCGCTTTCGCGGCAACAAGGCCGCATTGCCCAGCAAGCCCTGCGTGGGCTGCGGTCTGGCGATGAGTTGGCTTCGTCGCTGGGCGAAGAACTGGGCCGACGTGAAGTACTGCTCCAACGCCTGCCGGCGCACGGACTCGCAGGTCAAGGCTGCAGGTGCCTGAGTTGCGGTCCTTGATCGTCGTGCTGGGCGAGCCGCTCGACTTTGAAGCGGCTGCCTTCGACGGCTTCGATGCTGGCCTGGACGTTGTCTGGATAGCTGAAGTGGCCGAGACGTCGACCCACGTCGGGTCGCACAAGCCGCGTATTGTGATGTACCTGGCGGCGATGCGTCACTTCTTCACCAGCATTCGCGAGTTCGCCGCGCGTGCCAAGGGCCGCAGGTCGCTGCGCATGGAGTGCCCAGCAGGACCTGCCAGCGTGGTACCGGACCGGCGCCACCGCTATCGCCTGCCTGCGGTATGCGCTGGCGCAGACCCTCACGCAGGGCTACGCCAAACACCGCCAGCGCTTGATGGTCATCGGCCTGTACGCGCTGATGCTGGGCGTGCAGCCCAAGCAGGTGCACGCCTGGTAACTGGCGGTGTACGTCGATGCCGTGGAATGGATCGAACTGCCCAACACCCTGGGCACGAGCCAATACGCCGACGGCGGCATGATGGGCCGCAAGCCTTACATAGCCACCGGCAAGTACATCTAGCGCATGAGCCCGAACAGCAAGGGCCGCCGCTACGACCCCGGGTAGCGCGATCTTCACGTCCCGCGCGGCGCTCGACCGACTTGCGCGACAACCGGCGCTGTTGGCGCCCGTCGATCGACGCTGCGATTCCTTTTTGCAATGGAGGGCCCGCGCCGCACGCGGCCTGGACTCGGCCGCAGACCTGTTGGCCGTCAATGAAGTGCCAGCATGGTGCGTGAGCCTGTGACCATGCCCGTCAACGAATCGATGCCGCTGACCGTGCTGTACGACGGCGCGTGCCCGCTGATCCCACCCACGTCACCCTCGGAACACTCACCATGACTTCGATCGTACTCATCACCGGTGCCAGTGGCGGCATCGGCCGCGCCTTGGCGCGCCAGTTGTTTGCCCAGGGCTGCCGCGTCGCCGCCGTGGGGCGTGATGCCGGCCGCCTGGCCGATGTCGAGGCGGCGGTGCGCATCGCCGCCGACACCACCACGCCCGAAGGCGCCGCGCTGGCCATCGCCGCTTGCCAGGAAGCCCTGGGCGCTGCACCGACGCTGCTGGCGCACTGCGTGGGCAGTACGCTGATCGCGCCGCTGCACCGCACCCGCACGGACGCCTACCGTGCGGTGGTGCGCGTCAACCTCGACAGCGCGGTGTTCATGCTGCAGGCCTGGATCGCGGCACTGCAAGGCGGGCCCGGCGCCGCCGTCTTCGCGAGTTCGGTGGTGGCGCGCATCGGTGTGGCGAACCATGAAGCCATTGCTGCGGCCAAGGGCGGTGTCGAAGCCCTGGTGCGCAGCGCAGCGGCCACTTACGCGGCACAGGGCCTGCGCATCAATGCCGTGGCCCCTGGCATGACCGAGACGCCGATGACGGCCGGCATGCTGAAGATGCCCGCCATGCGCGAAGGCGCTGCGCGCCAATACCCACTGGGCGGCGTGCAGACGGCTGACCAGGTGGCCGACGTGATGGCCTGGTTGCTCGGCGACGGCGCGGCCCGCATGACGGGGCAGGTGATTCCGGTGGACGGCGGCTTCACAACCGTGCGGCCACTTGTGAAATAGCAGTGCGTAGCGTGCCCTGACACCCAGGAGTTCCGAATGAGCGAAGACCCGCGCTGCTGCGGCAGCGGCACCTGCATCATCGACAACGACGGCCGCTGCTGGTGTGGCCAACAGTGGGATGGCGAAAGGCTGTGTCTACTTGCCTCGGGCAGCCCGTCCGAAGCGACGGCTCCGGAGCCCAAGGACGAGGACTGATGGCGCCGCACGAGGCGGGCCCTTCGCTTTGGGCCCGGCGACTGGGCTTTGGCGGGCTGGTTCCGTTTGTGGGCCTGGCCGCGGCACATTGGGTGGCGTGGCCCGGTGACTGGCCGCTGGCACGGATGGCACTGCTGGGGTACGGCGCGACCATCTCCAGTTTTTTGGGGGCCATTCATTGGGGCTTGGTGATGCGTGAGAGACCTGCCCAGCCCGCGCCGTCGCTGCTTTGGGGCGTGGTGCCCAGCCTGCTGGGATGGGTGGCACTGCTGTTGGGCCCTGTACCGGGTCTGTTGCTGATAGCGGCCTTGTTATGGGCCTGCTATGCAGTGGACCAGGTACTGTATCCGCGCTACCAGCTGCAGGCCTGGCTGCCCATGCGATTGAGGCTGACGCTGGTGGCCAGTTTCAGTTGCCTGGCCGGGGCGGCGGCGCTGCTGCAATAGGCGCACTGGCATGCAGCCAATCTGATGCCGTCCTGCATGACGTTTGCACAGTGGCCGGCACGGCCGCGCTGGTGTGGTTCAAGCGCGATCTGCGCGTTCGAGACCTGACCTTCTTGGCAGAACAGCGTCGCTCCGTTCGGTTGACCGAGCACGAGCAGGCTCCCCCGCGCCGGCCAGCTTGCAGGCGCGCTCCGAAAGCGTGGCAGTCTTGTTCTTCCATGGGGTCAACGTCGGCAGGTCGGGCCTTGGGTACGCCAGACACTCCCCCAGGAGGCTGAGACTGACCGGGCTGCCGTGGCACGCCGCGGGACGCCGGTTCAGCCCAGGTCCTTGATTCGCAAGGCCACTGCGTACGGCGCTGGATCGCCCGGGATGTGCCGGGACCTTGCATTGCCTTGCCGGTGGCGCGTTGCATCGGTGGCCTGCGTTGACGTGGTTCAAAATGCGGCTGCGGCCTTGCGCTGGCGGGCACGACTCGGACGCTATTGCGTTGCCTGGGTCATTGGAGCGCAAGCGAAGGTTGCGCCGATGTGTCCGAACTTGCAGTGTTCCGGTCCGGCGCTCTCAGCTTGGATCCGGATCCGATCGGATAATGCCGCTTCGACCCACCAGTCCAAGGGAACTTTGCCATGACTGCGACCCGTATCCGCTTTGCCCGCCCGCTGCGTCTGGCCGTCATTGGCGGCGGGCCTGGTGCCTGGATTGGCGGCATGCACCGCAGCGCGGCCGAGTTGGACGGCAACTGGAAGGTTGTCGCCGCTGTTTTGTCCAGCAATCCGGAGCGCGCGCGCGCGGCGGGCATGGGCATCGGGCTGGGGGCCGACAGGAGTTACGGTGATGTCGCCGAGATGATTGAACGCGAGCGTGCCCGGCCCGATCCGGTCGACGCGGTTGCCATCATGACGCCCAACGATACCCACTACCCGTATGCGGCGGCGGCGCTCGATGCCGGTTTTGACGTGATTGGTGACAAGCCAGTGACGCATGATTTTGCGCAGGCCTGCGATCTGGTGCGCAAAGTGTCTGCCGGCAAGCGGCTGTTTGCGATCACCCACGGGTATTCGGCCTATCCGATGACCCGCTACGCGCGCCATCTGGTGCGCGAGGGTGTGCTGGGAGATATACGATTGGTGCAGATCGAGTATGTGCAAAGCGGCATGGCAACCCGGGTCGAGGATGGTCCGCGCGCGCCGCGCTTCGACTGGTTGCTCGACTCCCGGCGCAGTGGGCTGGCGCTGGTGATGGGCGCCATTGGTTGCCATGCGCAGCATCTGGCCTGCTTTACCGTCGGTGCGCGGATTAGCCGGCTCTGCGCCGAGGTGGGGGCGCTGGTGCCTGGGCGCACGGTGACCGATCATGTCTCCGCGTTGCTGGAGTTCGACGGTGGCGCCCGGGGCACTTTCACAGCCACGCAAGCGGCAGCCGGCGCGGAGAACGATATCCGGCTGCGCCTGTTCGGCGCCAAGGGATCGCTGGAGTGGTCGCACCGGCAGGCGAGTTACCTGCAACTATCGATACAGGGCGAAGCGACGCGTTTGATCGGACGGGGCGACGCGTTCTTGCCACCCGACATCCTGGCCGCCGGGCGTACACCGCGCGGCCACCCCGAGGGGCTGCGCGAGGCCTTTGCCAATATCTACAGCGAGATGGCGCTGGAACGCATGGCCATGGCATTAGGCGAACCGATCACGCCGTTGCCTTATCCGCGCATCGCGGACGGGGCGCATACGATGGCCTTCATCGAGGCCTGCATGGGCTCCCACGCATCGGGCCGCTGGGCCGACGTCGCGCCCGTTCCCGTTATGCCCTCCTGACCCCGGTTGCCGCTGTACCGTTGCGCTGGCGGGTGTAGGTGACGAACGCGAACCGCATCCCGTCGGGCGAGACATGATCCTCGCGCGCGGTTTGCTGCCACGGCACACCCAGCACAGGCGCGAAGACGTCGCCTTCGAAGTCCTGGTCCAGTTCGGTCACGATGGCCCGATCGGCCAGCGGCAGTGCCGCCGCGAACAATTGCGCTCCGCCGATCACCCACAACTCGGCCGGCGCGGGCTGCATGCCCGCGCACATCGCACAGCCCCATTCCAGGTTGTCGACCGCCAGTGCGCCATCGGCATTCCATTCGCTCTGGTGGGTCACGACGATATTGGTGCGCCCCGGCAGCGGCTTGAAGCGCGCCGGCAGCGAGTCCCAGGTCTTGCGACCCATCATGACCGGCGCGCCGGCCGTTTGCCGCTTGAAATGCGCCAGGTCCTGCGGCAGGTGCCAGGGCAGTGTGTTGTTGGCGCCGATCACGCCATTGCGGGCCCGGGCATAGATCAGGTTGATGCGCATGGGATAGTCCGTGACCCGTTCAGACTGCGACCGGCGCCGCGATGGCTGGGTGGCACTGGTAGTCCTCCACCGCGAAATCCTCGTACGCGTAGTCGAACAATGACGCCGGCCGGCGCTGGATGCGCAGTTTCGGGTACGGGTAGGGCGCGCGGCTCAGCTGCAACTGCACCTGCGCATGGTGGTTGCTGTAGATGTGGCAGTCGCCACCGGTCCAGATGAAATCGCCCAGCGCCAGGTCGCATTGCTGGGCCAGCATGTGGGTCAACAGCGCGTAACTGGCGATGTTGAACGGCACGCCCAGAAAAATGTCGGCGCTGCGCTGGTACAGCTGGCAACTCAGTCGGCCGGGTTGGCCTGCAATCGCAGAGGGCGCGACATAAAACTGGAAGAACGCATGGCAGGGCATCAGCGCCATCTTGTCGAGCTCGGCCACGTTCCAGGCGCTGACGATGATACGGCGCGAATCCGGGTTGGTCCTGAGCGTGTGGATCACCTGCGCGATCTGGTCGATATGCCCGCCGTCCGGCTTGGGCCAGCTGCGCCATTGCACGCCATACACCGGTCCCAGGTCGCCATCCGGGCCGGCCCATTCGTTCCAGATGCTGACGCCGCGCTCGGTGAGCCAGTGGTTGTTCGACGAGCCGGTCAGGAACCACAGCAGCTCCTGGATGATGGAACGCAGGTGCACCTTTTTGGTCGTGACGAGTGGAAAACCTTCGTTCAGGTCGAAACGCATCTGGTGACCGAACACGCTGCGCGTGCCGGTGCCGGTGCGGTCGCTCTTGTGCACGCCGTGTTCGAACACATGGCGCATGAAGTCTTCATATTGGGATCGGATCGGCGCGGTCATGGCGGGTTGGTCGGGTTCAACGGCTTGCGATCGGCGCCCGGTCGCGCGCTGTGTGCCCATGGCGGCAATCAGCATCGTTTTGTGCGACAAAATGCACAGGGCGGCGGTTGACCCCATTGTGCCTCACGCTACAGTGGGTCTTGTCGGTGTCGGGGCGATCATCCCCGGCAGGAGTAGCACCAATGGCCCCTGTTCGACGTGGTGCCACCGACGCCAATTCACCGCTCCACGCGCTCATCGGTCCGCCCCAGGAACGACTGCGCCCCCTCGGGGCGTCAGGCGAAGTCCGGGTTGGGGCGCTACCCGGCAATGCCTTCGGCGCTGAGGTGCAGCACCCGGTCGGCCCGTCGCGCTGCTGCAGTGGAGTGCGTCACCAGCACCAGCGAGGCACCGTGCAGGCGGGTCTGGCCGATCAACGCGTCCAGCACCTTGGCGGCGGTGGTCGGATCCAGATTCCCCGTCGGTTCGTCGGCGAGCAGAAGCATCGGTCGGTGCACCAGCGCGCGCGCGATGGCCACCCGCTGCAACTGGCCGCCACTCAGTTGCTGCGGCAAGCGCGCCCCCAGGCCGGTGAGTCCGACGGCGTCCAGCATCTCCTGCACTCGGTCCTGGTCGGTGCGGCTGCGACCCCGGCCCTGCAGCATCAAGGGCAGGCCCACGTTTTGCGCCACGTCCAGGTGGGGCAGTACATGGAAGGCCTGGAACACAAAACCGATCTTCTCGCGCCGCAGGACGGATCGCTGCCGATCGTCCAGGGTCGCGATGTCAGCGCCCTCCAGTGTCACGCTGCCCTCGTCCCAGTGGTCCAGCCCGGCCATGCAGTTGAGCAGGGTTGACTTGCCGACCCCGGATTCGCCAACGATTGCTACGAACTCGCCGTGCGCGACGGTCAACGACACGTCGCGGAACACGCAGGCCGCGCCATAGTTCTTGCGCAGGCCGCGCACCTCCAGTGTCATGGCCGCTCCTGCGCCAGGCGCTGGCCGGCGCGTAGCACCTGATCGAGCGCATCCCCATCGTCACAGGCGATGACCTGACGCCCTGGCATGCTGCGCAACCAGGTCATCTGGCGCTTGGCCAACTGGCGGGTGGCAATGATGCCGCGTTCGCGCAGCTCGCCAGCGGGCCATTGGCCGTCGAGCGCCTCCCAGGCCTGCCGGTAGCCGACGCAGCGCATGGACGGCAGGTCCGGATGCAGATCACCGCGCCCACGCAATGCCCGCACCTCGTCCAGAAAGCCGTGCGCCAGCATGTTGTCGAAACGCTGTTCGATGCGCTGGTGCAGCCATTGGCGCTCGCCTGGTTCGAGCGACAGCATCGGCATATGGGCGAACCGGGTCGCGGACCGGGCGCGTGCCAGGCTCGCTGCAGACCCCCCGTGCAGGCTGCTGATCGCGTGTCCGGTCAGCCGGTAGACCTCGAGCGCCCGCTGGATGCGCTGGCTGTCGTTGGGTGCCAGGCGAGCGGCGGTAGCGGGATCGACCCGCGCGAGTTGCGCGTGCATGGCCGGCCAGCCGGTCGCGCGTGCTTCCTGTTCCAGCGCCGCACGCACCGCGGGGTCGGCCGCAGGCATCGCGTGCAGCCCGTCGACCAAGGCCTTGAAGTACAGCATCGTGCCGCCCACCAGCAACGCCATGCGCCCCCGTGCGTTGATGGCCGCAACCAGTGCATCGGCGTCCTGCGCAAACCGGGCGGCGCTGTAGGCATGCAAGGGATCGCACAAGTCGATCAGATGGTGTGGCACTTGCGCGCGCTCGTGCGCCGTGGGCTTGGCGGTGCCGATGTCCATGCCGTGGTAGACCAGGGCCGAATCCACACTGATGATTTCCAGCGCAACGCTGTGGGACAGGGCCAGTGCCGCCGCGCTTTTACCCGACGCCGTCGGCCCGGCCAACGCCAGGCACCAGGGTTGCACCTCAACCGCGCTGGTCGTTGCCATGCTCGGGATCCCCATATTTCTGCACCAGCGTCCATCCCGATACGGCAATCACCGCACTCCAGAACCAGAGGCCATTGGTCAGCGGAAAAACGCTGCCGTCCAGGCGCCAGCCCAGCCAGGCGCCAACACCGAACGCGACCAGCATCATTGCAAAGCCATTGAGCGCCGATGCGGCCCCCGCGACCTTTGGAAAGGGACCGACGGCACCGCTCTGGCTGCAGGGCTGGTGCACACCATGCGCCAACATGAACAGGTAGTACGGCACGATGATGAACCAGGCGCCATGCGGGCCGCTGCTCCAGCCCGCCAGCGCAAAAATACCGATGGCGGTGCCGCTGGTCAGCGTCATCGCACACGCAATGGAGATCGTGCGCCGGATGCCGAAATGCACCAGCAGGCGGCGGCACAAAAAGGTGCCGGTCAGGTAGCTGAACGACATCGAGAACATCAAAAGACCATATTGCGTCTTGCTCAAGGCCAGTACCTGGATGAAGACGAATGACGAAGCGGCCAGGAAGGTGAACAGTCCTGCGTACGACGCTGCCGATAACGCGCAATAAGCCAGGAAGGTGGGATTGCGCGCTATCTTCCACCAGTTGCGGGCCAGGGTCCCGGCGTGCAGCTCCCGGGCGGAGCTGCCCGGCAGCGACTCGCGGTAGCGGGTCAGCACCAGCGCGAAGGACGCAGCGCCGAACAGCGCCAATACCCCCAGCGCGGCGCGCCAGCTGAACAGGTCTGACAGCAGGCCACCGATCGGCGCACTCAGGCAGGCGATCACGCCCAGTCCGGATAAGGCCTTGGACATCACGCGCGCGCCTTCGGCTGGATGGTAGAGGTCGCGGATGATGGCACGCGCACAGGTGACGCCCGCGCCCATTGCCGCGCCCTGGATCGCGCGCCAGAGCACCAGCATGTCCATCGACGGCGCCAGCGTACTGCCAAAGGCGGCCAGGGTATAGCCGCCCAGCCCCACCAGCAGCACCGGCCGGCGTCCGAACCGGTCCGACAAGGGGCCCCAGATCAGTTGCGACAGGCCGAACGCGATCAGCAGTGCCGACAGCGTCAGCTGGGCCTGTGGCATGCCGGCGCCGAAGCCTTCGGTCAGGGCCGGCAGGGCCGGCAGGTAGAGGTCGGTCGTGATGGGCTGCACACCGAGCAATGCAGCCAGGATCAAGACCACGGTGCCGTCCCCCATCCCCAGGGTGGCAGGTGCCGCAGCGGCGGGCAGGGAACGGAGCGGCTGGGGCATCGACTGCAAGGTTAGCAGATGGGGCGGCGGTGACGCGCGGGGCAGGCCGCGGCAATCCGGGCTGACCGGACGCCAGCGCAGGGGTTGCCGCAATCTTCTGCCCCCGCTACCGCTGGATGTGCTGGCGACGCAGTGGCCGTCTCAGGACCCCGAGTTCGTTGAACCGTTCGACCTGATCCTGTGCGCCAACATGCTGCATATCGCACCATGGACCTGTTGTGGCGCCTCGACGCGTGCGCGCGTTTCAGCGTCCGCGCAAGAATAGGCTGTCGAGTTCGCGCAAGCTGATCTGGCGCCAGGTCGGCCGGCCATGGTTGCATTGATCGGAGCGTTCGGTAGTCTCCATCTGGCGCAACAAGGCATTCATCTCGGCGATGGTCAGCAGCCGATTCGCACGCACCGCGCCATGGCAGGCCATGGTGGACAGGATCTCGTCACGCGCGCGCTGCACCACGGTGCTGGCGTCATGCTGGGACAACTCCTCCAGCACGCCACGCGCGAGCGCGGCTGCATCGCCCTGGGCCAGTGCGCTGGGAACGGCCCGCACCACCAGTGTTGTTGCGGACAGCGGCGCGATATCCAGTCCCAGCGTGTGCAGCGTGTCCGCGTGCGCCTCGGCGGCCGCGATGTCGTGCGCGCTGGCGGCAAAGGTCACGGGTATCAGAAGCGGTTGGCTGGCAATGCGCTGTTCCTTCCCTGCCGCAGCGGCGCTGTCGAATTGGGTCTTGAGGCGTTCATAAACGATGCGCTCATGGGCCGCGTGCATGTCGACAATGACCAGGCCCTGGGCGTTTTCAGCCAGCACATAGACGCCCTGCAACTGGGCCAGCGCGCGGCCCAATGGCCATTGCTCCTGTGTCTCGCCGGTGCCCTCGTGGTCAACAAACTGGGCGCCCGCTATCGCGGTGTCGTCACCAACCGCATTGGGCGTACCGGTCCCAGGTTGCTCCGCCAGCGCTGGTGCCGGATCGTGCGCACGGCGCACTGGCCACAAGGCCTCGAAATCGGACACCCTGTGCCCGCCGGTCGCGGCGCCGAAGCGCATCGTGGGCTGGGTCCAGGCATGTTGGTCGAACGACGAACCGGCTGCACCATCGCCGGGCGGCGCAAGCGCGCCCGCGGCCAGCATGCCCTGCGCCGGCGCGGTCTCGCCACCGGCGCGTGGCCGTGCGAGCAGGTCCTGCACCGCTCGGCGCACCGCCTGGTGCACTTCCCGGCTGTCGCGGAAACGCACTTCGATCTTGGTCGGATGCACGTTGACGTCGACCCGGCCCGGGTCCATCTCCAGGTACAACACATACACCGGCTGGCGCTGGCCATGCAATACGTCTTCAAATGCGCTGCGCACCGCATGGGCCAGCACCTTGTCACGGACAAAGCGGCCATTGACATAGCAAAACTGCTGATCGGCCCGCGCCCGCGCGGCATCCGGTATACCGATGCGTCCGTGCAGGTGAATGGGATGCGGGGTTGCGCGCCGCTGGCCGGAAGCGACAGCCTGGCCGGCGTGGTCGTCCTGGCCACCCAGCATGAGCGAGCGCGCTACAAAATCGTCTCCGAGTACATCGGCGATGCGCTGTTCCAGGCGCGTCGGCAGGTCGGTGCTGTCGGTGCCGGTGCTGGCACGCCACTGCTGCACCAACCGGCCCTCATGCCATACCGCAAACCCGACATCGGGGCGCGCCAGGGCGGGTCGACGTACCGCCTCGATGCAATGGGCCAGTTCGGTGGCGTCGGTCTTGAGGAATTTACGCCGCGCCGGAGTGCTGAAGAACAATTCCTTCACCTCCACCGTGGTGCCGGTCGCGCGGGCAATCGGGCGCAATTCGCCGCTGCGCCCGTCCAGCGCAAATGCGCCCGGCGCACCCTGGGCCCGCGACGCAATGACGCAATCGGCAATCGCGTTGATGGCCGCCAGGGCCTCGCCGCGAAATCCAAAGCTGCTCACTGATTCGAGCTCTTGCAGATTGCGGATCTTGCTGGTCGCATGGCGTTTGAACGCCAACGACAACTCGTCGCGCTCGATGCCGATGCCGTCGTCCTCGACGGCAATCAGCCGCACGCCACCGGCCAGCAGCCGCACCGTGATCTGGCGCGCGCCGGCGTCCAGCGCGTTGTCGATCAGTTCGCGCACGACCGAGGCCGGACGCTCGACGACTTCCCCGGCCGCGATCTGGCTGATCAGTTCATCGGGCAGTTCGCAGATGGCGCGGCGCGGGGTGGGGTTCATGACGGCGTTCACCGGGGCATTTTAGGTGGCGCGCCTGGCGCCTGTGCCCTGGCGGCGATAATCCTGCGCCATGGAACTCGCCGCCTTCATCCTGGACTTCATCCTGCACGTCGATCGTTACCTGGACACTTTCGTGCAGAACTACGGAGCCTGGGTTTACGCCCTGCTGTTCCTGATCATCTTCGTCGAGACCGGCTTGGTCGTGATGCCGTTCCTGCCCGGCGATTCGCTGCTCTTCGTTGTCGGCGCGATGTGCGGCGCCGGCCTCATGGACTATCCGACGGTCATGGCTTTGCTGGTGGTGGCGGCGATTCTGGGCGACCAGTGCAACTACAGCATCGGCCGCTATTTCGGCCCCAAGGTATTCCAGTGGGAGAACTCGCGTTTCTTTAACAAGCGCGCGTTTGACCAGGCACATGCGTTTTACGAGAAATTCGGTGGCATCACCATCATTGCGGCGCGTTTCCTGCCGTTCCTGCGCACCTTTGCGCCGTTCGTGGCCGGCGTCGCCTTCATGACACGCTCCAAGTTCACGCTGTTCAACGTCATTGGCGCCGTGTTGTGGGTCGTCGGCATCGTGACCATCGGCTTTTTCTTCGGCAATATCCCGCTGGTCAAGGCCAACATGGACAAGGTGATCTGGGCGCTTATCTTCCTGCCGGGCCTGTTCGTGCTGCTGGGCACCTGGCGTGCCAGGCGCAAGGCGACCGCCTGAGTGGGTAAGCGGCGAATCCCAAGTCCAACGGGCTCCTAGACCGATCGACTGCGCGCCAGCGGCGGGTTGCGCGAGAAATAGCCCTCGATTCCGCGTACCAGCGCAGCGGCCAGTGACTGCAGGTATTGCTCGTCATTGAGCCTGGCTTCTTCTTCCGGGTTGCTGATGAAGGCCGCCTCGACCAGCACGCTGGGAATATCGGGTGCCTTGAGCACGGCAAAACCGGCTTGCTCCACCCTGGGCTTGTGCAGTTTGCCGATGCGGCCGATCTCGCCCAGCATCGCGCTGCCCAGTTTCAGGCTGTCGTTGATCTGGGCCGTGGTGCTCATGTCCAGCATGGCGCGCTGCACCGTCTCGTCGCGTGACGCCACATTGAGTCCGCCGATAAGATCGGCCTTGTTCTCCTTGTCGGCCATCCAGCGCGCGGCGCTGCTCGATGCGCCGCCCTGGCTCAGCGCAAACACGCTGGCGCCCTGGGGCCGCGGGGTGTAGAACGCATCGGCATGCAAACTGACGAACAGATCGGCCTGGACCCTGCGCGCCTTTTGCACCCGCACATGCAGGGGCACGAAAAAATCAGCGTCGCGGGTCAGGTAGGCGCGCATCGCGTTGCCGCCGACGGTCAGCCCATTGATGCGGTCGCGCAGGCGATGGGCCAGGCGCAGTACAACATCTTTCTCGCGGGTGCCGTTGGGTCCGATCGCACCCGGGTCTTCGCCGCCGTGTCCCGGGTCTAGCGCGATGATGATCAGGCGATCGGTCCGCGCAGCGACCGGGCCTGGCATATTGCCGCGCCGTGGCGTGCCGGCCGCCACCAGTGCGGGTGGCGATGCGGGTGGCGGCGCCAGCGGCGCTGCGGTCGACTCTGAGCCGGGGCCTGCTGCTGCCACTGCGTTCGGTGCTTGAGCATTGCGCTGGGCGATCAACTCGCCGAGTGGATCACTTGCAGGCAGCGCGGAGGAGGGGCTGGGTTGCGCGGCGGCAGCTGCCCTGATCGGCTGCAGATCGCGGATACGTTCGGTGATCAAGGCTTCCAGCGGATCGGTTACTTCACTCGGATACAGATCCAGCACCAGCCGATGCTGGTAGGCGGCGACCGGCCGCAGGCTGAATACCTGTGGCTTGGCCTGCTGCTTGAGATCCATCACCAGGCGCACAACACCCGGTGCAAACTGGCCGACGCGGATGCCCAAAATGGTCGGGTCGTCCGCCCGCACCTTGGCCACCAGTTCGCGCAGTGCGGGATTGAGGTCGATTCCCTCGATGTCCACCGCCAGCCGGGGTGGATTGGCCACGAAGAGCTGGCTGGTGTTGAGCTCGCCATCGGATTCGATCGTGACGCGCGAATAGTCGGGCGCCGGCCACACCCGCACGGCAAGAATCGTCGCACCGCGGGCGATCTGTGCGGCGCCCAGCAGTAGCACCAATGCGCCCGATTGCAGCAGCGCGCGTCGTTTCATCGGCAGACGGCGCCCAGCAACGCGGCGCCGGCCGGGGTTTGGGCAATCAGCCTTACAGCGCGTGCATCATCGTCCTGCAGCGCGATGTGCACGGCCAGATCGGCCACCGGCAACATGCCATCGGCTTTCTCCGGCCATTCGACCAGCTTGAGGCCGGTGCTGCCAAAGATGTCGCGAAAACCCGCGTCATCCCACTCCTCAGGATCGTTGAAGCGAAAAAAATCGAAATGCCAAATCTGCAGTGGCGCATCGATCGAGGGCGTGCAGGCAAGCGCATAGGGCTCGACCACAGCATAAGTCGGGCTCTTGACGTGGCCGGTCACACCCAGGGCCTGCAACAAATGGCGCACGAAACTTGTCTTGCCGGCACCGAGTTCGCCATGCAGTTCGATACAGCAATCAACTATGCCAGGCTGCTGCGCCAGGCAAGCTGCGAACAGGCGGGTGGCGGTCTCGTCAGGCCAGCACAGGCTTTTTATAATCAATGGGTGATGAAGCCCCATGTTCTGGTCGATCAAGGTCAATTGGTGTCCCGCATCACCCGCTGGGCCCATGAACTGGGGTTCTCCCAGATCGGGCTGTGCAATATCGATCTTTCTGGCGCGGAGCAAGGATTGCTGGCGTGGCTGGAGAAGGGTTTTCACGGCGATATGGCATACATGGCGGCGCATGGACTCAAACGTGCCCGACCGGCTGAACTCGTGCCTGGCACAGTGACTGTGCTGACCGCCCGCATGGACTATTTGAACACAGGGCATGCGGTGCAAGGCTATTCCTGGCAGGCGATCGAGTTCGATCGTCTCCATCGCGCAACAGAAGGCGTGGTGTCTCTGTATGCCCGGGGGCGGGATTACCACAAGGTACTGCGCCAACGGCTGCAGCGCCTGGCCCATCGCATCGCGTCGGAGGTCGGTGATCTCGGCTACCGCGTGTTCACGGACTCCGCTCCGGTGCTGGAGGTTGAACTGGGTGTGCGTAGCGGGCAGGGATGGCGCGGCAAGCATACGCTGGTGCTCAACCGCGAAGCAGGGTCGATGTTTTTTCTGGGCGAGATCTACCTTGATATCGCGTTGCCGCCGACCGCTGCGGTCAGCGATCACTGCGGCAGTTGCAACGCTTGTATCGATGTGTGTCCGACCCAGGCCATTGTTGCGCCCTACCGGCTCGATGCCCGGCGCTGCATTTCCTACCTGACGATTGAACATGCCGGATCGATCCTGCCCGAGCTGCGCCCCTTGATGGGCAACCGGATCTACGGATGCGACGATTGCCAGCTGGCCTGTCCATGGAACAAGTTCGCGCAACGCAGTGCGCTGCCCGAATTCGATCCGCGCGAGGGTCTGGTCGGGGTCCAGCTGGTGACCCTGTTTGGCTGGAGCGAGGCGCAGTTTCTGCAATTGCTCGAGGGCAGCCCGATCCGGCGCATCGGTCATGAGCGCTGGTTGCGCAATATTGCCGTAGCGCTGGGCAACGCGCTGGCGTTGCAATTCGACCCCGCGATCGAGCAGGCGTTGCGCCAACGGGAAAATCATCCCAGCGCGCTGGTGCGCGAACATGTGGCCTGGGCCTTGGGCTACCATCGAGCCCATGCCACCGATTGACCCGCAAGCAGCTTGCGACTTGCACCGGAACTGAACCGAATGCGTTTGCTGATCATCGACCCCCAGAACGATTTCATGGACATCCCGCGGGCCACGTTGCCGGTCCCGGGCGCCCGTGAGGACATGCAGCGCCTGGCGGGATTTGTTGACCGCCTGACGGGGCAGATAGATGAAATCGTGGTCACGCTCGACTCGCATGCCGGTGTGGGAATCGAGCGCACCACGTTCTGGCTGGATGCTGATGGCGCTCCGCTTTTGCCGTTCACTGCCATCACCGCTGCCGATGCGCTGAGCGGGCGCGTCCGGCCACGGGATGCCAGCCACAGCGCCGAGGCGCTGGACTACCTGCAGGCACTGGAGGCCGGCGGCGAACGCACCCTGATTGCCTGGCCGGTGCATTGCGTGCTCGGAACCTGGGGTCACAACATCGAGCAAACACTGTCCGATGGATTGGCGCGATGGGAACTCGCAAAGGGGCGTGCCTGCGACAAAGTGGTCAAGGGACTGAACCCGATGACCGAGCAGTACAGCGCGTTCCGCGCCGACGTGCCGCGTGCCGACGATCCGCGCACGCAGCTCAATACCGCGCTGTTGGCGCAGCTGGCCGCTGGCGACGATCTGCTGCTGGTTGCGGGCGAGGCGCTGAGCCATTGCGTGGCGGCATCGGGCCAGGACATGCTGGCCCAGTGGCATGTCGGCCGCCTGCACAACACGGTATTTCTGACCGATTGCATGAGCGCGGTGACTGGTTTCGAGGCGGCCGGCCAGGCGTTTCTGGCGCAATTGCGCGCTCGCGGCGTGCGTTGCCTGACGACCGCCGAGGTCGCCGAGAAGGTCGCATGAGCCGGCAGGCCGCTTCCGGCGCGAATTTTGCAGTGCGCAGCACACAGGGTAGTCCTGTGCGCGCCCCCAGCTCAGCCGTTGCTCGTCTGGCCATCCGAGAAGATGCAAACCGTGGGGCGGCCCAGCGTTGTCTTGTGCGGGCTTTTGCCGATGCGGCGCGTGGTCGTTTATCCGGGCCATGACCGAAGCCGTCACCAACCCTGATAGTGACCGCAAGGTTCGCCGCCGCCTCAGCCAGTTTGTCGATGCCGGCCTGGAGTTGGGCGACGGCGCGCTGCTGCAACTCGATCCAGTGCGCTGGAGCCGCTCTCCGCTGCGTTGGGCGCTGGGTTGGTGGATGGTGGCCCAGTTTGCGGCTCAGATGCTGGTGTTGATGCTGTCGCCCTCGAGCTACCGGCGTAGCCAGCACCTGGCGATCAACCAGCAATTGTATTTGGCGACTGCTCCCTTGCTGGCCGGATTTGTCGCCTTGTCGGCTTTGCTGAGTCTGGTGATCATCCGGATTGTCGTGGCGACGGCCGATGCCTATGGCCTCTCGCAGTACGCACTCGACGTGTTGGTGCGCACCCTGGTGGTGGAACTGCTGCCGCTGCTGGTAGCCTTGTTTGTAGCTCTGCGCTTCACCATGCCCAGCGGCGAGTCGGTGGCCGACCTGCGCCAGCAGGGCGTATTGCATCGCCTGTGGCGCGGTGGCGGGGACCCGGCGCGTGACCTGTTGCTGCCGCGGGTGCTGGGTGGCGTGTTTTCGGTGGTACTGCTGGCGGCCCTGAGTGCGGTGCTGGCGCTGGTGATGACCTATGTCTCGATCTACGGATTCACCACCTGGGGATTTGCCGCCTATACCCGGGATGTCGGCCAGGTGTTCACACCGGCGGCTACGCTGATCCTGGGCCTGAAGGCCTTCTTTTTCAGCCTGGTGGTGGCGATCCTGCCGATCGCCCCGAATCCGCGTTCGGATGGTGCTCCCTTGCGCCGCCGAGACGAGATCAGCCAACTCGGGCGCCTGTTTGCGCTGATCCTGCTGATCGAGGTGTTGTCCCTGGTGGGCAACTACTATTGAGCGGTACCACGCTATCTCCATGACCGAGCCTTCCGTTCGCCCGCCGCCTGTGCAGCATCTGGAGCGCAAGGCCCGGCTGTTGCTGCTGGCCATGCTGATACTGCTGTCGGGCGCCATTGCCTACCTGATGTATGCGCGCGGCGCGTTCGAACGCACCCAGCAGGTGGTGCTGATCGCCGATGACTCCGAGGGCATCGTGGTGGGCATGAACATGACTTTCTCCGGATTTCCGATCGGCCGGATCGGCCGCATCGAGCTCTCGAGCGAAGGCAATGCCCGCATCATCGTCAACGTGTCGCAAAAAGATGCGCACTGGCTGCGCACATCGAGCGTGTTCACGATGGAAAGCGGCCTGGTCGGCGGCACCAAGATCCGCGCCTTTACCGGCGTGCTGACCGATCCACCGCTGCCCGATGGCGCCGAGCGCAAGGTATTGCGGGGCGATGCGGCGGCCGAGATTCCGCGCATGATGGCCAGCGTGCGCGAGTTGGTCAGCAACCTGGGGGCACTGACCAGCCCGGACGCTCCGCTGAACGCCAGCCTGCGCAGCCTGCAGATCGCGGCCGACAAGCTCAACGGCCCGCGTGGCGCCATCGGCGTGCTGATGGGCAACGATGCGGATGCGCGCCAACTGTCGCAGGCACTGCAACGCACCAATGCGCTGCTGGCCCGGGTGGACGGCCTGGTGCTCAAGGCCGATGGCATCGCACAGCGCACCGATGGAATGATCGAGCGCGCCGACCAGCAGATGTTCGGCCAGCAGGGCGTTGTATCGGAAACCCGAGCGACGGTGATCCAGCTCAACGGCCTGCTGGCCGAGGCACGCAACAGTCTGAAAAAAGTCGATGCCGTGCTGGTGGAGGCGCAGGCCATTGGCGCCAATGCGCGTGAGGCGACGACCGACCTGGGCGCCTTGCGCGCCGAGGTCGAGGCCAGCCTGCGCAAGGTCGAGCATCTGGTCAACGAGATCAACCGCAAGTGGCCGTTTGCGCGCGATGCGCAGATCAAGTTGCCATGATGCGTGCGTTGCTCTGGACGATTACCGGATGGGCCGCGCTGCTGGCCGGTTGCGCCGGTGGTCCGCCGCCGCCCGACTGGCAACTGAACGCGCAGGGCTTCAACGAGCGGGCCCAGGACGCTTATCTGTCGGGCAACAGCCGCATCGAGGAAGTTGAATTCGCACGCGCGCGCGCCGAGATCGCGCGCACCGGACGCCCCGACCTGCTGGCTCGGGCCGAACTGGTGCGCTGCGCCACGCGTGTTGCCAGCCTGGTGTTCGAGCCCTGCGCCGGTTTCGACATATTGGCGCAAGACGCCGCGGCGCCGGAGCAGGCCTATGCGCGCTACCTGCAGGCGCAGGCTACGGCGGCCGACGCCGCGCTGCTGCCCGCGCCGCACCGGCCGCTGCTGGCGGCGCAAGCCGGCGGGGCGCAACTGGTGGCGCTGGAGGGCCCACTGTCGCGCTTGGTTGCCGCTGGCGTGTTGCTGCGCAGTGGCCGCGCCGACCCGCAAACCATCAGCCTTGCCATCGATGCCGCATCCGGCCAGGGCTGGCGGCGGCCACTGCTGGCCTGGCTCGGTGTGCAGGCGCAGCGCGCCGAGCAGGCGGGCGACGCGCAGGAGTTGGCCCGCATCCGGCGGCGCATCGTGCTGGTCGGTGGCGACCACACGCAGGTCCCCTGATCCATTGTGCGCTTTGCATGGTCCGCAACCGCTATTTCCAGTTCGCCAGTCGGACTCCGGTGCTGACGGGCAGCTTCGTCGGAGTCCTGGTCTGGTTGTTGCTGGTGTTCCCGGCCCTGCCCATCGGCAGCGAGTTGCTTGACGTTCGCAATGGCTACAGCTACACGGAACTGGTGGCGGCGATGGAGCAGTATGGCGCGGCAGGCCGGCGGGTCTACGCCTGGTCCAGCCCGACGGTCGACGTGCTGTTTCCGATGCTGTACGTGACCTTGTTCAGCGGCCTGCTGACCCGTCTGCGGCCCTCAGATGGCTGGCTTTGGCTGGCCTGGATCCCGGTTTTCGCGGGCGCCTGGGACCTGTGCGAGAACGCGCAGATTACCGCGATGCTGTTGATGTTCCCTGATCTGTCCGAAACGCAGGTTGCATGGGCGTCGTTCTTCACCTTTTTCAAGAATGACTATATCGGACCGGCCTACCAGTTGCCTACATTGGCACTGTTGGTGGTGGCGTTGATCCGCTGGCTGCTGCGCCGCCTCAGGGCGGCCTGATTCGAGTCGCACTGGAAAGTGTTGCCCAGTACAAATGGCAGGCTGAGCACGCCCAGCAGCGTGGACAGGGTGACCAGACCCGCGGTGTAGGCACCGTCATAACCCATCTGCATCGCCAGCAGTTAGCGCGATGATGCGGCAGGCATGCCGGAGAAGATCAGCAAGGTCGTGTTCGCGTGACCCGGGCCGGGGCGCGTTACCATCCACGCGCATGCCTGAATCGAGCCCATCCGAGATTGACGCCTTCATCGATGCGCTGTGGCTGGAACAAGGCCTGTCGCGCAACACCTTGTCGGCCTACCGGCGAGACCTCGGGTTGCTGGCGCAGTGGCTGCAGCCGCTGGGTGTGGACCTGTTGGCCGTCGGCGAATACCATCTGCATGGCTATTTTTCCGCCCGCCATGCACAGACCAAGGCCACCACCGCGAACCGGCGCCTGACGGTGTTCAAGCGGTTTTTCCGCTGGGCACTGCGCGAGGACCGGATCTCCGCCGACCCGACGCTCAAGCTGCAGGCGGCACGCCAGGCGCTGCGGGTGCCCAAGATCATGTCCGAGGCGCAGGTCGAGGCGTTGCTGGCGGCGCCCGACGTGGGCACTACGCTCGGCATGCGTGATCGGACCATGCTCGAACTGATGTATGCCAGTGGCCTGCGGGTCAGCGAACTGGTCGGATTGCGGGTGCTCAACATCAGCCTTCAGGAGCATGTGCTGCGGGTGTTTGGCAAGGGCAACAAGGAGCGGCTGGTGCCTTTTGGCGAAGAGGCCGGCCTGTGGCTTCGGCGCTACCTGGAGCAGGCGCGACCGGCGCTGCTCAGCCAGCGCCAGACGGTGTCCCTGTTCGTGACCAGCAGCGGCATCAATGCCGGCAGCGCGATGTCGCGGGTGATGTTCTGGAACATCGTCAAGAAATACGCGCTGCGCGCCGGGCTTTCCATTGCGCCATCGCCGCATACCTTGCGCCATGCGTTCGCAACCCATCTGCTGAACCACGGCGCCGACCTGCGCGCGGTGCAGATGCTGCTCGGACATGCAGATATTTCCACGACGACCATCTATACCCATGTCGCGCGCGAGCGGCTGCGCCAGCTGCACGCGCAGCACCATCCGCGCGGCTGACGGTTCTGCTCCGGTCGCTGGCATGGCCGGCCGGTCGCCTCAGCGCCGGCGCCAGAACAGACCGAGCAGGGGCTTTACGCTGGTGCCATGCAGCAGGATCGACAGCGCCACCACGACCAGGGTGATCTGCACCAGTTGCAATGCCAGCGGCTCGGGCAGTCCGTGCGCGATCGCATACATCAGGTAGTACAGCGAACCGATGCCGCGCACGCCGAACCAGCCGATCAAGCCCAGCGCGCGCCATGGCGTGCGGCTGCCAGCCAAGGCGATCAAGACGCTGACCGGGCGGGCCACGACGAACAGGAAGACCGCCAGGCCAAGCGCAGGCCAGCTCCATGAGTCCAGGTACAGCGAGCCGCCGACCAGCAGCACCAGCACGAGCTCGGACAAGCGCTCCAGATGTTCCTTGAACACCAGCGAGCCGGCGCTGACCGTGGTCTGCTCCAGATAGTCGGACTGCGGGTGCTGGCTGGCCGATGCGGCGGATGGCTCGGCTGGCGGTGTCATCGCGCGGCGCTCGTCGGCCAGCTTGAGTTCAGTCTGGCGCAATGCGACGGCGGCAAAAAAAACCGCCAGGAACCCCCAGGTATGGGCCATCACGGATACGCCATATACGACGCCGATCAAACCCAGGCCCAGAAAGTCGTCCAACAACGTGTGGCGTCGCGGATCTTGCCGCAACACCATGCACAGTCGGGCCAGGGCGGCGCCGGCGAGCAGGCCGATGCCAATGCCGCCCGCGGTCGCCCAGACGACGTCGACCAGCACCCAGCGCAGCCCGAACGATCCAAGGTCGTGCAGGCCCAGCAGACCCAGTCCGAGCACGACGAATGGAAATGCGCTGCCATCGTTCATGCCGGCTTCGCAGGTCAGGTTAAAGCGCAGCAGGTCACGGTCACCAGGGTGGCGGATCTGCACATCGGTTGCCAGCACCGGATCCGTCGGTGCGACGATCGCGCCCAGCAACACGCCAGCGCCCAGCGGCAGGCCCAGCACCAGTACCGCAAAGCCGGCCACCAGCGCCACGGTGATGGCCATCGATACCGTGGCCAGCAGCATCGGCGCGCGCCAGCGCAAGAGATTGAATGGTGCGGGCATCTTGATGCCAGCGGAAAACAGCGAGATCAGCACCGCCACCTCGGTCAGCACCTCCAGCAGCGCCGATTCCTTCAGCGGATTGAAATGAAACAGGTGCAATACCGTCGGACCCACCACCAGCCCGACGGCCAGGTAGATGATGGCCGACGTCACCGGCGTGCGCTCCAGCAAGGAGCGGGTCAGGCCCATGAACAGCAGCAGGGCGCCGATCAGCAAAAACCATTGTGCGTGGGTCATCGTCGAAATCCACGGTGCTGCATCGGTCTGCCTGGTTGGGTCATGTCGGTGCCGCCCGGCCATCCAGAGGGTACGTACAGCCCCATGGGGAGCAGCGAACACGGTGCGCGTTGGGGGCATTCATCCTGGTGCGCGAGCATAGCCGGGCGTGCGCTGCTGTGCTGTAGGCCAATGCCGCGTCATGGTGCGGCGGACAACGGGAGCGGCAGTTCGCGCACAATCGCTGCAATTATCCAATGCGGCCCTGCCCATGCCCGACAGTGAACTAGCGCAATGGCTTCAGTCCCGCGGCTTTTACACGCTGCTGATACTGGCGTTGCTGGCGCTCGGGTTGGTGCTGGCGCTGGGGCGCCGCCGCAAGGACCGGTCGCCAACTGCGCGCAAACCGCCAACGCACCAGCGCAAGGGCCGCCGCGGCCACACGCCCTGACTGCGACGGAACCGGCGCCACGGCCGCAACGCCCGCCAGGCCGCTGGGCAGCGCAGTGTCAGCGCGCCGTGTCCGTCCACAGGGCCTGCATCGCCTGCACAAATGCATCGCCGATCGCATCCTGATCGCGATGCCTGCCATCGCGCAGCACCTGCTCGCCGGCCACCAGCACTTCGCGCATGGCGGGCTCCGTGCCGGCAAAGACCCATGCATCGAGCCGGTGGCTGGACGGCACGCCGAGTTGTCCCGCCGACCGGGTGTCGAGTACCAGCGCATCGGCCCGTGCGCCGCGCACCAGTCCCCACTGCGACTTTCCACCTGCACGTGCCCCCGCCGTCAACGCAGCGTCGAACAATCGGGCGGCCGTTGCGTCCTGCACGCCCGGCGCGGCAGCCACGTTGCGTCTGCGGTGCAGCAGGCGTTGCCCGTATTCGAGCCAGCGCAGCTCCTCGGGCCAGTTGCGCACGACATGGCTGTCGGAGCCGATCGCCATGGGAACGCCCGCCGCGAGCCAGCCGGCCAGGTCAGTCAGGCCGTCGCCCAGGTTGGCTTCGGTGGCCGGGCAGATCACGATGCCGGCGCCGCAACGGGCGACGGCGTCGATCTCACTGGCGCTGGCATGGGTCGCATGCACCAGTTGCCAGCGGGCATCGGGCGCCAGTGTGTCGCACAGGTATTGGATCGGGCGCTGGCCGGTGGCCTTGATGCAGTCGTCGACCTCGCCGGTCTGCTCGGCAATATGCAGGTGGATCGGCAGATCCTCCTCACCGACCTGGCGCACCAGGTCCTGGATGCCAGGCAGGCTTGCGGCGCGCAGCGAGTGGATCGCGATACCCGCATCCAGATGCCGGCGGCCGCTGGAGTGCGCGGCGCGTGCAAGTTCCATCACCAGTGCGGGGGTGCTGGCGAAGCGGCGCTGGTCGTCCTGCAACGCGGGTCGTTCGAAGCCGGCACGCTGGTACAACACCGGCAGCAGCGTCAGGCCCATGCCGGTGCGTTGCGCAGCGTCTGCCAGCGACCAGCACATCTGCGCCGGATCCGGATAACGCTGGCCTGAAGGCGCATGGTGCAGGTAGTGGAATTCGCAGACCTGGGTATAGCCGCCGCGCAGCAGCTCCAGGTACAGCTGCGCCGCTACCGCCTGCATCTGCGACGGCGTGATGCGCAACGCCACCTGGTACATGCGTTCGCGCCAGGACCAGAAGTCGTCGGACGCCGAGGCGCGGCGTTCCGACAGGCCGACGAAGGCACGCTGAAAAGCATGGCTGTGCGCGTCCACCAGGCTCGGCAGTACTGGGCCGGGCAGATGCCGGGCATGCGCCGGGGGAGCCGTGATGCCGCTTTCAATGCGGCTCCAGCAGCCCTGTGCATCGACATCGAACAGCACTGCATGTTGCCAGCGGCCATCGATCCAGGCCTGTTCGGTCCATAGGCTGTGTTCAGGCATCGGGAGTCCAGTCGAGCATGGTCTGCACCAACGCGCGCAACACTGGTTCGAGTCGAGCTGCGCGCGCGGGGTCGACCCGATACGGCGGCGACTCTTGCATGTAGGTGCTCCAGCACATCTCGAGCTGGATCGCATGCTGTCCTTGCACCGGTTGCCCGAAATGGCGCGTGATGTGGCCGCCCTTGAAGCGGCCGTCGGCTCATGGCGCGAATGAGTTGGATGACCTTGCGAATGATTTGCGTAACGTCGTGGTTGGCTCGCAAGCCGTCGCCGCCGCGAGCGAAGTCGAGCAGCTTCGCCGTGATCTGCTGACAGCGTGACGATTCCGATTGAATCATCTTCAAATAGTTTTCGACGAGCGTGGCGTGTTGCGGCGTGACAGAGCCGAACAGCGCGGCGAAGCGAGTCAGCAGCGACTCGCTGGTCCAGCGGATTGCAGTGAGCGGATTATTGAGTTCGTGAGCAATTCCCGCCGCCAGAAAGCCCAAGCCCGCGAGCCGTTCTTGCCGAGTCAATTGCTGGGCG
>JANNKH010000050.1:0-15295 GCA_031396205.1 Rhodoferax sp.
CGCACCATGGTGCTGCCGGCATGTATCGCCGCCTCAAGGTCACCACTCATGCCCATCGACAGGGTATCGAGCGCGAGCCCGTCGGCGTTGAGCCGCCGCAGCAGCGCACTGGCGCGCTGGTGCAGCGCCAGCGCAGACGCGAAGTCCGGCGCAGGCTCGGGAATCGTCATCAGGCCACGCAGTTGCAGACGTGGCAGACGGGCGATGGCAAGCGCCAGATCCGGCAACGCTGCTGGCGTGACACCGGCCTTGTTCGGACCTCCGTCGGTGTTGACCTGGATGCACACCTGCAAGCGCGCCTTCGCATCGGGCCGCTGCTCATTCAGGCGCTGGGCGATCTTGAGCCGGTCCACCGATTGCACCCAGTCGAAGTGTTCGGCCACCAGCCGGGTCTTGTTGCTTTGCACCGGCCCGATGCAATGCCAGACGATGTCGGCGCCTTGCAAGGCGCCGATCTTGGCCACCGCCTCCTGGATGTAGTTCTCGCCGAACTGCTTGTGGCCCGCTGCAAGCGCCTGCGCCACCGCCGACACGGCAAGTGTTTTGGATACGGCCAGCAACTGCACATCGCTGACATCACGACCAGCAGCCAGGCATGCAGCGGCAATGCGGCAGTGCACGGCTTGGAGATTGGTCGCAATCGTGGTCATAATTGGCCTGTAGCGTAACAAACCACCGAGGAATACGTGGACATAACCCAGTTACTCGCGTTCAGCGTCAAGAACAAAGCCTCCGACCTGCACTTGTCCGCAGAGTTGCCGCCGATGATCCGGGTGCATGGCGATGTGCGACGCATCAACGTAGAACCGCTGGACCACAAGGCGGTGCACGCCATGGTGTACGACATCATGAACGACACGCAGCGCAAGCACTACGAGGAGTTCCTGGAGATCGACTTCTCTTTCGAGATCGAGGGCCTGGCCCGGTTTCGTGTCAACGCGTTCAACCACAACCGCGGTGCAGGCGCGGTGTTCCGCACGATTCCCTCCAAGATCCTTTCGCTGGAACAACTCAACGCGCCCAAGATATTTGCCGAGCTGGCGCTCAAGCCGCGCGGCATGGTGCTGGTGACCGGGCCCACGGGTTCGGGCAAGTCCACCACGCTGGCAGCGATGGTCAACTATCTCAACGAGACCGAGTTCGGCCATATCCTGACGGTCGAAGACCCAATCGAATTCGTGCATGAATCCAAGAAGTGCCTGGTCAACCAGCGCGAAGTCGGACCGCAGACCCTGAGCTTCGCGGCCGCGTTGCGTTCGGCGCTGCGCGAAGACCCAGACTGCATCCTGGTGGGTGAGATGCGCGACCTGGAGACCATCCGCCTGGCAATGACCGCGGCCGAGACCGGCCACCTGGTGTTCGGAACCCTGCACACGTCCAGTGCGGCCAAGACCATCGACCGGATCATCGACGTCTTCCCGGCTGACGAAAAGGAAATGGTGCGGGCCATGTTGTCCGAGTCGCTGCAGGCGGTGATCTCGCAGACGCTGTGCAAGACCAAGGATGGGCAAGGTCGGGTGGCAGCACACGAGATCATGCTCGGCACCAGCGCGATCCGCAACCTGATCCGAGAGGCCAAGGTGGCGCAGATGTATTCATCGATTCAGACGGGCAACAGCGTCGGCATGCAGACGCTGGACCAGAATCTGACCGACCTGGTCAGGCGCAACATCATCAGCCCCGCAGAGGCACGTAGCAAAGCGAAGATCCCGGATAACTTCCCCGGTTGAGCCATCACCCCAGCACTGGAGAATGAAACGATGGGAATCTTCGATATCCTCAAACCCAAGGAGCCGCCCGGACCGGCGGAAGAAAGGCAGGACTCCGTGTTTTTCAGTACTGCATTTGCGGGCCTGGGTGTCGATGCATCGTTGCTGGTTCCATGGGCGGCGCGGGCGGTCGAGATCGATGCCAATCGCCTCGATGCCGCGCGCGGCACCAAACTGCTGCAGAACCTATGGTCCAAGGACCGCTACATGCGCCACCTGGACCTCAAGGCGATACAGGAGCTTGAACGGCATTTCGACTTCGCCACGATTCCGCCGAACCGCGACATCATCCGACAGGATGAATATGGTAATTTCATGGTTGTTCTGCTGTCTGGCGCCGTTGCTGTCGATCGGGTACAACCGTGGGGCGAGCGGCTGCGCCTGGCCGAGATCCGCCCGGGCGAAATCCTGGGCGAGATGTCCCTGCTCGACAGCGGCATCCGGTTCTCGGCCTGCACCACTATGAACGAATGCGAAGTTGGCGTGCTGACAGCCGAGGGAATGGACGACATGATGGCTGCAAGCCCCCATCTGGCCGCCAGTCTGATTGCATTGCTGGCTCGCAAGCTGTCGCTGCGCCTGCGCGTTGTCAGCGCGCGGCTGAGCGAAAAGAAATGACGAACAGGGAGAGCGCACTTCATGGAACGCGACCAGGCCACCAAATTCATCACTGATCTGCTGCGGCTGATGACCAGCCGCAACGGCAGTGACCTTTTCATCACCGGTGATTTTCCGCCCGCGATCAAGGTCGACGGCAAGGTCACCAAGGTGTCGCCGCAACCGCTCAATGGCGACCATACCCGGGCGCTGGCGCGCTCGGTCATGAATGACAAGCAGATCGCCGAGTTCGAGCGCACCAAGGAATGCAACTTCGCCATCTCCCCGCCCGGCGTTGGCCGGTTTCGGGTCAATGCTTTCATCCAGCAGGGCAAGGTCGGCATGGTGATGCGGATCATCCCGGCCGTACTGCCCACCATCGACGGCCTGGGCGTACCACAGGTGCTCAAGGAAATCGCCTCGGCCAAGCGCGGTCTGTGCATTGTGGTGGGGGCCACCGGTTCGGGAAAGTCGACCACACTGGCGGCCATGGTGGACTGGCGCAACGAAAAATCGCAAGGCCACATCATCACGATCGAAGATCCGGTCGAGTTCGTTCACATGCACAAGAACTGTGTCGTGACCCAGCGCGAAGTGGGGCTGGACACCGACAGCTGGGAGATCGCACTGAAGAACACCTTGCGCCAGGCACCCGACGTCATCTTGATGGGCGAGATCCGCGATCGCGAAACCATGGAGCACGCGGTCGCATTTGCCGAGACCGGCCACCTGTGCCTGGCCACGCTGCATGCCAATAGCGCAAACCAGGCGCTGGACCGGATCATCAACTTCTTCCCCGAAGAGCGGCGTTCGCAATTGCTGATGGACCTGTCGCTCAACCTCAAGGCCCTGGTGTCGCAACGCCTGATCCCCAAGCAGGACGGCAAGGGCCGCACCGCAGCGGTCGAGATCATGCTCAACACGCCTTTGATCTCCGACCTGATCTTCAAGGGCGACGTCTCCGAGATCAAGGAGATCATGAAAAAGAGCCGCAATCTGGGCATGCAGACCTTCGACCAGGCCTTGTTCGATGCGTACGAAAACAACGAGATTTCATACGAGGACGCATTGCGCAATGCGGATTCGCTGAACGACCTGCGCTTGCAGATCAAACTCAACAGCCAGCGCGGCAAGTCTCAGGACCTGAGTGCCGGCACCGAGAACTTCGCCATCGTCTAGATCAACCAGCGCTGGCGCTCCCGCGAGGGCTACGCCGCATGACACGGCACGGCACGGCGCTGGTGCTTGCGTCGCCTCGACTCGTTTCAAACCCGCATTCACCGATGTCCAATATAAACGCCAAGACTTACGCAGCAACCGCCCCGCGCACGGTTGCCTTTCTGGGCCTGGGCGTCATGGGTTATCCCATGGCGGGCCACCTGGCGCGCGCCGGCCACCGGATTACGGTCTACAACCGCAATCCGGCCAAGGCGGCAGCTTGGTGCGCCGAGTTCGCCGACGCACAAGGTGCGACAAGCGCGGCCACGCCAAAAGCTGCGGCACGGGGCTGCGACATCGTTTTTTGCTGTGTCGGAAATGACGACGACCTGCGCGCGGTCGTGCTTGGTCCCGACCAGGGCAACGGCACGCGCGCCGACGAGGGCGCGTTGGCGGGCATGCGATCGGGCGCCATTTTTGTCGACCACACAACAGCATCTGCCAGCGTTGCGCGCGAACTGCATGCGGCAGCCGCGCACCGTGGCGTAGCCTTCATCGATGCGCCGGTCTCGGGTGGCCAGGCCGGTGCGCAGAACGGCTTGCTGACCGTGATGTGCGGCGGCGAGCAGGTCGCGTTCGACGCCGCCGCGCCAACCGCGCAGGCCTTTTCACGGGCCATCACGCTGCTGGGCGACTGCGGCGCCGGTCAGTTGGCCAAGATGGTCAACCAGATCTGCATCGCCGGGCTGGTCCAGGGACTGAGCGAAGGCATCGCGTTCGGACAGCGCGCGGGCCTGGACATGGCGCAGGTGCTGGAGGTGATCGGCAAGGGCGCAGCGCAAAGCTGGCAGATGGACAACCGCGGCAAGACCATGGTGGCCGACCAGTTCGAATTCGGCTTTGCGGTCGACTGGATGCGCAAGGACCTGGGCCTCGTGCTCGACGAGGCGCGCAGCAACGGGGCGCGACTGCCGGTGACTGCGCTGGTCGACCAGTTCTACGCCGACGTGCAGCGGATGGGTGGCGCGCGCTGGGACACATCCAGCCTGATCAAACGCCTGAAATAAACTGCGCGCGACGATACGGTCGCCGACATGGCGCCCGTCCCTGCAGCGTCAGGACTTGGGCGCGGCCGGCAGCGTACGCTGCAGTTCTTCCTCTGAAATGATCTCGAGCAGGCGCACGACTTTCTGCACGCCGCCTGTGCTGCGCGCGATCTCGGTCGCGCGATTGGCCTCGCGCTGGGTGACCCGACCCATCAAATAGACGACCCCGCGCTCGGTCACCACCTTGTATGCGTTGGCAAACAGGTCCTTGGAGTCGACCATGGCCGCCTTGACCTTGCCCGTTACCAGAGCATCGGATGAGCGCTGGGTCAGTGATGACGCGCCCAGCACCGCGAGCTCATTGGCCACCAGGCGCACGTTATCGACCCGCGACACGATCTGCTCGACCAGCTGCCTGTCCTGCGCGCTGGGGACCTCGCCCGTCAGCAGCACCTGACGGTTGTAGCTGGTGACGTTCACATGCACGCGCGAACCCAGGTTCTCGTTGATGCGACCAATTGACCGCAATTCGATGCCCTCGTCCTCGAGCTGGGTGCCCGAGGTCCGACGGTCCGTCGCCACCAGAGCGCCACTGACGGCCGCACCACCGACGATCAGCGGCACACAGGCGCTCAGTATGCCCCCCAGGCTGGCCACACAGACAAAGGTGACAGCCAGTTTGATCAAACCAGATTTCGTCAACATCAGCATTATTCCTCTTGTTCGCCCAGCAATTGGGCATCGACGGCGTCGCACATGCAGTGCAGCACCAGCATCAGGATCTCCAGTATGCGCGCAGTACGCTCGTGTGGCACGCCGACATGGACATCGGTGTCGCGCATCAGCTGTGCCATCTGCCCGCCGCCATGGCCCGACAGTCCGATCACGACCATTTCCCGCTCATGCGCGGCGGCAATGGCTTGCTGCACGTTGGCGCAATTGCCGTTAACCGACAGCACCAGCAACACATCACCCGACCCGCCCAACGCACGCAACTGGCGCGCAAACACCGCGCCAAAAGTGAACTCATTGGCCGCCCCGGTCAGCGTCGAGCTATCGGCCGCCAGCGCCAGCGCCGCCAGCTCTGGTCTTTCCCGCTCCAGGCGACCGACGAAGCTGGCCGCGAAATGCTGCGCCAGCGCGGCACACCCACCGTTGCCGCAGGCCAGTACCTTGCCACCGCTGGTAACGCACACCAGCACGGCCTGAACCGCGGCCGCGATCGGCTTGCTCAGGATCTGCGCCACCTGGTATTTCAAATCGGCGCTATCAATGAAATGCTGTTCGATGCGCTGCTCTAACATGGCGCTGATGATACCTGCCACACCGGCAACGATTTGTAATCCGTCGGCGCAGGGTCAGCTTGCATCGAAGGCCGCGCGCAACCAGTCCAGGCCATGAGCATCGAACGCCACCACATCGAAGCGGCACGGGGGCGGCGCCGCGCAACGCGCCAGATACTGGCGCGCCGCAAACACGATCCTGCGCCGCTTGAGCGCTCCGATACTGGCCGCCGCCCCGCCATGGTCACGCCCGCTGCGCGCACGCACCTCGACGAACACGACGGTGCCGTCCAGGTCCTGCATGATCAGGTCGATCTCGCCGCCGCCGCGCCCGGGCGTTCGATAATTGCGCACAACCAGGCGCAAGCCGGCCTGCTGCAGATGGCGCAGCGCGGTCTCCTCGTAGGCGTCGCCCGCCTGCTTGCTGTTGCCGCGCCTGCCCAGCACCGTCCTGAATCCGGGAAAGCCCATCGATGACACCCTATGCCTTGGCCCTAAGCGCCGCCCGCGACGCGGCTGGCTCACAACATTATCCGCAGGCAGCCCTGTATGTGGTGGCCACGCCGATCGGAAACCTGGCCGATATCAGCCTGCGGGCCCTGCATGTCCTGCAATTGGTGGATACGGTGGCCTGCGAAGACACACGCCACACCCAGGCTATGCTTCGGGCCTACGGCATTGATCGGCCGGCGGCCCAGTTGCTGGCGCTGCACCAGCACAATGAGCTCGCAGCCACGGAGCAGATCGTCCAGCGGCTGCGCCAGGGCCAACGCGTCGCCTATGTCAGCGACGCCGGCACGCCTGGCATCAGCGACCCAGGCGCGCGCCTGGTGACAGCGCTGTCCGCCGGTGGCCAGGTGGTCATTCCGGTGCCTGGACCCAGCAGCGTCACGGCGGCACTCAGCGTCGCCGGACTGGCGGCCACAGACGGTGACGACGCGTTCGTTTTTGCCGGTTTTCTGCCTTCCCGCAGCAGTGAGCGTGCCACGCGGGTCGCGGCATTGGCGTGCGAAGCGCGGGCCATCGTCCTGCTGGAAGCGCCGCACCGGATACAGGCGCTGGCCGACGTCCTGGTCGTGCTGGGCCAACGGCCGATCACGGTGGCGCGTGAGCTGACCAAACAATTCGAGCAGATTGCGACCATGCCGGCCGCGCAGTTTGCCCACTGGCTGTCCGTCGATGCAAACCGATGTCGCGGCGAGTTCGTCGTCGTGCTGCACGGACAGCCGGCAGCACCGCAGGACGACGACGCGCTGCGGGTGCTGGGACTGCTGATGGCGGAGATGCCGCTCAAGTCGGCAGTGCGATTGGCTGTATCCATCACCGGCGCCGCGCGCAATGTCCTGTATGACGCGGCCCTGAAAATGCGCGCAACCGTCAGTCCGGCGCCCGATTGACCGCGCCAGCCGTTCAACCAGCGGCCACGGCAGGCCGATAATCGCGTCATGGGACTGGAACTAAAGGGTGAAACCATGGGCAGCGGGCCGCCACTGGTCGTGCTGCACGGACTGTTCGGCTCGGCCACCAATTGGCGCAGCGTGGCGCGCCAGCTGGCCCCAAGCCATGAGGTGCATGCACTGGATTTGCGCAACCATGGTGCTTCCCCATGGGCGCAAACCATGGCCTATCCGGAAATGGCCGACGACGTGCGGCAATACATCACCGGGCACGGCCTGCACCAACCCACCGTGATGGGCCACAGCATGGGAGGCAAGACGGCCATGGCGCTGGCACTGGCCTATCCTGATTTGGTCGAACGGCTGATCGTGGTCGACATTGCGCCGACGTCCTACGCCGACTCCCTGAGCCGCTATGCCCAGGCCATGCGCGGCATCGACCTGATGGCCGCGGCCAGCCGAGGCGAAGTCCAACGCCAGTTGCAGGCCCTGCTGCCCGATGCGTCGGTGGCGCCCTTTCTGGTGCAGAACCTGGTGCCGCGCAACGACCATTTCGACTGGCGCATCAACCTGGCGGCCATCACCGCGGCGATGTCCGATTTGTGCGGTTTTCCGGCCGAACTGCTCACGAAGCGGTTCCCGGGTCCCTGTACCGCCATTGCCGGCGCCTTGTCAGACTATGTACCGGGCGGCAATAGCGCGCCGTTCGCGCCGATGTTCCCGGACATCGCCGTCACGGTGATCGACGGCGCATCGCACTGGGTGCATGCCGACCAGCCCGGCAAGTTCGTGGACGCCGTGCTGCAGGCCCTGCGCCGTTGAGGCGGCCCCTGGCTTCAGCGCCACCGGTTCTCGCTCACTCCGAGGGCACAAAGATCCACAACAGCAGGTAGATCAACAGCCCGAATCCACCAAACAGCGTCAATACCGCAAGAATAAGACGACAGACCCACGACTCCATGCCCAAGGTACGCGCCAACCCGCCGCATACACCACCCAGCCAGCGGTCGCTGGTACTGCGGCGCAAGCCGTTGAAACCGGCAACAAACGGCAAGCTGGATGGCCCAGCCGACGACGCAGCAGGCCCTTCGTGCGAACCGATCAGGCGCGACTTGGCCCGCGCAAACTCCTCATCCGTCAACACGCCGCGCTGGTGCAGTTCTGCCAGCTTGCCCAGTTCTTCACTGATCGACATCGTGTACTCCTTTTATTGCCATGGTGCGCGATGCACCCGGCTTGATGCTTGATTATGCGCAGCGGTCGACGAAACCCCACCGATTCGAGGCAAAGTGGCGGCGCACCGGATCCCGTTCGGCAGACACCCGCATGCCATTCATGCGAAACTGCGCCATGGCACAGGTGGCATGGCCGCCCCAATAGAGGCATGCACGAATCCGCCGTACCGGACGACCAGCACTGTACCGACGCCCCCGTCAACGGCGCGTCGGTCGGTCCCCGACATACCGAATGAAACTTCGCGTCCAGCCGCAGGGAACGCATCGAACAGGCGCAAAGCGACCGGGTGAACAGACGCTTTGCGACAGCGCGGGGCGATGACACCGACCTTATTGCCTTGCCACATTGACAACCCCCACAACACAGATCCACAGCACCATGCCATTGCCCGCACCCCCCACCCGCAAAGGCGACAACGTTGCCCACGGTCAGCAACCCAAGAACAGGTCCAAAAATGACAACGATGTGTTGATCAAGGGCATCCTGTGTGCACTGATCGGTGCGATCATCCTGATCGCGCCGTATGTCGCGCGTTCGCCCAGCGTGCAGGAACTCATGGGCAGCGCATTCGTCGTGGGCTGGTTTGCCCTTGTATTGGGTTGCGCATTTTTCGCGCTGGCGGCCAAACGGCGCATGGCGGCCGCAGGCCCCCACTAACCGTTGCGGCCTGCCGCGCGACAGGCGCGTGTGTTATCACAGGTCCACGACGATCTCGCCGCCGGCCTCCTTGGCACGCGAGCAGCACAGGATGAGTTTGTGTGCCCGATCCTTGCGCCCGAGCACGAAGTCGCGGTGTTCGATCTCGCCCGACGCGCCGGCGTCATAGGGCGTCGCGCACACACCGCACAGGCCATCGCTGCATTTGGTGTCGATCCGGATGCCGGCCTGTGCCAGCACATCGGTGGCGCTGCGGTCGGCCGGGATCGTGAATGACTTGCCGCTGCGCGCCAGCCGCAGGACGAACTCCCGGTTCACCCAGCCGTCGGCCTCGGGAACACTGAAATACTCGCGGTGCAGGGCCTCCTCGGGCCATCCCTTGACACCGGCGGCCTCGAATACGCCGTCCATGAAGCGCGGCGCGCCGCAGGTGTAGACGTGGGCACCGGCCGGGTAGGCCGGTATCAGCGCGGGCAGGTTGGCGCGTGCGCCTTCATCCTTGAAGTGGTAGCAGACCTTGTCCTTCCACGGCATCTGCTGCAGGTCGTCCAGGAAACCGGCCGTCGCGCGGCTGGCCGCGCTGTAGTGCAGCGCAAATGACCGGCCCAGCGCATGCAGCCGGTGCGCCATGGCGATCATCGGCGTCACGCCGATGCCGCCGGCAAACAGCAGGCTCAGCGTGGCGTCTTCGTGCAAGGGGAAATGGTTCGCCGGCTTCGTGATGAAGACCGTGCGCCCTTCGCGAAACGCCCGGTGCATCAGCGCCGAGCCGCCGCGGCCCTGCGGTTCGCGCAACACGCCGAGCACGTACTTGCCACGGTCTGCAGGATCGCCGGCCAGGCTGTACTGGCGCTGGTATTCGGGTGCGATGACGATGTCGATATGCGCGCCGGCATCAAACGGCGGCAATGGCGACCCGTCTGGGGCAGTGAACTCGTACTTGGCCACATCGGCCGCCATGTCCTGGCGCCGCTTGAGCAGCACCGGAAACACCGGTGGCTCGCCTTCGGGCATCGTGAATTCCGGCACCAGGCCCTGCGTATCGCCCGCGGCGATGCGTGCCTTGTGTTGCTCGGGCGTAAGCATGGCACGGTAGCGCTCGATGCCCTCTTCGCGGTTGGCCAAAAAGGTGACCGGGTACGGTGGCGGCATCCGGTCGGCCGGATAGACGGCCAGGTTCTGGTCTTCGTACTTGAGTTGCAGGTCCTTTTGCAAGCCGCGCTGATTGACCTGTGCCGCGCGCAGGTAGGCCCCGCTGGTGCGGTCGAGCTCGATGTCCCACCACCATTTCTTGACCGGATTGATCGATCCGTTGTCCAGTTTGTCGTCGAGTGCGGCCAGCATCCGGGCGCTTTGCGGGACGTTCATCGCCAGCCAGCGAAAGCCGCTCTCGGCAAACAGGCCCTCCAGATTCCACGGACAGGTCTTCATGCAACGCCCACACATCGCGCCGGCGGCATTGGTGAGACGGTAGCGGGTGCATTTCTCGGCATCGCTTTTCCAGATCTCGTAGCCGTTGTACATCAGCTTGGGGCCGGCGCTGATGGCACCCGAGGGGCATTCACGGGCGCATTTGTTGCAGTTCTGGCAAAAGGTCTGCAGGCCGAAGTCGATCGGCTTGTCGTACGCCATCGGCATGTCGGTGGTCACGGTGCCGCTCTTGAGGCGCGGACCCAGATACGGGTTGAGGATGACTTCGCCGATCCGGCTGACTTCGCCCAGGCCCGACAGCAGCAACAACGGCGGCTGCAGCACATCGCCGTCGAGCACCGAATGCACCCGCGCCGAATAACCCAGTCGCCGAATTTGTTCGCCGATGATGCCGCCCAGCATCGAGAAGCGCAGGTAGGCACGCATGCTTTGCGCCACCGCGATCCAGTCGTCGCCGCTGGCGCCTTCCATGGTTTCGTGACCCTGGTCAAGCAGCAGGTTGACGCCGTTCTGGTGATAGACCGGCATGGCGTTGCCGCCAGCGTCATGCGAGTAATAGGCCCATGCGGGCACTTTGCACAGACCCACGGCATCCACGCCCAGGTAGTAGGAGGCGGCCTTGAGGTTGTCGGCATTGCGCTTCGGGTCGGCCGTGCTCGGCGCCACCGGGCCGCGCGCCTCGCCGAACTGCAGCAACAACAAAGCACCGAGTGCGCGCCGGGCGCAGGCGCCTATCGGGCTCTTGAGCACATAGTGCCCGCCCTTGGCCGCGTCCTGCACCGCCTTGCCGAGGTCGCCGAAAAGCGAGCGCGCAAAAAAGTCGGCGCGTTTGGGAAACCGCGGCACGCGTTCATGGTCGATGAAGGTGGTTGGCGTCTCGACCCGCTTGAGCTTCTCGAATGGAAAGGCGCCCTTGCGGAATTCGCGGTTCTTGAACGCCTCGCGGTTGAACGCGTTTTTCAGCGTTTCCTTGCCCAGCCACCAGGCGGGCCCATGCGACGCCCGACGGTCCTGGCCGGACGCGGGCGCCAGTGGTCTGTCCGGCGCCATCGCGAAGGTGGTGCTGACGGCGGCCAGGCCATAGCGATTGCCGATGTAGGGACTGCCGCCGTCGGCATGCGCCAGGCCACAGGCCACGGCCAGTTGCCCCAGGTCGAGATCGGAACAGGTGGCGCTGTGGGCGCGCGCGGCATGACCGAGCATGCGCAGGTAGGTCGACAGCAGCACCGCCGTTTGTGCCGACAGCACTGCGGCACGCTGCGCCTGGGTGCCGGCGAGCCAGTCACAACCCGGTTCACCCGGCGTCGGATCGCGCGGGTACTCGACCAGGATCAGCAGCACATGGCTATGGTGGTCGATGGGACCGTGCACGGTGCACGCGGACTCCATCACGTCGGCCAGGATCATGTCCATGCCGGCGGCAAAACTCTTGGGCTGGCTGTGCGCCAGTTCCTCGCCGATCGAGGCGACCATCGGGTTGCGGATCGGCTCAGCCAAAATGGCCGAGGGCGGCAGTGCGCCCACGCCCATCATGCTGGCGTCGAAATAGTAGCCTGCCGCCTTGAGGTGGTTGGCGCGTTCCAGCAGGTCGTCGGGCACCTCGCCGCCCTGCGGATTGACGCTGCCATCGCGCACCAGGTCGAACATGCCGATGTAACGCGCCATCGCGTGGTTCAGCGACTCGGGGTTCGGATCATCGAATGACAGTGCTCGCATGGGCGCGACCGCCGTCAAATCTGGCGAAACCAAGCTTCGCGTCAGGCGTTCAAGCGGATACGGACCGAGAGGCACAGGCCGATCCCGGTAGGAGAAAAAACGCATGCAGCACCTTTCGTGACCACCAGATTCTGCGTCATTCCGATCAACTGCACCGACCGCACCTGTTGCGCGCCAGCAGGGCGGCCGCCTGTAACAGTCCCGATCGGCTGGCCGTATATTCTGATACCCGCAAAGCAGGACGCAACTGCCCCGACCTTGGCGCCAACGAAAGGACATTGACATGCATTTCCAGGATTGGGTCGGTCGATCGGAATCCGTGTCCGACATCGCCACCGCCACACCCTACGCCGCCCTGTCGGCCACGCTCGATCGGCCGTCTGCGCGGCCCGCCGTCGGGACCGCCTTGCCCGCTTTGTGGCATTGGCTGTATTTCCTGCCGCTGCATCGCCAATCGGAGATCGGCGCCGATGGCCACGCCCGGCGCGGCGGTTTCCTGCCACCGGTGCCATTGCCGCGGCGCATGTGGGCCGGCAGCCAACTGGTGTTTCACAAGCCGCTGCGCATCGGCGACGACATGACCCGGACATCGACGATCGACAGCGTGACCGAAAAGAGCGGTCGCACGGAGCCGCTGGTGTTCGTCAAGGTGCGCCATGAGATCCGCCGCGGCACCGATGCGGACATCGCGCTGACCGAGTTCCACGAAATCGTCTACCGCGAAGCGGCCAGGCCCGGCGACCCGGCGCCGCCACCAATGGCCGCACCGGCCTCGTCGACCTGGGAGAAAAAATGGGTGCCCGATGACGTGCTGCTGTTCCGCTATTCGGCGCTCACCTTCAACGGCCACCGGATTCACTACGACCGCAAGTACGTCACCGAAGTCGAGGGATATCCGGGTCTGATCGTGCACGGACCGATGGTGGCAACACTGCTGCTCGACCTGCTGCGCCACCAAGTGCCGGACGCAGACGTCGTGTCCTACGAATTTCGCGCCGTGCGCCCGTTGTTCGATATCCACCATTTCTTCGTCTGCGGTGAGCCGCAAGCCGACGGCAAGACCGTCCGCCTGTGGGCCAGGGACCATGAAGGATGGCTGACGATGCAAGCAAGCGCGGTCATCCGCAGAGGAAAACACCCATGAGACCCCTTCAAGGCATCACCATCGTGACGCTGGAACACGCGATCGCCGCGCCGTTCGCCACCCGCCAACTGGCCGACCTCGGCGCGCGCGTGATCAAGATCGAGCGCCCCGGCGTGGGCGACTTCGCCCGTGGCTACGACGAGCGGGTGCGCGGCCTGTCATCGCATTTTGTCTGGACCAATCGCAGCAAGGAAAGCCTGACGCTGGATGTGAAGCACGGCGAATCGCGCAAGATCCTGATCCGCCTGATCGTCGAGCAGGCCGACGTGGTGGTGCAAAACCTCGCCCCAGGCGCGGCGGCGCGCCTGGGCCTGTCATATGAAGCGCTGTCGACGATCAAGCCCGGCATCATCGTCTGCGATATCTCCGGCTACGGCGACGACGGGCCCTACCGCGACAAGAAGGCCTACGACCTGCTGATCCAGAGCGAGGCCGGTTTCGTGTCGGTCACAGGGACCGAGGAGACGCCGTCCAAGGCCGGCGCGTCGATCGCCGATATCGCCGCCGGCATGTACGCCTATACCAATGTCCTGGCCGCGCTGATGCACCGGCAACAAACCGGTGAAGGCCAGCACATCGACATCTCGATGCTCGAAGCGTTGACGGAATGGATGGGGTATCCGCTGTACTACACCCTCGATGGCGCCGACCCGCCGCAACGCACCGGCGCCAGCCATGCCACGATTTTTCCCTATGGGCCCTTGCCGGCCGGCGACGGCAAGACGGTCATGCTGGGACTGCAGAACGAGCGCGAGTGGAAGGTTTTTTGCGACAAGGTCTTGTTGCAGCCCGATCTCGCGACCGATGACCGCTTCTCTACCAATTCGAAGCGTGCGGCCGACCGCGCGACCCTGTACGCGCTGATCGTGCAGGCGTTCTCCGACATGACCGCCGCCCAAGTCGTGCAACGCCTGGAGACCGCCCAGATCGCCAACGCCCAGGTCAACACCATGGCCGAAGTCTGGGCGCACCCGCAGTTGCGGGCGCGCAACCGCTGGACCACGGTGGACTCGGCGCGGGGTCCGATCCCGGCCTTGCTGCCACCAGGCTCCTGGACCCGGGGCGCGCCCCGGATGGACGCTGTACCAGCGCTGGGCCAGCACACCGACGCGCTGCTGGCCGGGCTTGGCTACGACGCCCAGCAGATCGCAGCCCTGCGCGCGCAGGGCGCGGTGTGATGGCCAGCACGCATCAGTTCGGCCCGGGCGACCGCCCGGACCAATTCGCCAAGCAGGAACTGCCCTGCTGGTGCAACACAGTGGTGAACGACGCCCTGAGCGAACGCACCCATCTGAATGAACGTATCGGCCAGTACGACAAACACCTCGCCCGCATCGCCAAGGAGGATGCGCATTCCAGCATTCCAGGCAACTGATGCAACTCAGTGGCATCGGCCCGACAACGGCCAGTGCCATAGTGGCCACCGTAGGCAAGGGTCATGACTTCACCTGTGGCCGCCAGTCTGGCAGGGCGCCGGCCACATCCCGGGGGTCGCAGGCGACGATCGTGCTCGTGGTGGCCGACCCTGAGGCCGAGCGGTACCTGACCATCGATCGGTACGACCTCGGCCAGGCGACGATGGCCATGATGGTCGCCGCCGCCGACCTCGGCATCGGGAGTGGGCACTCGTCCGTCGGCGACCAGGACGCCGCCCGGCGCATCCTCGGCGTGCCCGCCGGCCACACGGCCGCCTACATGATCGCCCTGGGGTACCCGGCCGATCGCCCGCTGGCCCCGGGCCGTCGGCCCGACCGCCGTCCGTTCGACGTGGTGGTCCACCGCGGCACGTGGTGACGCGGAGCGCGCCTCAGCCCGAGACGACGATCGACACGACGACGGCGAGCACCATCACCGCCGCCGG
>JANNKH010000088.1:0-15829 GCA_031396205.1 Rhodoferax sp.
GGAATAGAAGAAGAACCTGAACGACTTGTAGCGGAACACGACTGGCATCGGCTCAGTTTAGCGGTGGCGTTCCCGAAATGAAAAAATCCGCTATCTTTCGACAGCGGGTTTCAAAATGTTTGGCTCCTCGACCTGGGCTAGAACCAGGGACCTACGGATTAACAGAAGCGCTTACTCGGACCGATGTGGGTTGTAATACGAAGACCGGCAACGCGTTTTCGGAGTGGCCGATGGCAGGGGCTTGCCGACCGAACCTATTCCGAACCTCTATGGTGAGCCGACTAGGGGCGCTGCGGCAAACGCGAACCGGATCAACGAGTTACCCGAAATTTCGACCGAACGGAAACCGAGCATCGATGCCGGTGGCCAACGTCGGGACATTCGCTGGCTTGCGTCACGTGGGTTTGCCATATTGCGGACGTTGGCTGCCAAATGGTGGCGCTCAGTTGCCCCTGTCAGGGTGCGAGCTGGCCCCCATACGCGACCGGCTTCAATAGACTGCTGCCGCCTACCGGTGGCTGCCGTGTAGGCGGCCTGCATGGCCATTGAGGGACTCAGCGGTAGACCGGTATTGCGGCGGCGTAGTCCACCTGCGCATCCAGGTCTTTGGCTTTACCTTGGTCTGTTTGCAGCGGCGGCACCCGACCTTCATAACGAATGACCGAGTTTGCGTTGCTCTCGAAAACGAGTCGCATAGGTGCAATGAACAGTCGAACAAATATGCTGCTGGGCGTGATGGAGAAAGCGGTTTGTCCCTTGGCCTCGCGCTCGAAACAGATGTCAAAGCCGTAGGTTGTTTTGCTTTTGAGCACGATCATCCGCACTGGCATGCAGGTGCCTGCGCGCAGCGTGGCCCAGTGCTGCCGAATGTAGCCAAACAACTGTGGCCCGCTGACCGCTGGTGTGGCAATGGTCTCCGTGGCTGTGGTGATTTTTCCCTTGTCGGTCAGTTGGTAGTCCAGGCGGCGCCCGTTGTCGCTCACCGTCACAGTGCCGCTAAAGCCAGCTTGCTGGTTCAGCACCTCAAAGCGTTGCAGCTCGTAGTGCAGCGAGGTCTGCGTGGTCTCCAAAATGATGACCGCTGCGCCAGGGCTGGACGTGATGTGCGCGGCAGTGATTCCGTTGGCTGCGCTAACGACCCGTCGCTCATAGGTAAACAGCGGGGTATTGCTGGGCTTCTCCAGCGAATGCACGGCGCCCTTGTACACCAGCTCGCCGACAGTTTGGGGTGCTTGGCGCAGTGCTTCAAGGCGGGCCGCGGAGGATGCATCCAACTGTGCGAGGCACAGTGTGGTGGCGGTGAAAAGCGCGATGGCCAACAGCGGGGTGCGCCTGATAAGTACAGAAGCGTTCATAGCGTTTGAATAAGTGAGTGTGGTCAGATGTGTTGCGGGTCCGGGGAAGTGGCTTGCAGTCGCAGCGCGCGGCGATCGCGCCAAACACGGTGCAGCAGGGCCACTGCCATCGCTGCGAGCCAAGCCTGCCACGCCATGAAGGCGAGGGGGATCACCTCGATGGACGGCACCAAGGGCACCACTTCATGGATCAATTCGGTTTGGCCCAGCAGCCAAAACGGCAGTGTCAGCAGACCAGTGACGGATATCCAGCGCGGCAGCAACCGCAGCCGAAACATTTGCCAGGCAGTCATACCCGTCCACACCATCAGCAGCAGTTGCCCGGCCATCTCACCAATCACCATGCCACCATAGTGGTGCACCGCGTCAAACACCACCACGATGGCATCGCGGCTGGATGTGGACGAGGCCGGGTCGGCATACGCCGCCGCCAACCCGGGCACCACCAGCACCCAGCGCAGCAGTCCAATGGTTTGTGCAACCGCAGAGGCAATGCCTATGGGCGTAGCCCCCGCATCATGCGCGCCATGCATGGTCAGCACTTTCTTGAACCCCAACGCCACCGCAACAAACGTGAATGCACTCAGGGCAAAACCCAGCCATGCCAAGATCAGGGCGCTGCCACCCGCGTGAAAGCGCAGCAAGATTTGTGGGGTGGGGTCACGCAAAATATCGTCGTAACCAAAGTGCTCAATAAGCCACACGTAGGGGGTAGTGGCGGCGATCAAAAATACCAATACGGCCAAAGCAAGCCACAGTTCTGCGCGACGTTGCGCCTTGGCTGGGGCGAGGGTGAAAGTGGGTGTCATGGTGTTTCACTTATTCGGTTGCTGTGGTGGACACGGGCACGGGTGTAGCGAAAGTTTTTGCGGTGATGAACTCCACTGCTTTGGCGATGCGCGCAATGCCTTCAGGGGTGCTGAGGTCTACGCTCATGAAGCGCCCCACCGACTTTTCCCGCAGGGCCAGGTAGTTCAGCCCGGCCATCAGCACGGCGTTGATGGCGGGTGCGTCCACGCCATCGGGCGCGGGCAGGGCAGCGGCGCGCTGCTGGGCCACCCACTTCAACATCTCCACTGAGCGGGCCATTTCCAGCTCCAGCAGCACGGCAGAGGGCTCCACCAGTTCCCACGCCAGCAGGCGCTGCACCATGGTGTTGTGGCGCACACTGTTGTTGTACGCCATCATGAGCCGATACACCGCCTTGGCATAGGGCTCGCCCTGCACGGGCGGCAATACCTCGCCCAGCCACACATCCAGCTGCGAACCCATGTGGCGAATCAGCCCTTCGAAGCCACCAAAGTGGTAGTAAATCATTTGCTTGTCCACGCCAGCAGCAGCGGCGATGGCGTTAATACCAAGGCCGGTAAACCCCTTTTCCGACAGCAGTTGTACGGCAGCATCAGCAATGCGCTGCTTGGTGGCAGCGGGGTCGCGTTGACGCTTGGCTTGCGGTTCGGGTGCCGCTGGCGTGAGGGGCATTTTTTTTGAAGAGGCGGTGGCCATGGTGGTTCCAAGTCGACATCGGCGAGGTATTTCACCGACTGGTGAATAGTTTAATTCACTAGTCGGTGAAAAAGCAAGTGGCGTAACGAAATTTCAGCCAAAAATCCCCGGATAGTCATTTCAGTCACCTTAAGGACAGGCGGGGCCAGGCAACCGTGCGCACCGGGTCGTCAGTCGGAGTCAGCATGGACGGCAGGCCCGCATCGGCTATGTCCGGCCGTTCGAAAGTCGCGCCCTCGTAGTGGAAATCGCGCGCGCGCCAGTGCAAGCGGCGGCATCGGCTGACAGGAGCGCGGCATGATTTCCGATGGCAATCAACTGTGGCTGTGGCACCCTGCCAAGATGCCGCTTCTTGCCCACCCGACCGCGCTGATTCTCAAACACCCTGGAGCCTTCGCGCTGCGCACGCTCAAGGGCTTTCGGGCTAACCAGGGCTTGTAGTTGGCGGGCGCCGTGGCCTACTACGCCTTGTTGTCCATAGTGCCGCTTCTGATCCTGACGGTTATTGCGCTTTCGCATTTCGTCGACCAGGGTGCCTTGCTGCAGACCCTAGGCCACTACCTGGAATGGCTGGTACCCGGACAGTCCAAGGCCATCGTGGCAGAGTTGGCCAACTTCCTGGCTCACCGCGAATTGTTGGGATGGATCTTGCTGGGTAGCATGTTGTTCTTCAGCTCGCTCGCCTTTACGGTGCTTGAGAATGCGATGTCGGTCATTTTTCACCATCGTGTGGCGGTGCGGCGGCGCCATTTCCTGGTGTCGGCCGTGATTCCGTATGTCTACATACTGTCGCTTGGGCTCGGGCTGCTGATGGTGACGCTGGTGTCGGGCAGCCTGCAGGCGATGGGCCAGCAGGATGTGCACTTGCTGTGGCGCAGTTGGTCGCTTGATGGCCTGTCTGGCGTGTTGCTGTATTTGCTGGGCTTCGCGGGCGAGATCTTCGTGCTCACCTCCGTGTATCTCGTGATGCCAGTCGGCCGTCTTTCCGTGCAGCATGCATTGCTCGGGGCGGTGGCGGCGGCATTGTTATGGGAGATTTCTCGCCATGCGCTGGTGTGGTATTTCTCCACCTTGTCCCAGATCGGCACCGTTTACGGGTCGCTCACCACGGCCATAGCGGTGTTGTTGAGCCTGGAGGTCGCCTCGACCCTGCTGCTGCTGGGCGCGCAGGTGATCTCGGAATACGAACGCTTGTCGGTCGAGGCGCTGGACGCTGCGCCCGAACCCTTTACCACATCTGCGTTGAAAGACGCCTGACGGCCTTGCAGCGGCGCCGTGCGGCGACCCCATCACCACCCTATTCGGCACAGCAGTGCATCGTTTGGGTGAGGATTGTCGGTACGGGTGGGGGCGTTCTTCCCAAGGCTTACCGTTCTCAAGCAGCCATAACTGCCCCGATGGCCACTTCAAATTCCCCCACCTGTGGCCGGTCAAATTTCCTCCAGGCAGGACGCTCGAATCATCAATCGTTGGTTGCGCCGCGCGCTATGCGCGCTGCGGCAGCCTTCGGTCGGTAGCTCTTGCCCGTGGTGATATTGCTGCACCCGCCGGTGGTGGAACTCTTGTCCCCGAGTTTCAGGACGGGCCTTACAAAGGCTTCAGGATAAAGCCAATGGCCAGCCCCTTGTCTGTCACTGTAATACTGCCCGGCTGCATGCCCAGGCTATCGGCGATGGCGAGGTCTTGTGGCCGCAGCTTGTGCAGCACAACCTCCTGCAAAGCCTGATTGGCCATGGCGGGTCCATAGGTATTCAACAATTCGGCTGCCTGGGGCTTCAAATCCGAAATCTGAAGGTTCTGAAAATTCAGCCGGTAGGCGCGAATGGTTTGATCGCTGGGCTCGTAGCGCAGGGCAAAGTCCACGTCAAACGTGCCCGATTGGCTGCGGCGCAATGCGGGCCCTGTGGCTTCAACGCCCATTTTGGCGCTCACGCGATTTTGCTCGGGCAATAGGCGCAGCTGCGGCGCCTTTACGTCGAGATCAAACAGTCCGGCCACGGGATAGCGCACTGGAAATCTTTGCGCTATTTCTTGCTGCAGAGTCTTGACCGACACGGTGTAGCTGGGCTGAGCCTGGGCGCCCTGCAGTGCTGCAAACACAACTGCGGCGACGGCCAGCGCACGCCACAGGCGTCCATTCAGAGACATTGCAGCCCTGGAAAAAGCACACCGAGGGCGTTTGAACCAGATGTTGGTGACGCAGTTGTACCGAATCAAACTGAATGAAATAGACACGTAGCGCGATCGGTCAAGTTGTTGTGGCCATTGTGAGCTCTTTCGCATAGATGGTAGTGGGCGTCGCGATGGCAGCAGGGCGGTCCGCGACATCGACGACGACCAGATCGCGGCCGCGCGGCTGGAGCGAGCGTTCGAGGGTGGCACCGTGGCCATCCTCAATATGGAGGATGCCGCGTTGAATGCGGCGTCACTTTAATTGTTCTACGATTCTGCGGTCGGCAGTCTGATTTGGAAGGACCTTATGGACCCTAGATACAAGGCGCTTGCTCCAGATTTATACAAGCAGCTTTTGGACAAGGAAACGCAGTACCAAGCTTCCGGCGCCGAGCTCGTGCGTATTGCGCTAGCAGGTATTGCACTATTGGGTTTCTACATTCAGTACGTAGAGGGCACGTGCAAGTTCAGGTCCGAGCCAATGATTCTCCGAATGTTGGGAACATCGGTAGTGTTGTTCGCTGGCTGCGTTGCCGCGGCCCTGTTCCATCGGGTCATTTCGACCGACGGATTTCTGAGCCGGGTCACATATATCCAGTACAGAAATCTCCGCGACACAACATTGCCGGCATCCTTTGAGTTCGATACTGATTTGAAAGAGTCCAAGCGGTTTGCAGAAAAATGTTTCGGCCGTTCTAAGCGATCATTCCAGGCTGCTATCGCTTTGTGTATTGCAGGAACTACATGTGTTGTGGTTGCGGTTCTCGTTGGTACTTGGTTCGATGGCCAATGGGGCGCTAGCTGCACCAAAGCACCCGTAGCAAATACAGATCGCATGATCAATGCGCTTGCATCTACCGTGTAACGGTAAATGAATGTGGTGAAGTCGACGGTCAAACGCTCGGACTTCAACTAATCTGAAGTTCCTGCCATTTCGTAGTCACTGGAACGCGTCAATGAAGCCTTCGACGCTGGGGAATGCAGTCTTATGACTGCATTATTTCTGGATTGCGTTTCCCGACACCCGACACCCGACGCCAGATCGACAGGTCCTTGTGCGACGCGTCGGCCCGGGCATTTGGCGGCATGCCGCACCCCCGCGTACTGCGGCAATCAATGCCCGTTGTCAGACCAATGCGGCGGATCCGACGCCAGCTTCAATACGCCATAGCTCTCACCCAGCGCCAGCAAGACCAGGTTTGTGGCATTGGCCGGGGGCGGCAGCAACACCTCTTTGCCAGCGCCATTTTTCACCTTGATCGTGCCGGCCCAATTGATCGTCATGTCGATCGCCAGGCCCAGAATGTGGCGTGATTTCAGCGAGGGCTGGAAGACGATGTCGAACAGGTCAAGCATCTCTTTTGCGGCGGCGCGCGATGTAGCATCGTCCCCATGATTCCAGACGATGTTGCAGCCGGGCTCGGCCTTCATTTGTCCGGCAGGGGTCACGCCCTTGGACACCACCCAACTGCCGTTCATCAGATAGGCCCGCACTTTGTTGCGTCGGGTGGCGCTGACTGTGACTGACGCACCGCCGGCCTTGAGGGCCGCAATGAAGTTGCCGACCATGGCGGCAAACGGCGCCTCTAACGCCGACACCAGCGCGCTGTTGGGGAACTCAGTTTGGTGGGCGTGCCACCAGTCGGCGCCGCTCAGATTGGCGGCCAGGCCCGGGGCACTGGTTGCATCCAGCACACGCCAACTGCGGCCGCCCGGATCGATCCGGCCGTCGGCGCTGCCCAGACGAACCCTGCGAACCTGAAAGCGTCGGATCGCCTCGATCATCTCCACACTAGGCATGCCGTCCACCGCCAATGGTGCCATCGCCAGCGCGGTGGCGTGCACGGCGAGCGCGCTCTGGACGGTGCGCACGTCGGCCGGGTTGTTGGTGCCTTGATCCCCTACGGATTGTGAAATGCCAGACATCTTGTTGCTCCTGCGGTGAGACTGGGTTGCTACTCGATTCGATCCTCGTATTCTTTGAGCGCCGCCAGCGCGTCAGGGTCACGGGCGAAGCGCTTGCGCAACCCCGCCAGCGCTCGGTCGGTGCCCTTGCAGGTCTTTGCCAGCTCGGTCTTCAGGAAATCTGCACGCTGCTTGTCGTAGGGCACCTCGCCCCGGAAATGGTCGCAGGCTTCGCGCTGCTTCTGGAAGGCGATGATGGCCGGCGGCAGCGCGGCAGAGGCTCTGGCAACCGGTGACTCGACCGTTGGCGAGGCCGTTTTGGCAGTCGAGGGGCTGGGTGCTGGCGCTGATGCGGCGGTGGCTGCGGCTCGCAACGCGGCCGGAGCCGCCAAATCCACCGGCGCGGAAACCGTGCTGACGGCTACGCTTGCGCTTGCACTTGCTGTGGCGGCTGGCTTGCGCGGTGGCGAAGCTACGTCGGTCGGCGCACCGGGTTCTGGCCGGCCACAGCCGGCAAACAGGCCCAACTGCAGCCCAAGAAAGAGCCCCAGCGCCAGTCGCAGTGCTGTGCCGCCGCAGGCTCGGTCGCACATGTCGTGCGGTTCAGGAAGGGCGCGGAACATGCTGGTAATGTATTGCGCCTGAGCCGCGCGATGAGGGTTGGCGGGGACTTGCAGGCCCGACTACTTGGTGAGTCCGACGAACGCATCGAAGTGCTTGAAGAACAGCTCACGGATTGGCTGTAGCTCGATAAGAAGCTCGTGTCCAGTCTGCGTTTTATTCACTATTCCGATGTCCTCGCACCTGATTCGCGCTTTTGAGCAAAAGTCAGTCTGCCCAGTGTTGTCGACGGCTCGGTCGGGTTTGGCTCTGACGATCAAGGTGGGGGTCGTGAGCTTTTCCGCCGTTTCCATTACCAAGTCTGTTGATTGGAATGCGGCATTCAACCAGTTGCTTGTTGGGCATGCCACGCGCAGGTCCGGTTCGATCTTGCCCTTGGAATCCCTGCTCGATTCAACCAGGCAGTTTGTCTCTGCTAGTTTCTTCATGTCGTTCGAGTAGTTCCTTGCATCGTCGGGATCGACCAGCTTGCCGGTGAGACCATCTTTGATAACGGAACATGAAGTGTTGGGTTCGAGATCGCTCGCCCAAGTCGCTGACTTCCCGAGTACGCATGAATCGCCAAAGAAGGTCGAAACCTTGGCTTTGTTTGCAAGACGCAAGTACCAGGAGTCATCAGGGATTCGCAGCAACGGCGAACTCAATACTGCGTAGTCGAACAACTTGGATCCTTCCTCCTCCAGTAGCAAGCGCAAGGCGATCTGGCCTCCCATGGAGTGAGCCAAAAGGATCTTCTTGCCAGACTGCTGATCCAGCTTCACTACATTCTTGACAAAATAGGTCGCGTCAGCGACGTACGTTGCAAACGTGTCAATCGAATGCTTCTGCTTCTCCGACACCTGTCTTGCAGAAAATCCTTGACCCCGCCAATCCATTGACCAGACTTCAAAGCCGCGCTGCAGAAGGTCACGATAGGTATAGACGTTTCTCTCGATGAATTCCGTCCGTCCATTGAAGTGAACAACGACTCCACTCCTGTTAGCTTGAGTTGGAATCCAGTGGGCATACCTGATCGTCTCTGCTTTGCCTCCGCTGGGATCGAAGTAGCGGATTTCGCTGGGTACAGGCCAGTCGGGCAGGGAGTACCTTGAAACAAAGTCAGAAAAACTGTCTATGGTGCCGCGATAGTCTCCTGGCTTGTATGCTTGTCCAGCTGTGTTGGCACATCCGGCTCCTAGGATGGTGCATGCGACGGCAAACTTGATGAGGGTCTTCATGTCGTTCTCCTACAATGGCGACGGCGGCACTTGCTGGCGATTGCCACTGACAGCATGCTTCTTTCCTTGTCAGCGGGGCGTTTGATACAGGGAACTAGTGTCTCACTGACCGCGCGGTTCGGCCCTCCTCAATCTAGGGGGCATTTCAATGCCAGCGCATGTTGGACCAGTTCCGCCCTAGCCGGCAGGGGCACCGATCATCCGGTGCTACAGGGCAGCTTGCAGGATTTGCAATTGTGCCCAGTCCAGGCAGACAGTAGCAGCTAGGTTGAGGCATTTGGCAACGACACGCCTGGAGACGCCGCGTGGCGTTAGTGCGGTTGCTGGGGATCGAGCATCAGAGCATCCTTGGTTTTATGCATGGCGATCCTCCGGGTACCGGGCATTCCGGCTCCGGCACGGGCTGGGAGCTTGTCGCATGGGCGTGGACAAATTTGCGCAACACATCATGCTGGCGATCCACGCGGTTCCGGCGTCGTGACCGCCATCTTGGTCAGAGCGGGCGACCGGTCGCGATGGACGGGGATTGACGAGCCGATTGGGAAAGGTGCATTGGCGAGCGCACTCGTCGAATTGATCAGCGCGAGAAAGGTTAAGAGATGACGATCGATACTGAAATCTGCCATGTGACGAAGCCGGGTGCGAACTTGTTTCGGGAACTCGGGTTTTCGGCTGAGGAAGCCAAGCGGTTGCACGCAGCCTCGCGTAAGCAGATCAACGACACGCGGCTGCTCAAGGAGCAATTAATGTCGGAACTGGCCCAATGGATCGAACAGCATCACCTGAAGCAGGCTGATGCGGCGGCGATTCTGATGGTGTCGCGGCCACGCGTGTCCGATGTGGTGAACAAGAAGTCGGCGAAGTTCACGATCGATACGCTGGTCGAGATGCTGAGCAGGGTAGGAAAGCCTGTCAGGCTGGCAATCGGCTGATCGCATGGGTGCGATCTGACTGTCGGACAAGAAAAAAGCCCCGACGATTTCTCGTAAGGGCTTGATTCACTTGGATTCTATGGCTCCTCGACCTGGGCTCGAACCAGGGACCTACGGATTAACAGGCGGCAGGACGATCAGGCTGGGAAGGCGCATGGTTGCTCACTTTCGGCTCTTGACTGTCTAATGTCTTTGGCGGATTTCAGCAATTCTGGTCAAGTATCCATGCGGTTTGCAGCTTGGTGGCTGCTGGATATTGGACAGCGCCCCGTGGTGTCGATCAGAGCAACTTGACCGTCGGCAGTTTGCGCATGCCCCGGTCGAAGGTGGCCGTGAAATCGCACCCATGCCGGGCATGCTTGGCGCCGACCAGGCAGTCGGAGAATCCACAATTGCCGTGCTCGAACATGCCGGCCGCCTGGGTAACCGCGTCGCGATCCTCGAAGGCAAACGCAGTTTCGTTCAGAAGACTGCGGATCGCGAGCAGCTGTTCAGCCTTGTCCTGGTCGAAGGCCGAGCGCAGGGTCCACACCGCTTCCGCCAGAACCACATCTGTCACCAGCAGTGACCCTGGCGTACCACCATGCCCTGCCAGCAATGCATCGATGCGCTCGTTCTGCGCCGGCGCATCGTTAAGCCACAGCCGTAGCAGGATGTGGGTGTCGATGCCGATCATTGACCTGCGGACTTGCGGCCACTCCGGGCTGGGGCCTGCCTGTCCCGCAGGTGTTTGGAGACCGCCTCATCCATCTGCTCGACGGTCAGTGGAGTGGCATGCGGCGACTTGAGCAACCCACGGATGCGCCTCGCATCGGGCAAGACCCGCCGTGCTGTGATGGTGTTGTCCTCAAGGAGCTGGAAGTCGAGCATCGTGCCAGCATCGAGGCCGAGCCGATCGCGAATCTCCTTCGGGAGGGTGACCTGGCCCTTGCTGGTAAGTGTGGCGAACATGGTGAAATCCTCCAGTTGGAGTTGACTCCTTACATTCTATCTGTGTAAGGAATCCGGTGTCGGTAGTACCGGGCCTGGCGAATGCAGGGTCCAGCGCCTGTATTGCCCCAAGCTGTAGTCGCCGACGTCAGATCGAGCCAAGCTGCCGATCTCCAGTGACCCGGTGCGATGTCCTTGGAATCGTTGCTGGGCGCGGGATGGCATTGCATGCCGCCTGCAGTGCCGACGGCGCGACCTAGGCGAGTACCGCCGCCGTACAACACTAGTTCTCCTAGCCAAGCGAAAAGTTGATCTTTCATAGCGAACTCCAAGACCCAGAACAATTCTGCTGCAGCTTACATGCCGTTTACTCAATAGCACAAACAACCAAGCCTGCTACAAAACATGTAGCAGGCTTTGCTTGTGCCTGTAAGGCTAATTTGGCTCCTCGACCTGGGCTCGAACCAGGGACCTACGGATTAACAGGCGACAGGACGATTGGGCCGGGAAGCCGGATTGTCGCTCACTTTCAGCCTTTGGCTGTCTAGTACTTGTAGCGGTTTTCAGCAAATCTGGCCAAGTATCCAGGCGGGTTGCCGCTCGGTGACCACTGGATATTGGACAGCGCCGATTACCCCATCGCCAATGCGGCATACATTGGCACCGTTGCGTGGCGGCCCGAATCTCAGGCCCATCGCAGTCGCCGGGCCTGCCACGTCGCATTGGCATCGCTGGTGCTGACCGCCACCTGGCTCGCGGGCCACAGCAATGTGTGGAGCAGGTCGACGGTTTCGGCCAGCTTGCCGGCGTCAATGCGGCCCTTGCGGAGGAACGCCTGCCACTGGCGTTGCTTGGCATCGTCCCGTCCGAACTCGCTAGTCAGCGCCACCGGAGGATGCGTGGGCAGCGCCGTCCCGCGGCGCGCGAAGGTAGCGCCAATCGCGCGGGCCAGCGTCGCGCCGTCGAGGTCTGTTCGCCGCGCGATGGTACCGATGTCGAAGAAATCCTTCATGCGGCTGTTGGCGAGGCCCAGGATCGTCATCGCGTGGTACTTCTCGGAGATCACGGTGTAGACAGGATAGACCTTCAGCGTGGGTGCGGTCAGGTCGTCAAGCAGGACCGGGAACACAACGGTCGGCGGCTCGGGTGTGACGGCGTCGCCGAAACCCACGTCGACCTGCAGCGCGCAGCGCACGTTGTCGATGCGTCCGTTCAGCCGCACGCGGAGCCCGCCATAGCGGTTGTCGTCGCGTATCGAGTCGGCGCGAACCGACTGGGGATCGAAGGCGATGCCATCGTCCATGTCAATGGCGGCGATGTCACGGAAAGTAGCGATCAAGGTCTGTGCGTCGTCAGGGCCGAATCCCAGCAGGTCGGCGTCGCGCGTGGGGCGGTGGGGTTGGTCATACCAGAGCGAGAAGAGCAGTGCGCCCTTGAGCAGGAAGCGGTCGGAGTGATGTGAGGCGGCAACGCGGCACAGCAGCCGTTCCAGAGCGAAGCGGTTCAATAGCAGGTTGTAGTCGTCGCCGCGTTGCCTGGCGAGGTTAAGCAACCGGGCCAGGACCGAGGCGCTGAGGTTCGCAGTCATGCGACCACGGTTTCGAGGTAGGGTTGCATGACGTTCTCGACGCGGTTCATCCTGGCGAAGTGCGTGACCTGATTCATGTCGAGCTTACGCTGTCGCCAGGCATCCTTGAGCGCTTCGAGGGCCACATCGAGGCCGACCTTGTGACGGAACTTGAAGCAGTCGGTGATCGTCTTGGCCACGCTGTAGACGCGGATTGCCGAGCCATGTTCGACGACCGTTTCGATGCCTTCGCTGTAGGCCTCGCCTCTCAGGCGCGCGACGCGCAGAATCGGGTGGTCGAGGGCGGGCGTCTGCGTCCCTTCCGGCAGAGCGATCCAGACCTCAAAGGGGAGCTGGGTACCGATCTCGTGGAATTGAAGTGCTGACAGCAGGCAGACGACGGCCTTTGGGACGCGTCGGCAGACCTCGATGAGGCTCTGGTGCTCGCTCACTTGGCTGTCCGGAAGACTGTAGAGACCGCGGGTGACACGCTGCAGCTTGCCGACATGTTCGAGCATGACGAGCAGTTGCGGTGACCAGCCCTGCGCGCGCACGTCGGCCGCGCTTAGCAGCCGCTGGTGCTTGGCGAGTTCGAGGATGCGGTCGGATTGGGTGGGTGGCACGTGGCTAGTTTAATATGCGCATTACTTATTATCAAGTAATGTGGCCCAGAGGATGGACTGGCGTACTAGGACGCTTGGAGCCGACCGGGTCGACATGGAATTCCAGAAGCACCTTCCAAATCTGCTGTAATTCGCCAAAGACAGCAAAACTACTATGAAAACAGCATTGTTCGTTGATTTCGACAACGTCTTTTCAGGCCTCAAGAAAATCAGTTCGAATTGTGCGGAACGCTTTGCGCGGCACCCGACAAAGTGGCTCAGGTGGCTGACAGACGATCTAGGGTTGTCACACACCGCGACAGTAGCGCCGCACACCGATGGCCTCAGACGCGTCCTTGTCCGCCGTTGCTACCTCAATCCAGTATTGTTCAGCCAGTACCGAAGAGCTTTCCACGAAGCCGGGTTCGAAATAGTCGATTGCCCTCCAATGACCGCAACCGGCAAGACAAGCACCGACATACATATGGTGTTAGACACCGTGGATAGCTGCCGATTGAATCGGCAACTGTGGATAAGTGTACTCAATGCCTGGCTTTTGACTTCCTCCTCTGGCTCTGGTTTTTGCTTGCAGGATCTGCACGGGGAAAGGAGCGAAGGGCGTAGCCCGTAGCGGATTTCCCCGTGCGCGGCCCGTTCAGAACGGTTCGTCCGGTGGCGCTGCCTTGGCCTTCTTGCGCGATTGCTCGCGCTCCTTGATGCGTGACTTGGCCGCCACGCTGCTCTGGTTGTACCGATGCGAGTTGTTGCCCGTCTCCACGATGTGGCAGTGGTGGGTCAGCCGGTCCAGAAGCGCCGTGGTCATCTTGGCGTCGCCGAACACGCTGGTCCACTCCGAGAAACTCAGGTTGGTGGTGATCGCCACGCTGGTGTGCTCATACAGCTTGGACAGCAGGTGGAACAGCAAGGCGCCACCGGCCTGGCTGAATGGCAAATACCCCAGCTCATCGAGGATGACGAGGTCCGTGCGCAAGAGCGACTGTGCAATCCGTCCCGCCTTGCCCTGGGCCTTCTCCGCCTCCAGCGCGTTGACCAGGTCGACCGTGCAGTAAAAGCGCACCCGCAGGCCACGCTTGGTGATGCCCGCCACCCCGATGGCCGTCGCCAAATGCGTCTTCCCGCTGCCCGGTCCACCAATGAACACGACGTTCTGCGCCGTGTCCACAAACTCCAGTGTGGCGAGCTTGTCGATCTGGCTCTCGTCGATCTGCGAGGCCGATTCGCAGGCGAAGTCAAACCCGGCCAGATCACGGTGGATCGGGAACCGGGCCACCTTCATCTGGTGGCTGATCGAGCGCATCGCCCGGTCGGTGGTCTCGGCTTGCAGCAAATGCTCGATCAACCACCTGGAAGCCGCGATCTGACACTCCCCCTGGGCCAGAAGATCCGTCCAGGCACCCACCATGCCCAGCAGACGCAGCTCTTTGAGTTCGGTGGCAACATCACGACGCATAGTTGACCTCCACTTCGCCACGCAGGCTGTCATAACGGCTGGTGTTAGCCAGCGGCACCTGCGTGAGTTGCAACGTGGTTGCCACCGAATCGGGCACCGGCGCCGCGTTGAGCCGGGCCACCACGTTGAGGACATGCTCGGCACTCAGCGCCCCGGATTCCACCACCAGGTCCACCGCCACCAGCACCGCCTCCAAGCCCGCAGTGGGCACGGCGGCCAGCACCTGCGCCATCACCCTGTCGCCGCCGGTGTGTCGCATCAGACCCTGCCTGAGCCGCTGCAATGGAGCCGGCAGGTCAGCAAAGGGTGCGCCATTGCGCAACGCACCGGGCTTGCGCTGCACCAGGGCGATGTAGTGCTGCCAGTCGTAGCGGATGTGACCACGGTCGGATAGTCTTTCATGGCTGGCCACGATCGTGTCAGCGGCGGCGATATCCACCCGCTCGGGATACAGCCGGGTGCTGACCCGGTGGTTTGCCAGCTCGCACGGAGCGGAGTACCGGTTGCGCGCCACCGAGACCAGGCAGGTGCTGCTAACCCGTGCAGGCTTCTCGACGTAGCCATCAAACGCGCTGGGCATGGGCATCATCTCCAGGCGTTCTTGCTCCAGCATCTCCAGTACGCTGAACCCCTTGAATTCTGGGTGGCGCAACTCGCCCCACAACGAGCGACAGCGCTCACCGAGCCAGGCGTTGAGATGGGCAAACGATCCCCACTGGATCTTCTGTGCATCGAGCCAGATGCGCCGGCGGCTGTCCTGCACATTCTTCTCCACCACCCCCTTCTCCCAACCCGATTCCACGTTGCAGAAGTCGGTATCGAACAGGTAGTGCGCGCACATCGCCGTGAAGCGCGCATTGACCACGCGGCCCTTGCCCTTCTTGACCTTGTCCACCGCCGTCTTCATGTTGTCGTAGATGCCGCGCCTCGGTATCCCGCCCAGCGCCGTGAAGGCCCGCGTATGGGCGTCAAAGAGCATTTCGTGGCCCTGGCTGGGGTAGGCCACCAGCCAGAAGGCGCGGCTGGCACACAGCTTCAGGTGGGCAACCTGCAGCTTGTAGAAGATGCCGCCCACCACCATGCCCTCATCGCTCCAGTCGAACTGAAACGCCTCACCCAACTCGAATGCCAATGGCACGAATGCCTTGGGCGCTTTGCCCTCATGGTCGCGCCAGGCCCGGATGAAATCGGTGACACGGCTGTAGCCGCCGGTGTAGCCGGCCGCCTTGATCTGCACAAACAGCGCCTTGGCCGTGCGCCGGTTCTGCTTGGTGCGGTGGGAGTCGGCTTTGAGGGCCAGCTCCAGCGCCTGGGCAAACGCCGTGAGCTTGCTCGGCATTTCGTTTCGCCGGTATGTCGGCTTGTCCACATCCCCCGTGTCTCGCACCCACTTGCGAATCGTGTTGCGAGACAGCCCTGTGGTCTTGGCTATCTCGTGCAGCGACTTCTTGTCGCGTGAATAGAGCCGCTTGACTTTGCCCAACATTTCCATGGTGATCACCTTGTTTGCTCCTGCCCAAAAAACGGGCAGAGCCAGTAAAGCACCTGGGT
>JANNKH010000124.1:0-30648 GCA_031396205.1 Rhodoferax sp.
CCGACGCCATTGAAATAAGCGGGATCGCGCAGTTCCTGCAATTCGCGCTTGTCGAGATACGGCTTCATCGGAGCATGGATGTGGGCAAAGCGGAAATTTTTCCGCTAATCGAGGGCTGATGCACGATGCGACATTCGGTCGCGCGCGTGGTTAAGCATGGTTAAGCGTGGTTAAGTGAGGTATCAGCTATTCGTAGATTCAGGTCGAAGGAGTAGCCGACATGTTGACTCGACTCACTGCATCCGTCGCAAGCCCTGGCGGTCGTACCCGCCGCTGTGTCGGCAGCCCAGCTCGGTCGGCTGGACATTGCGGCCCCCGGCGCCATGATCTCTACCTGCGGCGGCATCGGCGAAGCGACCGCCGTCGGCGACAGTCTTTTCTTTCAACCGGGCCGCTTTATCTGCAACGCCCAGCAGACCGCGCTGCCCAACGCCGTCGTGGCCCAGTCCGCGACCCATACCGAAGCGCCGGTCACGGTAGACACCTTTGCCAGCGGCCAGGCGACGATGGGGCAAACCAAATTGTTTGCCCATTCCAGGGCGCGCCAGGACTCGGGGGCGTTCGCCTTAGCTGGTGTTCGCCACGGCGCGCGGGTCATCGGCGTAGCGATGGTCAACAGGGTGCGGAGAATGAGTGCCGTTGCACAGACCGGCTGCAGGATCGCGATCAGAATGACGTCAAGCTGCGCAGCCAACCCCGGCCGCGAAACACCACCCACGCATGCGAAAGCCCGATGCCATGACCAGATCGAACCCGGCCACCTTCAAGCCGCTGACCGGCATCTACGAGCCCTCTGCGGTCCTGCAACTGCCCGACGGGCGTTTCCTCGTTGCCGAGGACGAACCGGACCATCCATTGAGTGTGGTCAGCATGGGGGCCAGCGGCAGGGTCAGTTCCGCCGGCCTGCGGCCGGGACTGCTGCAAATTTTCAGCAACTTCTGGCAGCTGGACGATCTTGAAGGACTGGCCGTGGATCGGTCGGGATGGGTATACGGCATTACCTCGCATTCGCGCGACGACAAGGGAAAACAGCAGGACGCGCGTGAGAAGTTGGTTCGCTTCCGCATTGAGGGCAACAACTTGGTCGAGCGCCAGGTCGTCAACGGGCTGAAGCGCTCGATGACCACGAAATTTCCCGTTCTGGCTGCGGCAGCGAAGCTACGCGATGCCAAGTCCAGCGGCGGGTTCAATATCGAGGGCCTGGCGATCAGCGCTGATCAGCGCCGGTTGCTGGTCGGTTTTCGAAGTCCGCTACAGGACGCCTGCGCCATCGTCGCCAGCGTCGACAATCTGGCCGCGGTCTTTGAAGCAGGCGAGGCGCCGCAGCTGTCACCGCATCTGGACATGCTCGATCTGGATGGCCATGGAATTCGTGGCCTGTCCTACATTCCGTCGCTGCGCGGATTCCTGGTCATTGGCGGAGCGGTTGCGCGCGGGCAAGAACAGTTCGGACTATGGTTCTGGAGCGGTCAAGCAGGGGCCAAAGCGGCCCGCACGACAGTGCCTGGCCTAGCCGGATTCCGGCGCGCTGAAGGGGTGAGCCCGGCAACCATCGGCGGTGCAGAGCGCATCATGATCGTCAGTGACGATGGTGACAGGGAGAAAAGGCGCTCGGCCCATTTTCTGCTGCTCGATCCGTCTCAATTGAAGATCGCGGCGGATTGAATCACCCGAGGCGCGCAATGGCAGGCTCGGACATGGTGCGAATGGGTTGGTGTACGCAATGGCGCGCGTAGCGGGCTGGCGAAGAATCCCTTCGCCAGTCAGTGACCCACTGGGCGCTAGCGAACGCTCGTTATGGCTTTGAAATCTCCGTCAAGGCCTGCGCCGCTGGGCGGATCTCCGTGCTCTGCACCGCAAAATCTCCCAGCGCAACGATCCCCACCAGACGTTTGGCGCGGTTCACCACGGGCAGGCGGCGCACCTGGCGCTCGCTCATGATTTTGGCTGCCTGTTCAACCGAATCATCTTCATAGGCCCAGGCAATGCCTTCGGACATCACATCACGCACTTTGGTGTCTGCGCCCAGTCCTTTTGCAATGGCGCGCACGACGATGTCGCGGTCTGAAATGGCACCGATCATGTGGTCGTTCTCAGCCACCGGCAACATGCCGAAATTGCCGTCGCGCATTTTTTTGGCGGCCTCCTCGATGCGCATGTCGGGACTGACGAACTGGACGTCGGAGCTCATCAGGTCTTTGAGCAGGTGCATGGTCATTCTCCGTTGGATGGTTTGTGGTCAGGTGGTCGGATTGCCCGACGCCACCGGGTGGGTTACGCCGTCCTTGCCTGGGTCGTCGGGTAGCAGGTCTGGTGTAGGACCTTTGTCGGGGTCAACCGGCAGCGGCAGTACATCGGGCGCGGGCTCAGGCGCGTGCTGTATTGGCAGTGTGGGATGGGTCATCTCGTCTCCTTGCCACGCAACTTCAGCGTGCCGTTCTCGCCGCCGCCCGGCTTGCGCGCAGGCGAAAGTGGGGACGCCGGGTCTTCGCCTTTCGAGTGCGACAGGCCGATGTACTCTGCCTTCAACAGTTCTTCCTGCTCCTGCGGGTTAGCCGCTGCGGCGCTCGCGGCTGCGTCTGCAACCCGTCCGGACTGCGTGAAGGATCGAACCGCCTGGCCGTAGGTCTTGGCCGACTTGTAGTCGCCTTCGCCCTGTACTGCGTCCTGGTTGACTTTTTCGGGCTGGTGGCCCGATGGTTTGGGGGAATTTTTCATCGGCACTCCTGATGGATGGTTGGCTGTTGAGGTGGACTGCTTTCACGGGGGATCAGCCAAGTTGCCAAGGCTGTGCCAAGCCTAGGGCCACCGCCGCACCAGTTCAGTCCGAAAGTGGCGCAGATTGTCGTCAGACAACATGCCGTCAACTGGCCGCTGTTACCGCGCCACTGGCCGATGCAGTCAAACGCATTCGGCCGTTGGAGAACGGCAACCCTGCCGAGATGGTGGCCGTGGGCATTGATGGCACCCTTACCCTCGGTGTATCCCTGGTCATGGGCGGTAACTCGATCCCCGGCCGGGCCGTGGTGAACAGCGCGGGCAATGGTTATCGCGTGTGGTGCTGGCCGATCGCCTCCAGCGCTGAGTCTGCAATTGGGTGGTGCGTGACCGGTCATTGCAGCGCCATGCTGCTCCCCCCGATGCCCTTGCAATGTCCTATCCGCTGTTGCCCTTTTTCGGATCATGTACCGCAGGCGATGCGATCAATGCCGGGCCGGATAGCCGGCAATTCGTGACCGACGGCGAATCGGTGCGGGCGGTTGCGAGGCCATCGTCGCGTCGTTCATCTCACAGTTGAGAACCGAGCAGCGACGCAAGCCATTCCCCGATCCTCTCGCGCAGCGGGCGCTCGCGCCATTGGGCGTAACTGATGGGGCGTGACTTCGCGAGGTCCTGCTCGAAGATCGCGGTTTGTTCCGTGGCGAAGCCGGCATCGATGATATTGAGCGTGGCTTCGTCGTTGAGCCGGAACGACCGGTTGTCGAAATTTGTCGACCCGACCGACACCAGCAAACCGTCCAACACCATCACCTTGACGTGGAACATGGTCGGCTGGTACTCGGCGATCACGGCGCCGGCGGAAAGGAGCGGGCCCCACTGGGCACGTGAGGCACTGCGTACGGTCTCGCTGTCAATATGTTCGCCAGGTACGACGATACGTACCCGCACTCCCCGGCGAATGGCGTCCACCAGCGCATTCAACATCAGCCCGTCGGGAACAAAATAGGACGCCGACAGGTCGATGGATCGCGCGGCGGCGGAAATCGCGAATAGATACATCAGCTGCATGCTTTCGCTACCGCCGCTGGGAGAGCTGCTGAACATTTGTGCCATCGAGCTGCCAACCGGCGCCAATTGGGGAAAGTAAGCTGGTCCGTGCAACACCGTGCCGGTCACCTTGATCCAGTTGTCGATAAATACGGCCTGCATCTGTGCCACAACCGGCCCTTCTGCCTGAAAATGGGTGTCACGCCAATGTTCCGGATCCTGCGCGTTGCCGGTCCAAAGCGGGGCAATGCCAACGCCGCCGGTAAAGGCTATGCGCCCATCCACGACCAGCAGCTTTCGATGCGTGCGGTTGTTCAGTCGCCCCAAATGCGACCAATGCGGTGGGTGGAATTTGCGAATCTGAATGCCTGCCGACTCCATTTCGGAGATCAGGCTCTCATCCATTTTGGCGCTACCCACCCAATCGAGCAACACATGGGTCTTCACCCCCTGGCGCGAACGCTCCATCAGCGCCGATGCAAACTCACGCCCGATGTCGCCGGACCAATAGATATAGGTTTCGAAGGTGATGGAGGTGCGCGCGTTACGAATTGCGGACAGCATGGCGGGAAATATTTCGTCGCCGTTGCGTAAAACCCGGTGCCGGTTGCCGTCGATGAAGGGCGGGCCCAGCAAAAACCCCAGTTCCTGCTGGAAGCGCGGGTCGTCCAGCGAATACAGGCGCTCGATGCGGGTTTGAATTTTCTTCTCGCCGCCCATGATGTTGACGGCCAGCAATACACCCAATACCGTTGCCACGACTAGGGACGTTGCCAGAAGCATGGTCTTGCCTGTAAATCTGATTCTTGCCATTTCATGATTGTCACCGCCTCACTCGCCCGCACGCATCCGATTCTGGCGCGGGTTGATGTAGTCGTTGTCCGACAACGGTTTAGGACGCTTTGCGGGACCGCACGCGACCTTGACGAATGGCGCATCGCAACGCCCTCTCGTAAGCTCGTTCTCACATTGCCGCATTCGGCAATGCGATGCCAGACAGGCATGTCACACTGAAGGAGCCATGTAATGAATACGAGCGACACAACACGCACACGCGACAAAAACGCCGGCCGCGACGCCAACCGCGATCCACTGTCCGGTACTCCGGGCTCGCACCCGGTAGGTACAGGCATAGGGGCTGTATTGGGCGGCGCGGCGGCGGGGGCGGCGACCGGCACCGTGGCCGGACCCGTCGGCACAGTTATCGGCGCGGCGGCCGGCGCGATTGTCGGCGGCTTGGCCGGCAAGGGCGTTGCCGAGACGATTGATCCGACACGTGAGGAAGCCTACTGGCGCGACAACTACAAGGACCGTCCGTACGTGGACCGTGCTTTTGCTTACGACGACTATCGCCCAGCCTATGGTTATGGCGTTGATGCGTACCGGAAATACGAGGGACGTGATTTTGAAGACGTCGAATCCAATCTCGAGCGCGACTGGGGAACGGCACGTGGCAACTCAAAATTGGAATGGAAACATGCCAAATCCGCCACGCGTGACGCATGGGACCGCCTGAGCGATACCGTCGAACGGGCGACTCCCGGCGACTCCGACCGTGATGGCAAGTAGGTCTTAGCAGACGGGCCTGGTGGCTCTGCGCCACCAGAAGCTTTGCGCGGCGCCCCGGCGACAGCCGACGAGTTGACGGACCAAAATGTCCGCGAGATCGTTGCGTCTGAAATCAAGCTCAAGTGAAACGCTGGTATGGGCGAAAGCTTGAACGGGGGTGTTGGCGCATTTTGGGCGGGTCATGGGGGTCACGGGGTAAGGTCTTGCCTTTTGCCCCCTCCGCCCGGGCAATCAACCGGCTCACCCGCGACACCGACAAACCCGGTTCCTTCGCGATTGCCGTCATGCTGATCGCCTCTGGCGTGCCGGCCTGGTAGAGCGCCTTTTCCCGACTCTTACAGCTTGCCATCCACTGGGCGAGCGTGCGCACCTGTTGGCGCTGGACCTTCGGGATGTCAGGGTCGGTGCTGTTCCTGGGTTCGGCCAGCGCCTGCATGCGCTCGACGAACCCCTGGTCACCCAGATAGATTTGCTGGCGCAGCGCACTGTTTCATAGACTTGCATCGGGCACGGCGGCCACCAGCAGCGCATAGCGATCGGCCGCTCGGCGCTGATCGGCTGCCGTTTTCGCCGACCGGCCCAGCGGGTAGCCGTGCAAGCCCGCCGTGTCCAGCCATTCGGGTGCCGGGGCCCGTCCTGCATGCGCCTGGTAACTCGACCAGGCCCAGGACGCCGGGTCTCGCACCATACCGGCTCTGACCGGGTTCAGTTCGCCATACCGGACAACTTCCAACAGGTAGGAATCGCGGTCCACCAGGACCGCCTTGAAACGTCCCTGGAACAGGTGCCCCACCTTGTTGTGCCGGCGGTTGAAGGCCAGGGTGTTGGTGCGGTGGGCCGGACAATTTTGTTTTTCAATGACATCCAGAAGTCCGCCATATTGGAACTGACTGGCCGCGCTCGGTCGCGACCTGACTCAGGCATCAGCCAGTGGCTCAATCCCTGCCGCCGCCCAGCCAGGCTCCATCGGCTCTTAACCGGGCCTGCAATGCCGCAACATCCAGTGCGCGCGGCGCCAGGTCCGCATCGACGGCCATGGCCGCCGCCGTCCCGGCCGCCTGCCCCATCACAAAACACCCGCCCGACACCCGCGCTGCGGACTGCCCCCCATGCGTCATCGAGGCGCAACGTCCGGCCACCATCAGATTGTCCATATCCCGGGTCAGCAGCATGCGCCAGGGCAACTGGTTGTAGCCGCGGCAATTCGGTATGTCCTGCCACTTCAGCAATACGTTGCCCGCAACATGTTCCTCGACCATCCAGCCGTTGACGCCGATGCTGTCGTCAAAGCTGGCACATTGCAGCACATCGTCTTCGGTCAGCTGGTAGTCGCCCAGCACGCGGCGGGTTTCGCGCACGCCGACCTGGGGCGCGATCTCCAGCAGGTAGGCCTGCTCGAACCCCGATACGTCGCTGCGCAGAAAACCAAAGAAGTCGACGATCTGTCGCCGGCCCTGAATCTCGGCCGCGCTCAGCTGTCGTGCGTTGGTGCCATCGACGGGGCTGCCATCGTCGTTGGACAGCTGGGTGACGTTGACCCGCCACTCGCTTGGATTTTTCTGCGGCCGTACGATGGGGCCCTTGCGCGCGAAGCGCCGGCCCTTGGCCTGCGCCAGTTCCATCAGTGCGCCGATGCGTTGCGGTGTGCCGGCCGCGCGCACCGGGTCCACGCCGCCCACCCGGAACATCGTGGACGGGTACATCATGCCCAGTCCGTCGGCGCCTTTTTCGAACGCCGCCCCCGCGTGAAATGCCAGGTCACCGTCGCCGGAGCAGTCGATGTAGATGCGGCCCAGCACCGCCTGGCGGCCGGACTTGGTTTCGATCAGTACAGCCTTGATCTGGCGCGCGTTGTCCATCACGACACCGACCGCCAGCGCGTGGAACATGATCTGCGCGCCGCTCTCCAGTACCAGTTCGTCGGCCGCCACCTTGAACGCCGCGTTGTCGTAGGCCTGCGCCGCGATGCGGTCGCCAAATACACGGTGTGGTTCGTTCAGGCCGCCGAGCGCGCGCATGCGCGCAAGCACATCGTCGGCGATGCCATGGACGACCTGTTCGATCGTGCCAAAGACATTGGCGTGCAGCCCGCAGAAATTGGTGACGCCCGCCGCGGTGCCCATGCCGCCCAGGAATCCATAGGACTCGATCAGCAGGGTTCTGCTTGCGCCGCGCGCCGCTGCAGTGGCCGCTGCGATGCCGGCCGGGCCGCCGCCGAGCACCACGACGTCAAAGCTGCCGATAACCGGAGTTTCGCGGCCGGGTTCGGTGATCTGCGGGGGCATCGACGTCATGGCTGCAAGGTGCCGACGATCCCGGGGGTCCCAGTCCGTCAGAAAGGCGCGTCCGCGTTGCCGGGACGATCGGCCGGCTGATCCACAGCGCTGTCGGCCACTGGCGCAACCGCAGCAGGTTTGCCTTCCTTGGACAACTTGTGCGTCATCTGTAAGGTGCTGCGCACCTCGGCCTTTTGGCCCGCCGTGGCGAACTTGCTGTACTTGCCCAGGATAGTCACCAACTGGGCGTAGATCTTGGGACTGCCGGCCAGGCATTCTTTTTGATCCATGAAGTTGGCGTCGCCGCTGAAATTGCCAATCAGTCCGCCGGCTTCGGTGACGAGCAGGGAGCCGGCCGCCACGTCCCATGGCTGCAGGCCGGTCTCGAAGAAACCTTCGGTGAAGCCGGCCGCAACATAGGCCAGGTCGAGTGCCGCAGCGCCCGGGCGGCGCAATCCGGCGGTGCGTTGCATCACGTCGCCCATCATCGACAGGTAGGTGGGGAAATCGTCGCCCGCGCGGAACGGAAAACCGGTGGAGATCAGGCTCTCGTTGAGCCGGATGCGTTTGGAAACCCGCAGCCGCCGGTCGTTCATGTAGGCACCGCGCCCCTTGGTGGCGGTGAACAGGTCGTTGCGCGACGGGTCATAGATGACCGCCTGCTCGACCTTGCCCCGCACGGCCAGCGCGATGCTCACGCAATAGATCGGAAAGCCATGGATGAAGTTGGTGGTGCCGTCCAGGGGGTCGATGATCCAGACGAACTCGGAGTCTTTCGCGCCGTGCTCCTGGCCCGATTCCTCGGCCAGGATGCCATGACCGGGATAGGCGCCCAGCAGGGTCTCGATGATGACCTGCTCGCTGGCGTGGTCGACCTCGGTGACGAAGTCATTGACCTGCTTCTGGGAAATGCGCACGGACTCGACATCGAGCGCGGCACGGTTGATGATCGCGCCGGCAGCGCGGGCGGCCTTGATGGCCACATTGACCATCGGGTGGAAGTTGGGGGACGGCATATTGTGTGGGTTTCGGGTTCGGTCGCAGCACGGGGCGCGGGCCGCACAGGAAGCAGGAGCATCGATCCGCGGCGCGATGGCCGCGGGCAAGCGTGCATTTTCCCATGAATCCGCGCCTGTTCCTCGCGTGCCAGCGGCCGGGCGCAGCGCTGAGACAATCGGCGCCATGCAGACACGATTCATTCTGATCAACACCAGCCATGCCGGCAATGTGGGCGCGACCGCACGCGCCATGAAGGTGATGGGCTTTGACGATCTGGTGCTGGTGGCGCCGCGCTGGGCCAATGTGCTGCGGCGCGAGGAGACCATTCAACGCGCCAGCGGGGCGCTGGACGTGTTGACCGGGGCGCGTATCGTGGACACGCTGGACGAGGCGCTGGGGGGCATCACGCATGTGCTGGCCACTGCCATGACGCCGCGCGACTTCGGCCCGCCGACGATGAGTCCGCGCGACTGCTTTGCGCGCCTGACCCGTGGCAGCCCCTTGCTACGGGCGTCCGATGCCGCCGCGCCGGACGATGTCGCCGCCATCCCGCTGGGCGTTGCCTTTTTGTTCGGCTCGGAGCGTTTTGGCATGCGCAACGAGGATGTCTACCGCTGCCACGCCGCGCTGTGTATCCCGACCAATCCCGATTTCGGCTCGCTCAACCTGGGCGCTGCGGTGCAGGTCATCGCCTATGAATGGCGCCAGGCGCTGGACGGATACGCCGTGCAGTCGACCGCGGTAGCGCCGCGCTCGGCCGACGCGCAGGAACTGGCAGGCCTGTTGACCCATTGGGAACAGGCGCTGACCGCCATCGGCTACCTGGACCCCGCCGCGCCGAAGAAATTGATGCCGCGCCTGAACCAGCTTTTCAACCGGGCCCATGTGACGCAAGACGAGGTCCATATCCTGCGCGGAGTCGCCAAGGCCATGTTGTTGGCAGGCGCGCGCGCAAAAAGCTAGACTCCAAATCATGTTTACCCGACTCCGCTCCGACATCCAGTGCATTCTTGACCGCGACCCTGCCGCGCGCAGCGCCTGGGAGGTGCTCACCTGTTATCCGGGTCTGCATGCACTGGTCCTGCACCGTCCCGCGCACTGGTTCTGGAACCACGGCTTCAAATGGCTGGGTCGGTTCACCTCGCATATGGCGCGCTGGTTGACCGGCGTCGAGATCCATCCGGGCGCGAAGATCGGTCAGCGCGTGTTTTTTGACCATGCCATGGGTGTGGTGGTCGGCGAAACAGCCGAAATTGGCGACGGCTGCACCATCTACCACGGCGTCACGCTGGGTGGCACGTCGCTGTACAAGGGCGCCAAGCGCCATCCGACGATAGGGCGCGACGTGATCATCGGTGCCGGCGCGCAGGTGCTGGGCGGCTTTTCCGTCGGCGACGGCGCCAAGATCGGCTCCAACGCGGTCGTGACCAAGCCGGTGCCCGCTGGTGCGACGGCGGTCGGTAACCCGGCGCGCATCATCCAGGCCAGTGCGGATGCCGAGCGCGAAGCGGCGGCGTCCAAGATGGGTTTTTCGGCTTATGGCGTGACGCAGAACGACGACCCATTAAGCCTGGCGATGCGCGGGCTGATCGACAACGCGACATCTCAGGAACACCAGATCGCGATGTTGTGGCAGGCCATCGGAACCCTGTCTGAAGGCCGCCCGGCCGGTGGCTGCGTGCCGGACGACGCGACCCGTGACGGCAACTTCGAGGGCGAGAAGCTCTCCCAACTGGTGGGCAAGTAGCCTACGCCGGGCGGTTCAGGCCCTGGCGGGTCGCTGGGCCGACTTGGGCCGGAACGCCTTGCACACGCTGTCGACCGTCTCCAGGTAGGGGCCGCCGATCAGGTCGATGCAATACGGCACCGCGGCAAAGATGCCTGCGACAACCGCGGCTCCCTGGGCGTCGCGCAGACCCTCCAGCGTTTCTGCAATCGCCTTGGGCTGGCCCGGCAGGTTGATGATCAGGCTGTTGCCGCGAATCACCGCCACCTGCCGCGACAGGATCGCCGTGGGCACGAAACGCAGGCTGATCTGGCGCATCTGCTCGCCGAAACCGGGCATGTCCTTTTCGGCCACCGCCAGCGTCGCCTCCGGTGTCACGTCGCGCAGCGCTGGCCCGGTGCCGCCGGTGGTCAGTACCAGGGAGCAGCCCGCGTCAACCAGTTCAATCAGCGTGGAGCTGATCTGTGCTTGTTCGTCCGCAATCAGCCGCGCCTCAAATTGCAGCGGGTTGTGCAGTGCGCGCGTCAGCCATTCCTTGAGTGCCGGCAGGCCCTTGTCTTCGTAGACGCCGCTGGACGCCCGGTCGCTGACGGACACGATGCCGATGCGTACCGGCTCAAATGTCGGGTCTGCTGCTCGCATGGGAAGGGGGCTCATCGTTGTCCTTGGGGTCATGCAGTTGCGCGCGCACAAGCTGGAACAGCTCGCGGTAGGCCTTGCCGTGGCGTGGCGACTCGCCAGCCTTGCCGGGCTGCGCATCCTGCCGCGCCTGGCGGACCAATGCGCGCATCTGCTGGCTGTCGGACTGCGGAAACTGGTTGACCCAGTCCTGCAGCGTCGTGACGTCTTCGATCAGTTTGTCCCGCCATTGCTCGACCTGGTGCAGTGCCAGCGTTTCGCTGGCCGACCCGCCATGCTGCTGCGCCAGCACGGTGCGCACGTTCTCGAGCGTGGCGCTGTCGAGATGGCGCATCAGTTTGCCGATGAATTGCATCTGGCGCCGCTTGCCCTCGAAGTTGGTGATCCGTTTGGCCGCGTCGATCGCGTCGACGAGTTTGTCGGGCAACGCGAGGCGACCCGTCAGGTCGCCGCGCAACGTCAGCAGTTCCTCGCCGAGTTTCTGCAGTTCGGTGCTTTCGCGTTTGCGATCGGTTCGGCTGGGTTCGTCGCTGCCCTTAAGCTCGCGCTTGAGTTCGAGGTCCAGTTCGCTGCCCTCGGCGACGAACTGGCCGGAGACGAAATAGCCTTTTTTGGGTTTGCGGGGCATGGGCTTGGACGGGCTTGATGGCCGGTGTCGGCCTGGAGAATGTGACAGCCAAGTATCATAGTCGCCCACGTAAGCGATCCACAATGAAACAACAAACGACGACCCGGGCCGACAGCGGCTTTAGTTACAGCCGACCCTTTTTCGAGGAACTGGTCGATACGGCCTTGCACCATGCAAAAAAACTGGGCGCCAGTGATGCGGCCGCCGAAGCGTCAGAGGCCTGTGGCTTGAGCGTTTCGGTGCGCAAGGGTGAGTTGGAGAACGTCGAGCGCAACCGGGACAAGTCCTTGTCGATATCGGTGTACCTGGGGCAGCGACGCGGCAATGCCAATACCTCTGATTTCTCCACCGCCGCGATCGAGCAGACCGTGCAGGCCGCCTACGACATTGCGCGTTTCACGGCCGAGGACCCGATGGCTGGCCTGCCCGATGCGGCGGATATCGCGCCGGCATCGAATCGGGCCGCTGAACTGGAGTTGTTCTTCCCCTGGTCGGTGACCAGCGAACAGGCGGCGCAACGGGCCAAGGAATGCGAAGCGGCGGCGCTCGATACCGATGCGCGCGTCACCAACAGCGAAGGCGCCGCAGTGTCGGCACAGCAGTCCCATTTTTTCAGCGCCCACACCCATGGCTTTCGCGGCGGTTATGCGAGCTCGCGCCATTCGATTTCGGTTTCGCCGATCGTGTCCAAGGGTGAGGACATGCAGCGCGATGCGTGGTACAGCTCGATGCGGGACGCGTCCGAACTGGCCAGTGGACCGCGGATCGGCCGCTATGCCGCCGAGCGGGCGCTGAGCCGGCTCGGTGCGCGCAAGATATCGACGCGCCAATGCCCGGTGCTGTTCGAATCGCCACTGGCAGCAGGCTTGTTGGGCGCCCTGGTGCAGGCCATCAGCGGCGGGGCCCTGTATCGCAAGAGCTCCTTCTTGCTGGGCTCGCTGGGCAAGCAGGTCTTGCCCAAGCACATCGACATCGAGGAAGATCCGTTCATCAAGCGCGGCAAGGGCAGTTCCCCTTTCGACGAAGAAGGCGTGCGGGTCGCGCCGCGTACCGTCGTCGATGCCGGTCGGGTGCTGGGCTATTTCCTGAGCAGCTACACCGCGCGCAAGCTGGGCATGCAGACAACCGGCAATGCCGGCGGTTCGCATAACCTGGTTCTGCGTTCGCGCCTGACGCACAGTGGCGACGACCTGGACGCGATGCTGCGCAAGCTCGGCCGCGGCTTGTTCGTGACCGAATTGATGGGTCAGGGCGTGAACTACGTGACCGGAGACTATTCGCGTGGCGCCAGCGGCTTTTGGGTCGAGAACGGCTGCATCGCCTACCCGGTGCACGAGATCACGATCGCCGGCAACATGAAGAGCATGCTCAAGGGCATCGAGGCCGTGGGCGCCGATTCCTACAACTTCGGCGCCAAGACGGTGGGATCCATCCTGATCGGCAAGATGAAGGTGGCCGGCAATTGACGACTCAACCGGCCAGCGCCGCCTTGACCGCAGCCGACACCTGGGCCATCTCGGCCTTGCCCGCAAGACGCGTCTTGGCCAGGCCCATGACGCGGCCCATGTCGCCCCCGCCCGGTCTGCGGCCCAGTTCCGTGGCCAGTTCGGTGACCATTGCGTCAATGGCGCTGCGCACCTGCGCCGCGTCCATGCGCTGGGGCAGGTAGGCCACCAGCACCGCCAGTTCGGCGCTCTCCTTGTCGGCCAGATCCTGGCGCTGTGCCGAGGTGAACGCCTCGGCGCTGTGCCGAGGTGAACGCCTCGATGGAGTCCTTGCGCTGCTTGATCATCTTGTCGATGATGCCAACGACTGCGGCGTCGTCCAGTGTGATGCGCTCGTCGACTTCCTTTTGCTTGCAGGCTGCCAGCAGCAGCCGGATCGTGCCCAGGCGCTCGCTTTCCCTGGCACGCATGGCCGTTTTCATGTCGTCGGTTATCTGTTCCTTGAGTCCCATGGTGCTTGCCTCGTTTCCATAACGCAAAAACCCGCGCCCGGGTGACCCGGCGCGGGTTAGGCCAATCGCGCAGGCCCGCAGGCCGGCATCGATCAGAACATCTTCTTGGGCAACTGCATCGAGCGGATGCGTTTGTAGTTGCGCTTGACCGCTGCAGCCTTCTTGCGCTTGCGCTCGGCGGTCGGTTTTTCGTAGAACTCTCGGGCGCGCAGATCGGTCAGCAGGCCCAGTTTCTCGATGGTGCGCTTGAAACGGCGCAGTGCGACATCAAACGGCTCGTTTTCTTTTACACGGACAGTGGTCATTGGTAATCGGGTTCCAAAATGTGCCTGGGCAAGATCGTGCACCCGGGCTGAAATCTGTTGGCAACTGCATCACTAGGGGGCCCGCGTAGCTCCGTACGCAGGGCCGGCAATCGCCAGCAAAGCCGCAAATTATAGTGCTATTGATGTAGCTCTCGTCAAACGGGCAGCGAGGCCTTGCGCACAGGCAAAGGCGCTGGCCCAGGCCCACTGGAAGTTGTAGCCGCCGAGCCATCCGGTCACGTCCACGACTTCGCCGATGAAATACAAACCCGGCTGGCTCGACTCGAGGGTCTGGCTCGACAGCGCCCGGGTGTCGACGCCACCGGCGGTCACCTCGGCCTTGGCATAACCCTCGGTGCCGGTTGGCGTGAGTTCCCAGCGTGACACCTGTTCGGCCAGCGCTGCCAGTGCCTTGTCGGATGTCTGGTCGATCGGCCGGTGCCAGTCCTGCCCCCTGCGGGCGTCCTGCGCGATCCAGGTTTCGGCAAGGCGGCTGGGCACCAGGGCCGCCAGTTCGTTGCCCAGCAGCTTGCGCGACAGGCCCTTGGCCCGCAAAAGAGTCTGCAGCATGTCGGTGTCCGGAGACAGGTCGATCCGAATGGGCGTGCCCGGCTGCCAATAGCTCGAGATCTGCAGCACGGCGGGGCCGCTCAGGCCGCGATGGGTGAGCAATAGATCCTCGCGAAAGCGGGTCCGTTGGCGCTTGTTTCCGGTTTCGATGGCCACCGGCAGCGACAGGCCCGACAACTCCGAGAATGGCGCCCATTGCCCGGGATCGAAGACCAGTGGCACCAGAGCAGGTCGGGTGTCCACCACCGCCAGGCCGAACTGGCGCGCAATGCGGTAGCCGAAGTCGCTCGCACCAATCTTGGGGATCGACAGGCCGCCGGTCGCCACCACCACGACCCGACAGCGGATTGCGCCTTGCGCGCTGCCCAGCAGGTAAGCGTCGCTCTCGGTCGCCATGGTGTGGATCGGGCAGTTCTGCCAGTGCACGACGCCGCCGACTCCGCATTCGGTCAGCAGCATGGTGATCAGGTCCTGCGCCGAACGGTCACAGAACAACTGGCCTTTGTGCTTCTCGTGGTAGCCGATCCCGTGGCGGCGCATCAGGTCGATGAAATCGACGGGCGTGTAGCCGGCCAGCGCCGAGCGGCAGAACTTGGGGTTCTGGCCCAGGAAGTTGTCCGGGCCGGTGCTCCGGTTGGTGAAATTGCAGCGCCCGCCGCCGGAGATGCGGATTTTTTCGGCGATCCTGTCGGTGTGATCGACCAGCAAGACCTTGAGACCGGCCTGGCCCGCCACGCCGGCGCAAAACAGGCCTGCGGCGCCAGCACCGATGATGACGACATCGAAACTGTGCATGCCCATGAGTGTAGGGTGCGCGACAGGCGCAGACCCCGGTGCGGCGCGGTGCGATCCGGCGCTGCCGGCAGCCGCGACCGTCAGGCCCGCACGTTGATGGAGGCGATGGCCGCGGTGGCGGCCGCGTCGGTGATCTGCCGCGCCAGCACCGCGGCGCGTGCCACTTCTCCCACGACGATGATGGCCGGGCTGGATATTTTTTCGGCCTCGACCATGCGGGCCAGTTGGCCTAGTTCGGTCAGGCACGCACGCTGCTGCGGCAGCGTCGCGTTTTGCACCACGGCCACCGCCGTGTTGCGCGCCAGGCCGGTCAGCAGTTCGTCCTGCAATCTGCGAACTCCTGAAACGCCCATGTAGATCACCAGCGTCAGATGCGCGTCACGGGCCGTGCCAGCGAGTACCCGCCAGTTGGTCGCGGCGCCGCCGCGCCTGGCATGCCCGGTGACGAAGATCACACCCTGGGCATGGTCGCGATGGGTCAGTGGCACCCCTATGGCTGTCGCCGCGGCAATTCCGGCGGTGATGCCGCCCAGCACGCTGACCGGGACGCCGGCCGCACGCAGATGCTCCATTTCCTCGCCGCCGCGTCCGAACATGAACGGATCCCCGCCCTTCAGACGCACCACGATCTCGCCGTCACGGGCAGCCGAGACCATCAGTTTCTCGATGAAGGCCTGGGGTGTGGATCGGCAGCCGCCGCGCTTGCCGACATGCACGATGCGCGCCGTGGGGCTGGCCAGCGCGATGATCGCGTCGCTGACCAGGTCGTCGACCAGCAATAGCGTCGCGCTGCCGATGGCACGCACTGCCTTGACGGTAAGCAGTTCCGGGTCACCCGGGCCGGCTCCTACCAGTGTCACGCTTGCCTTGTTCATGCTGGAATCCTCTGCAGTTGCAGTTCGGCGTGCACGATGTGCTCGACCTGCGCCGCCAGGGGCTCGGGGACGGGACTGCTTCCGTCCAGCACGGCGTGGATGTAGGCCCTCGTCGCGGTCGGGTCGAGCGCACGCGGCAGGTCAGGCACGGACGCCAGCGTGCCCGATTGCGCTTCCTGCAGCAATTGCCGGTGGCCGCCCAGGAACAACTCGATCCTGGGGTGGCGGCGGGGGTCCGCTACAGCTTCTCCTTCGGTGCCACGCAGCAGCATGGCATTGGACTGCATCAGCTCGAAGGTTGCGGCCATCGACAGCGCGTACTCCGGGTGGGTGTAGCTGCTCACGACCAGGTTGGTGCCCTGACCCGGGTTCATCAGCTTGACCACGCTGTGCGCTGGATTGCGCAAACCGACGATCCGGCGCACTTCCAGCAGGCGCTGCAGGCCCGGACACAGCAGGCCGGTCGGCATGAATACTACGGAGCCCGCGGCGACCGGACCGATGACTCGGGCCGCGGGAATCTCCAAAGCCGCAAGCACATCGGCGGTGAAAACCCGCGTCGATTCGCTGGCAGCGCCATGGATCAGCACCCTGAGGCCTTGGCGCGCCAGCAGCAATGCGAGCAACGGAGTCAGCAGCGGTAGCTTGCGCGCGCCGTTGTAGCTCGGTATCACGACCAAGGGCCGGTCGTCGACCGGAATCGGTTGCAGTCGTTCATAGGTGGCATCCAGAAAGCCGGCCATCTCCTGTGGGGTCTCACCCTTGATGCGCATGGCCAGACAAAACGCGCCGATCTCCAGATCGGTCACCGAACCGTCCAGCACCTGGCCGAACAGGTCGGCCGCCTGCGCGCGCGTGAGTGCCCGGGCGCCGTCCTTGCCGCGCCCGATCTCCTTGATGTATTTGGCGATCGCCATGTGCGGATTGTCCCGGATCGGTGATGACGATGGGTAATGAGCTTATGCCGGCGCCGTCACCATCTCTGCAGGGCATGATGCGCGGGCCATGCGCCGGAGTTCGGGCAGGCAGGAGCCGCAGTTCGTACCGCACAGCAACACGCCTTGCAGCTGGTCCAGCCGCTGCGTTGCGGATCCAGCGGCACGCTCGAGTACGGCATGGATCTCGGTTTGCGTCACATTGAAGCAGGAGCAGACCGGCTTGCCGCGTGCGGTGATGGTTGCCGGAGCCTGCGCGCCGGGCAGCAGCAACTGGCGCCCGTAGGGGCGTGCGTCGAGCTGGTCCAGCAGCAAGGTCCTGATCCAGGCCTGGGCACGGATATCGCCCGCCAGCACAAAGGCTTCGAGGCGCTGTTGGCCATCGACATCGGCCAGGCGCATGGTGCGCCGCTGGCCTTGTCGGCGGTCCCAGTAGCGCAGCACGTTGTGCGCGTCCAGCCCCAGGATCTGTTCGATGCGCGCCAGGGTGTCGACCGGCGGCGCCTCGGCCGCGGCACAACGCAATGCGATGCCCTCGCGTGCTGCGGCGTTGTCGGTCAACGACGAGTGGCCGGCGAAGGGCACACAGACCGCGAACGGAAACTGCGGCATCAGCGCCCGCAATTCGTACTGCGCCGCGAGTGCGCGGTCCTGCGGCAGCCATGCCTGTGCCAGCAAGGACCATGGCAACTCGGCCTTGAGCACCTTGACGGCCGCATATTTGAGCTCGGGTTGCCGGGAGTCCGGGCAAAACGCCGATTGCGTGAGCGCGTTTACCCCGGCCAACGGCTCGCCGGTGCTGGAGGCCCCGCCCAAGTGCTCTTGGCCCCAGTGCATCGCCAGGAAGACCTGACCCGTGGCCACATCGTCACTGGCCTGCACCGGCACCAGGATCGAACCGCGCCGGCTAGTCAGGTGCACCAGTTCGCCGTCGGCGAGTTGGCGCCGGGCCAGGTCCTGGGGATGCATCTGCAGCGCCGGCTCCGCTACATGGCCAAAGGCGCTGCCAACCGTACCTGTGCGACTCATGCCATGCCACTGGTCACGCAGGCGGCCGGTGTTAAGCGCAAATGGATAGCGCGCGTCAACCGGCTCGGCCACCGGCTTGTAGGGCGTGCAGACGAAACGCGCCCGGCCCTCTGGTGCTGGAAACCGTCCGTCCGCGTACAGACGCGCCGTGCCCTGCAGTGCGCCTTCGGGCATCGGCCATTGCTGCGGGCCGGCGCGATCGAGCAGCGCATAGTCCAGTCCGGTGATATCGAGGTCGCGTCCACGGGTCGACGCTCGGTGTTCGTTCCAGATCGACTCGGCGCAGTCGTACGGAAAAAGGCTCGCCAGACGTTCGCCGGGCAGCCCCAAGGGCGACTGCACCGCCTTGGGGGGCCTGGCGCAACCCGGGTTGGGGGCTACAACTTGCGCGGCGTGCTGCAGCATCAGGCGTTCGAGCCGGCGCGCGATATCCACCACGATCGACCAGTCACGCCGCGCCTGGCCGGGCGGCTGGACGGCGGCGCGTACCCGGCTGATGCGCCGCTCGCTGTTGGTCACGGTGCCGTCCTTTTCGCCCCAGGTTGCGGCCGGCAACAGCAGGTCGGCATAGGCGCAGGTCGCAGTGCCGGCAAAGGCCTCCTGCACGATCACCAGTTCAGCGCGCTCCAGGGCGCGACGCACCACCGACTGGTCGGGCAGGGATTGGGCCGGATTGGTACAGCAGATCCACAGTGCCCGTATTTCACCGTCCGCCGCCGCCTGGAACATTTCCACTGCCGTCTTGCCGGGTTTCTCCGGTACCGATGGAACCCCCCACAGCGTGGCGACTTCTGCCCGGTGCGCCGGATTGGCCAGGTCACGATGGGCCGACAGCAGGTTGGCCATGCCGCCGACCTCGCGCCCGCCCATCGCATTGGGCTGGCCGGTGAGCGAAAACGGGCCCGCGCCCGGCTTGCCGATCTGGGCGGTGGCCAGGTGCAGGTTGATCAGTGCCGCGTTCTTGGCGGTGCCGCTGCTGGACTGGTTCAGGCCCTGGCAATACAGGCTGAGGGTGGCGCTGGAGGTCGCGAACATCCGTGCCGCCGCCTGCAGTTCGTCGCGGCTGATGCCGCAGATCTGGGTGACCCGCTCCGGTGTCGCATCGCGCACGCTGGCCTTGAGCGCGTCGAAGCCGGTCGTATGCGCGGCGATATAGGCGGCGTCCATCCAGCCCTCCCACAACATGATGTGCAACATGCCGTTGAACAACAGTACGTCGGTGCCACCTTCGATCTGCAGGAACAGATCGGCAATCTCGCAGCTATCGGTGCGGCGCGGATCGGCGACGATGATCCTGAGCGCCGGATTGGCCCGCTTGGCGTCTTCGATGCGCCTGAACAGCACCGGATGCGCGAATGCCGGATTGGCGCCGACGATGAAGATGCACTGGGCATGGTTGACATCGTCATAGTTGCAGGGCGGCGCGTCGGCGCCCAAGGTCTGCTTGTAGCCGGCAACGGCGCTGCTCATGCACAGCCGCGAATTGCTGTCGATGTTGTTGGTGCCGACCAGGCCCTTGGCCAGCTTGTTGAAGACGTAATAGTCCTCGGTCAGCAGCTGGCCGGAAATGTAGAAGCCGATCGCGTCGGGGCCATATTCGGACACGATCTGGTGCAGTCCGGTGGCCGCGAAATCCAGCGCCTTGTTCCACTCTACCGGCCTGGGAGCGGCGCCACGGTGCTCGCGTCGCATCGGCTGCAGGAGTCGGGTCTGCAGCGTCACCGGCGCCGCCGCGGTCAGGTGCAAGGCCGACCCTTTCGAGCACAGGCGCCCGAAGTTGGCGGGATGGTCGGGATCTCCGCGCACACCGGTTATCTGCGTGCCCACCGATTCGATGACGACTCCGCAGCCCACGCCGCAGTACGGGCAGGTCGAGCGGGTCTCGCGCGCCGGGGCGGCAGTCACGGGCTTTTCGTTTGCCGGCGCGCCGGACCGGCCAACGGGGCCGTTGTGTCGATCGCCAGGCTCGTCAGCTCATGCCGGTCGAGCAGCACCTGTCCCGCATCGACCCGCACCTGGAACCGTTGCGCGCAGCCTTCGTCCGGGGCCTGGGCGCAGCCGGTATCGAGCCCGATCGTCCAGTTGTGCAACGGGCAGGCGACGCTGGTGCCGAACACGATGCCCTGGCTGAGCGGACCGCCCTTGTGCGGGCAGCGGTCGAGCAGGGCGAATACCTGGTCCTGGCCGTTGCGGAACACCGCCACGTCCATGCCGTGGGGGCGTGCCACGCGGCGCGCACCCAGAACCGGAATGTCGGTCACCCGACAGATGGGCTTCCAGTCACGGGTGCCGGCCATTGCCGGTGTTGCAGTGGGGGCTTGCGCCGTTGCCATCAGTGTCGCGTCCATCAGGCGACCTCCAGCCGTTCGAACTGGCGCTGGTCGAGCGCGGCCTTGTCGTGTTCGAACCAGGGGTCGGGTTCGCCGTCCAGGCTGAACTGGAGCTGGTCCCACAGCGCCTTGCGCCCCGCGTGGTCCTCCAGGATGCGTTTCTTGACATGGTCCAGTCCGACGCGGGCCACGTAGTGCACCGTGCGCTCCAGGTACCATCCCTCCAGGCGGTACAACTGGCAGAACGCGCCGGTGTATTCCAGCACTTCGGCCGCGGTCTTGAGCTTGGTGAAGAAATGCGCCACCTCGGTCTTGATGCCGCCATTGCCCGCGATATACATCTCCCAGCCGGAATCGACACCGATGATGCCCACGTCCTTGATACCGGCCTCGGCACAATTGCGCGGGCAGCCACTGACCGCGAACTTGACCTTGTGCGGCGCGTACATGCGCCACATCGCACGTTCCAGATCCTTGCCCATCTGGGTCGAATCCTGGGTGCCCATGCGGCACCACTCCGAGCCGACACAGGTCTTGACGGTGCGCAGCGCCTTGGCATAGGCGTGTCCGCTGGGCATGCCGATGTCCTTCCAGACATTGGCCAGGTCTTCCTTCTTCACCCCCAACAGGTCGATGCGCTGGCCGCCAGTGACCTTGACGGTGGGAATCTTGTATTTGTCGACCGCATCGGCGATGCGGCGCAACTCGGAGGCGGTGGTCTCGCCGCCCCACATGCGCGGAATCACCGAGTAGGTTCCGTCCTTCTGGATGTTGGCATGGCTGCGCTCGTTGATGAAGCGGCTTTGCGGGTCGTCCCGGGCCTCTTTGGGCCAGCTCGATATCAGGTAATAGTTGACCGCCGGCCGGCAGCTGGCGCAGCCGTTAGGGGTTTTCCACTGCATCACCTTGAACACATCGGCGATGGTCAGCAGCTTGTCTTGCGCGATGGCGTCGCGCACGGCCTGATGGCCAAAGTCGGTGCAGGCGCACATTGCCTTGAGTTTGGGTGTGGCCGAATAGTCGGCACCGGCGGTGAACATCAGCAGCTGCTCGACCAGCCCGGTGCAGGAGCCGCAGCTGCTGCTGGCCTTGGTGTGCTTGCGCACCTCCTCCAGCGTGAACAGGCCTTTCTCGCGGATCACCTTGCAGATGGTTCCCTTGCGCACGCCGTTGCAGCCGCAGACCTCGGCTTCGTCCGGCATGGTGGCGGCCTTGTTGTGGCCTTCATGGCCAACATCGCCGAGGTTGGATTCGCCGAACATCAGCTTGTCGCGAATGTCGGCCACATTGCGGCCGTCGCGCAGCAGCTTGAAGTACCAGCTACCGTCGACGGTGTCGCCGTACAGGCAGGCGCCCACCAGCTTGTCGTCCTTGATGACCAGCCGCTTGTAGACCCCGCCGAACGGATCGGACATGACGATCTCCTCGGTGCCTTCGCCGCCCATGAATTGCCCAGCCGAGAACAGGTCGATACCGGTGACCTTGAGCTTGGTCGAGGTCAGCGAACCCTGGTAGCGGCCGATGCCCATCTGCGCCAGGTGGTTGGCCGCCACCTTGGCCTGCTCGAACAGTGGCGCCACCAGGCCGTAGGCGATGCCCCGGTGCGCGGCGCATTCGCCGACCGAATAGATGCGCGGGTCAGTGACGGTCTGCATGGTGTCGTTGACGACGATGCCGCGGTCGATGTGCAACCGCATGGTGGCCGCCAGTTCGATATTGGGCCGGATGCCGACCGCCATCACGACCAGGTTCGCGTCGACCGCGCTGCCGTCCTGGAACCGGACGCTGCGCACCCGCCCGTCCGGGCCGCCGACCAGTTCCTGGGTCTGCGCCCCGATCCGGAATTGCAGTCCCCGGTCTTCCAGCGATTGCTGCAACAACTTGGCGGCAGCCTCGTCGAGCTGGCGCTCCATCAGCCAGGGCGCGACATGCACGACGGTCACCTGCATGCCCCGGCGCATCAGACCGTTGGCAGCCTCCAGCCCCAGCAGGCCACCGCCGATGACGACCGCATGCTTGTATTGTGTCGACGCCTCGATCATCGCGTTGGTGTCGGCGATGTCGCGGTAGGCGATGACACCTGGCAGGTCCTTGCCCGGCAGCGGCAGGATGAATGGGTTGGAGCCGGTGCACAGCAGCAGGCGGTCGTAGGCCTCTTCGGTGCCATCGTCCGATCGCACCAGGCGCCGGATACGGTCGACTTCGGTCACCTTCTTGCCCGCATGCAGGGTGATGGCGTTGTCGCGGTACCAGTCCCAGGAGTTGAGCACGATCTCATCCATCGTCTGCTCGCCGGCCAGCACCGGCGAGAGCAGGATGCGGTTGTAGTTGGGATGGGGCTCGGCGCCGAACACGCTGATCTGGTACAGGTCGGGGTCGAGCTTGAGCAGTTCTTCCAGCGTGCGCACGCCGGCCATGCCGTTGCCCACCATGACCAGTTTCATCTTCTTCATCATCATTGTGTTTCCAGAGCAGGAATTCATCAGAAATGCAGCGCCAGGACCGATGTGATCCGACCCTTGGGCGCGATCGGGAGCGCGATCATGCGGCCTTCCACGGCCGGAACGCCGGTACCGCATGCGTGGCCAAGTGGACCTGATTGCGCCTGGCCGAACAGCCCGCCGCCGAACTCGAGCAGGCTGCCGTTGGCGCTGGGCACCCAGTATTCGATGATGCGGATGAAGGTCTTGCCCGCCACGTTGCTGGTTACCATGGGTGTCCGTGCGCAGTCAGTGCTGGCGACCACAGTCTTCGAGGAAGCCGATCAGTTCCTCGCGCAACTTGTAGTACTGCGGATGCGCCACCAGAGCCTCGCGGCTGCGGGGCCGCGGCAGCGGCACGTCCAGGATGCGGCCGATTTTGGCGCGCGGGCCATTGGTCATCATGACCACCCGGTCCGCCAGCAGGATCGCCTCGTCGACGTCGTGCGTGACCATCATGGCCGTCACCTGGCTGCGCGACCAGACCTCCATCAGCACTTCCTGCAGGTCCCAGCGGGTCAGAGAATCGAGCATGCCGAACGGCTCGTCGAGCAGCAGCATCTTCGGGTTAAGCGCGAACGCGCGGGCAATTCCGACCCGCTGCTTCATGCCGTTGGACAACTCCGACGCGCGCTTGTGCATCGCATTGCCCAGTCCCACCTTGGCCAGGTAGTAGGCCACCGTGTTGTGCCGCTCGGACTTGGACGCATCGGGAAACACGCGCGCCACGCCAAGCATCACATTGTCGAAAGCACTGAGCCAAGGCACCAGGCTGGGCGCCTGGAACACCAGGCCGCGGTCGGGGCCGGCGTCGGCCACCTCGCGCCCGTCGAGCACGATCACGCCCTCGGTGATGCCGGTCAGACCGGCCATCATCGACAACACCGTCGACTTGCCGCAACCCGAGTGGCCGATCACCGAGATGAACTCGCCCTGGCGGATCTTCAGATCGAAACCGTCGACCACCGTCTGCGGCCCGCGCGCACCGGGATAGACCTTGACTACCTCGGAGAAATCGACGAAACGATCCGCTTGCGGGCGCATTGTTCCCGTGGGGTCGGATGGCATGTCGGGTTGCGCGATCGCTGCCGCCTCGATCGCTTCCGACTGCGCCGCATGGCGCAGCCGGATCACGCTGGCGATGGTTGGCCTGCGCTGGCCCTTGACGGGCCTGGGTGTCAGGTTCGGCAGCGCGATGACCTGTGCCCCCTGGCCGGCGTCGCGCCGGTGTGCCAGTCCGAGCAGGTGCTGGGTGATGTCGGCGCGCAGCTTCTGGAAGCGGGCATCGTGGTTCATCTCGCGCCGGTCGCGCGGTCGCTCGATGTCCACCGTGAAGGAGGGGCCTAGCTGTGCGCGCGGCCCGGTCTCCAGTGGAATGATGCGGTCGGCCATCATCAGCGCCTCGTCCACGTCGTTGGTGATCAGCAGCGCGGTCTTGTGCTCCTCACTCCAGATCCGCACGATCTCGTCCTGTAGATTGGCGCGGGTCAGCGCGTCGAGCGCCGACAGCGGCTCGTCCATCAACAACACGTCCGGGTTGGTGGCCAGCGCCCGGGCCACCGAAACCCGCTGGCGCATGCCACCCGACAACTGCGCCGGTTTCTTGTCGGCCGCCGCGCTCAGTCCTACCATCACGATGTATCGCTTCACGCGGGCGGCCCGGGCCGGGCCCGATTCGGCAGCAAAGACATGGTCGACGGCCAGCGCAATGTTTTCCTGCACCGTGAGCCAGGGCATCAGCGAATAGCTCTGAAACACAACGCCGCGATCCGGTCCGGGGGCGGTAATGGGCCGTCCGTCCTTGAGCACATCGCCCCGATCGGCGGCCAGCAGCCCGGCCAGCAGGCTGACCAGCGTGGTCTTGCCACTGCCCGAGAAGCCGACGATGGCGACGAATTCGCCGGGCTCGATGCGCAGGTTCAGCCGGTGCACAACCTCGGTGCGGGACGCACCGCTGCCATAACTCTTGCTGACGTTGCGCAGTTCGAGGGCCGCGGCTCCGGGCACGGCGCAGACAGTCGGGGCGTCGCCGGCTGTCACCTGCACGGGCGCCGGCGGCAGGTGTAGCCCGATGGGGGTTCGCATGGCAAGTGTCATGGGGCAGTCCTGCGGATCACTTGTGTTCGACTGCGTTCTGCAGCAGTTGCATCAGGCGGTCCAGCGCAAAGCCGATGAAGCCGATCGTGAACACCGCGACCATGATGCGACTGAGCGAGTCGGAGCTGCCATTCTGGAACTCGTCCCAGACGAACTTGCCCAGGCCCGGGTTCTGCGCCAGCATTTCGGCGGCGATCAGCACCATCCAGCCGACACCCAGCGACAACCGCATGCCGGTGAAGATGTAGGGCAGGGCGGACGGCAGGATGATCTTGCGCACCCGCGTCGCCAACGGCAACTGCAGCACCTTGCCGACATTGACCAGATCCTTGTCGACCGAGGTCACGCCAATGGCGGTATTGATCAGCGTGGTCCACAACGAACATAGCGTGACGGTGATGGCCGATATCAGGAAGGACTTCTCGAACATCGGCTTGCCGCTGGTGACGTACACCGCGCTGACGATCAGCGTGACGATCGGCAACCAGGCCAGCGGCGACACCGGCCGAAAGATCTGCACGATCGGGTTGATGGCCGCCTGCACGATCCGCGACGAGCCCGCCAGAATGCCCACAGGCACCGCCACCACGGTGGCCAGCAGGAAGCCGGTGAACACCGTGACCAGGCTGGTGACGATCTGGTCCAGGTAGGTCGGCTTTCCGTTGTAGACGAAATGGCGCGCTCGGTAGCTGGGGTCCTCGGCCAGACGCTCCTTGTTGCGCGCATCCTGGCGCTGGTAAAAGGCGTCGCGATTGGCACGCTCGGCGCGATGCGCCTGCCACAACACCTGCGTCTGCTCCAGCACCTGGGTCGGGCCCGGGAAGGCGCCCAGGCTGGTCTCGATGCGCGGGGCGATCACCGCCCACAACGCGACAAAGAGGACCAGCGCCATCAAAGGCACGGCAACGGCCATGCCCGCCGCGCGCATCAGCGGTCGCAGGTCGCGGCTCATGCCACCCATCATCTTTTGCACCAGTTCCATGTCGAAGTCCTCGTGTGGCGCGGCTCAGGCCGCGTCCTTGGCCTTGAGCCCGATCTTGAATTTGTTCAGGTAGTCGTTGGGCTTGCGGCCGTCGTAGACGATGCCGTCGATGAATCCGTCCTGGGGGCCCTTGAATCCGTCGGTCTTGGCAGGAAAATCGCTATCCTTGGCCTTGCCGTCGGCGATAAGCGCCTTGGCAGCTTGCATGTAGACCGCTGGCAGATAAACCTTCTTCGCTGTTTCCATGTACCAGGCGTCGGGCTTGGTCTCGCCGATCTGGCCCCAGCGCCGCATCTGCGTCAGGTACCAGATCGCGTCGCTGTAGAACGGGTAGGTCGCGAAATAACGGAAGAAGACGTTGAAGTCGGGCATGGGGCGCTTGTCGCCTTTTTCGAACTCGAAGCTGCCGGTCATGCTGTTGCCAATGACCTCTTCGTCGGCGCCGACATAGTTGGGCTTGGACAGCATCTTCACGGCCGCGACGCGGTTGGCCATGCTGGCGTCCAGCCACATGCAGGCGCGGATCAGCGCCTTGACGATGGCCACATGGGTGTTGGGGTACTTGTCGGCCCAGCCGCGAGTCACGCCGAACACTTTTTCCGGATTGTTCTTCCAGATCTCCAGGTCGGTGATCACCGGCACGCCAATGCCCTTGAATACCGCCTGCTGGTTCCAGGGCTCGCCGACGCAGTAGCCGTCGATGGTTCCGGCCTCCATCGTCGAGGGCATCTGAGGCGGCGGCGTCACCGACAGCAACACGTCGGCGTTCCTGGTGCCGCTGATGTCGTTGCTGGTGTAGTAACCCGGGTGCAGGCCGCCGGCCGCCAACCAGTAACGCAACTCGTAGTTGTGGGTCGACACCGGGAACACCATGCCCATCTTGAACTGCTTGCCCTGGCCCTTCCATTTGTCGACCACCTTTTTGAGAGCGTCGGCCGAGATCGGGTGCTTGACCTTGCCGCCTTCCAGCGGCAACAGTGGTTTCATTTCTTTCCAAACCGCGTTGGATACCGTGATCGCGTTGCCGTTCAGGTCCATGCTGAAGGCGGTGACGATGTCGGCCTTGGTGCCAAAGCCGATGGTTGCGCCGAGGGGCTGGCCGGCCAACATGTGGGCCCCATCGAGCTGCCCGTCGATGACCCGGTCGAGCAGCACTTTCCAGTTCGCTTGCGCTTCCAGCGAGACGTTCAGTCCTTCATCCTCGAAATAGTTCTTTTCATAGGCCACAACCAGAGGCGCGCAATCGGTGAGCTTGATGAAGCCAAACTTGAGCGACTCCTTCTCCAGTGCTGCGGCCTTGCCGGCTGCGGCTGCCGGCAGGCCAATGGCCGTTGACCCAACCAGCGCGGTGGTTCCCGCGATGAAGCGGCGCCGGGGCATGGCGCGGTTGTGGTCGGTCATGAATGTGCTCCAGTCTGCGAAGTAGTAAAAATGGTATCCGCGGCCCGGCGGAGCGACGCGGCGGTCGCAGTTGCCAGGGGGTGGCGACGCCGTGGTCCGGTGTTCAGCGTGCTGACCGACATCGGCCAGCACCGCCCATGCCACCCTCATGGGCCGTCGCAGTTCCTACGCAATTGCTGTGCCAGTTGGCTGAAGGTCGGGGAAATACGCCGCTATTGCGGTTGCGGCGGCTTGTGGCCAGTCCGATGGCGCGCGATGGGGCACATCGATGCTCGGCAACGGCTGCACCATGTTTGTGCGTTGCACCATTTCAGTCCAGCAACGCGAACGCATGGGGCGATCGCTGCGCGACTTCGGCCAGCTGCAGGTTCCGGTCTATCGCGTCTTTGGGTCGTTTTTTCGTGAATCTGATGCGCGCCAAGGCCGAGCCAATTGCGCCAGCGAGACGGATAGGGCTGCAAGCTGGCCACGTGGACCGGTCAGCCGGATGCCCGCGCCGGCGGTGCGTGCCTGCGCGGGCCCCAAGCCGCAAAAAGCCGCGCGAGGGCGATGCGCCTAAACTGCAGGGCGATGGACGAGCTCGCTTCTGGTTTATTGGTTTTGGGAATCGAGTCCTCGTGCGACGAGACCGGTGTGGCGCTGGTGCGCGCCGACGGCTCGGCGCGGCCGGTGCTGCTGGCCCATGCCTTGCACAGCCAGATCGACATGCACCAGGCCTACGGTGGCGTGGTGCCCGAATTGGCCAGCCGTGACCATATCCGCCGGGTGCTGCCGCTGGCGCGCCAGGTACTGCAATCGGCCGGGTGCGTCCTGCCGCAGGTCGACGTGGTGGCCTATACCCGCGGCCCCGGGCTGGCAGGCGCTCTGCTGGTGGGCGCCGGTTTGGCCTGTGCACTGGGTGCCGCGCTCAGCAGGCCGGTGCTTGGCGTGCACCACCTGGAGGGCCATTTGCTGTCGCCATTCCTGAGTGCCGATCCACCGCAGTTTCCTTTCGTTGCCCTACTGGTCTCGGGCGGCCACACGCAGTTGATGCGGGTCGACGGCGTGGGGCAATACGCGCTGTTGGGCGAGACTATCGACGATGCGGCGGGCGAGGCGTTCGACAAGTCGGCCAAGCTGATGGGGCTGCCGTATCCGGGTGGTCCTGCCCTGTCGCGGCTGGCGCAGCAAGGCGATGCACGGGCATTCAAGCTTCCGCGACCTCTGTTGCACAGCGGCAATCTTGATTTCTCCTTTGCCGGACTGAAAACCGCGGTCATGGTGCAGGCCAGGAAGCTGGTGGCTGCACATGCAGGCGACCAGGGTTTGGCGCTCGACGTGGCGATGACGCGGCTGCCCGAGCAATCGCGTGCCGATCTGGCGGCGTCCGCTGAGGCGGCGATTGTCGAGGTGCTGGTGAAAAAGTCGATGGCCGCGATGGCGCAGGCCAGATTGGCCCGGCTGGTGGTGGCCGGTGGGGTCGGGGCCAACCGGCTGCTGCGTCAGCAACTCAGTGCGGCGGCGTCTGACTGCGGCGTTAGTGTGTACTACCCGGAGCTCGACTTATGCACCGACAACGGTGCGATGATTGCGTTGGCTGGCGCCATGCGCCTGCAGTCGGGTCGCCAGCAGGCGAACACCGACTACGCTTTCGACGTGCGGCCGCGCTGGCCGCTCGACCAGATATAGCCGCCGCCGGCGCGGCCTGCGCGCGCACGGATCGGCTGCTCGCACCTGGACCGGCTGCTCGCGCCTAGTGGATCGCCAGCTCGGTGACGCGGCTCGCGGGAACCAGCCTGGTCAGGCGCAGCGTCAAGACGCCGTTCTCCAATTTCGCGGTACTGGTTGTCACTTCGATGTCCTGCGGCAATTCATAGGCCATCTTGTAGCGCCGCGGTGCGCCGTCCAGCGACTGGATGCGCACGACACTGCCTTCGATGCCGATGCTGAGTTGTTCGCGGGTGACACCTGGAACGTCGAACCGCAGGGTTGTCGAGGTTTCGTCCTGCTCAAGCGTGGCCGCCTGGGTCTGGCCGCCGTGGTTTGCTTCGTGCAGCATGTGCTGCAGCAAGCGCTGGCGCTGGTTGACGGCGACGCCGCGAGCGAAGCCGGGTACGGTAGTGGCAAAAAACATGGAAGCACTCCTAGTAAACTGCGCGGCTCGCAACAGCGTGAGCCACATGCATCGCATCTGGGCGTGCACGCCATGATTTCAAGGTTAAATTGTCCATGATTATTCTTCGCCGCTGGGTCTTGAAATTCAGCTGGTTGCTACTAATGGCGCCCGCGCTTGCGCCAGCGCAATCGCCTGCCCCGCCCGTCAAGATGGCCATGATCGAAGGTCTGAGCGGTCCGTTTGCCAACGGCGGCGAGGCCGTGTTTCGCAACCTGGTCTGGGCGCTCGAGCGGGTAAACCAGCGCGGGGGGGTTCGTCTGCCGCCGGGCGCCGGCGGACCTCGGCAGTTGTTGCTGCAGCGCTACGACAGCAAGGGCCAGAACGAGGAAGCATTGTCCGCGTTGCGCTCGGCCATCGACGATGGCGTTCAGGTAGTGTTGCAGGGCAACTCATCGGCCAACGCGGCGGTGCTGATCGATGCCATCAACAAGCACAATGCCCGTGAGCCGTCCAGGAAGGTCGTTTTTCTCAACTATTCGGCGGTTGATCCCGCTTTGACCAACGAGAAGTGCAGTTTTTGGCACTTCCGCTTTGATGCCCATGCCGATATGCGGGTGGCCGCCCTGATGGCGGTGATCAAGGACGACGCCGCACTCAAACGGGCCTATCTGATCGGACAGGATTACAGCTTCGGGCAGGCCGTTTTGCGCGAAGTCCGGCGCCAACTCGGTCAACAGCGCGCCGACGTGCAGATCGTGGGCGATGAATTGCATCCACTGGGACGCGTGAAGGATTTCCTGCCCTATGCAGCCAAGATCAAGGCCAGCGGCGCACAGGCGGTCGTCACCGGGAACTGGGGCAATGACCTGACGCTGCTGGTCCGGGCCGCGCGGGACGCGGGTTTCGACGGCACCTTCTACACCTTCTACGGCAATGCGTTGGGTGCCCCTGCGGCGATGGGCGAGGCTGGCATTGGCAGGGTCGTCGCGGTGGCTGATTGGTTGCCCAACGTGCAGTCGCCGGCCAGCGAGGCGTTTTACCGCGCGTTTCGAGCCCGCTATCCCGACCCGGCGGACGACTATGTTCACATGCGCATGCAGTTGATGGTCGAAGCCCTGGCGCAGGCGATAGAAAAGTCGGCTGCTGCCGGAGCAATGACGCCCGGCAGCGCACTGGACATGGTGGCGCTGGC
>JANNKH010000028.1:0-91950 GCA_031396205.1 Rhodoferax sp.
TTCGGGCGGTGGAACTCAGGGTGTGGCCTTGTGGGTCCCTGAAAGAGCTGGCTGCGCTGTCGGCTGGGGATGCCGTAATTACCCCAGACCGTGTCGGGCGTGGACTCGCAGAAATGCGGCAGCCATTTGTGGCCGCGCCCGGCGGCCACGACCGGAAATCCGCAGGTGCGGGCCCAGTCGACGAGGTCGCAGATCAACGCCGGCTGGTCGCCGAACGCCAGCGAATAGACAACACCGGCGTCCAGGGCCTTGCGTGCCAGCAAGGGGCCGCAAAATGCATCGGCCTCAACGGTCACATTGACCACATGCTTGCCGTGTGCGAACGCCTCCAGGCAATGGTCTACCGCGGCGATCGGATGACCGGTGCATTCAACAATGACGTCGATCACCGGATGCCGCACCAGCGCCTGCCAATCCGCATCGATATGGGTCGAGCCGCTCTTGAGCGCCTCGTCCAGCGAGCGCGCACCGGTGCGCTCAAGCTCCCATCCGACCCGCGCCAGGTTGGTGCGCGCCGCGTCCGGCGACAGGTCGGCGATACCGACCAGATGCACGCCGGGCGTGCGCGGAATCTGCGCCAGGTACATCGAGCCGAACTTGCCGGCGCCGATCAGCCCGACCCGAACTGGTTTGCCGTCGGCGGCGCGGCGCTGCAGTTGTGCATGCAGACTCATGGGATTTCCCTTCGCGCTGCGCACTGCGGGACCAATCGCCTTGGGGCGGCCCGGCGTCTCATGCCGCCTCCCTCGTCTCGCCGAACGGCTCCGATGTGGTCTGCAATGCGCTGGCGGGCATGCCGTCTTGCCACGGCACTGCAACCGGATAGTCCTTGAGCAGACAGTCGTCGGGCAGGCATTCGATTGGAGCGAAGTCCCGGTGCGCGATGTACTCCGGGCGCTTGAAACGGCGAATATGGTTGCTGACCGCGCACAGGCTCAGGTACACGCTGACCCGATTCCAGGGCGACAGATTGCTGCTGGACGCATGCACCAGGCAGCTGTGGAACAGGATCATCGAGCCGGCCGGCCCCTTGGGCGAGACGATACCACCGTGCTTTGCGCCGGCGCGCGCGACCAGTTGGCGGATCAGGTCGTTGTCGACCGTCCACAGCGGGTAGCTGGTCGTGGTCAGGTCATGCCTGGCATCGACGACACCCTTCTTGTGGCTACCTGGAATGAACATCAGCGGACCATTGAATTCATTGACCTCGTCCAGGAAGATCGCCACGTTCATCGCGCGCTCGGTCGGCATCATGTCGTCGTTGAGCCAAGTGCCATAGTCCTGGTGCCACTGCCACACGTCGCCTTCGAACGCCATCTTGCCGTTGACCTTGAACTGGTGCATGTAGAGTGCCTCCCCAAACAGATCCTGCACCGGCCCGATCATGCGGGGATGCCGCGCCAGCCGCGCAAACGGCGCGCTAACCATGTGGGCGGCAAAGTTGGTGCGCACCGCGTCCTTGCCCTTTTCGCGCACGTTGTAGGCCTCGCGCCGGCTATATAAATCCGGCACCGCGTCGGTAAGCTTTTGCACTTCGCCCGGCTTGAACAACCCAGGAAAAAACAGATAGCCGTCACGCTCGAATTGAGCCCGTTGCTCTGCGGTCAGATTCATCGTGTCTCTCCTTAGGTCAGATGCCATCAAATGGACGTGCATGGATCCAGTGGTCGCGGGCATGCTGGGCGTGCCCGCTACTGCCTGGCGAAGCCTTCATGATCCATGGGCATTATTGCCAATGGAACTTATCTGGCCCGCGGTTATCATTAGCATGGTGCGCCGACTATTCTTCGTCTTGATGATTATCATGCTGCCGTTACGCGGCTGGGTTGGTGACGCCATGGCGATGCAAATGGCGCTGGTCGGCACCACGCAACCGATTGCCATCGTGCAGGGCATGGGCGCCGCGCACCATGACGAAGCCAGCACTGCCGCACACCCGCATGCGCTGGCGCCCCCCCCGGCTGTCGCCCACGGCGACTGCACCGATCATGGTGCATCGGATGATCCGACCCAGGACACGCACTGCCAGACCTGCACCGTTTGCCAGGCCTGCCACGCCGTCGCGATCACCCTTCCCCCACTGGATGTGGCCACATTGGCCAGCATTCCATTGCCGCCGCAATCTGCGGCAGGCCGATTTGTCAGTGCCGACCGAGCACTGGGCCTTAAGCCGCCGATTTCCTGACTCCCCTAGCCTTAGTTCGTCCGCCGACAGCTTGATACCAGGCTGGCCGTGCAGATATGTGGTCCATTGACCACCCCATCGGCTGTTCTGGAGTCAGCAATGAGAAGTATCGTTTTTTTTGGTAGTGCATGGGCCTGCCTGCCCATCATCAGCGTGGCGCAGCTCGCCACCGATCCATCGGTGGCCGTGCCTGCGGTTGCGTATCGATCGGTATTTACCGACACGCCCCACGGGGTTGAAACCGAGACCACCGACTGGAAAGCGGCCAACGCACAGGTGGGCCAGTTCCTGCGCGGCCACATCGATCTATTGAAGTGGGAGGCGGCCCAGGCCAAGGCGAAGGCCGATGCGCGCGCCACACCCGCTGCCAAGGAGCCCATCAAACCATGAAGCAGCTTGAACACTATCGGCCGGCCTATTCGCACAGCCTGCGGCTGTCAGCGCTTGCAATGGCCGTCGTTGTGCTGGGCGGCTGTGCCGCACTCGCGCCCGACGGAGGCACTTCCGGCGTCCAGACTCTGGTCAGCGGCAAGACCGGCGGTGTCGACGCGCGCCTACCGACAGCAGACCCGGGCGCAGACCAGGCGGCCATTACCGAACTGCTCAAAGCGCCGGTGGATGCCGAGTCCGCGGTACGGGTCGCGCTGCTGAACAACCCGGGGCTGCGCAGTTCCCTTGCCACGCTGGGGGTCAGTGACGCGCTGCGGGTACAGGCCGGAACTCTGCCGAACCCGCATTTTTCGATCGGCCGCTTTCGCATGGGCGACGAGGTCGAGATCGAACGCCTGCTGACATTCAACCTGGTGGGCCTGCTGACCCTGCCCTGGAAATACCAATGGCAGAACCAGCAGCATGAACTGGCAAAGCTACAGGCCGCGCAGGATGTGATCCGCTTGGCGGCCAATACCCGCAAGGCCTGGATCACGGCTGTGGCGGCGCAGCAAAGTGCCGATTACATGCGCGACGTGAAGGAAGCCGCCGAAGCCGGTGGAGAGCTGGCACGTCGCATGGCGCGGGTCGGCAACTGGAGCAAATTGCGCCAGGCCCGGGAACAGGTCACACTGAACGATGCCACCGCACAACTGGCGCGGGCCGAGCAGGTCGCCTTTTCCGCGCGCGAAAAGCTGACCCGCGTCATGGGACTGTGGGGCGCGCAGACACAATTCCAATTGCCAAAGCGCCTGCCCGACCTGCCCAAGCAGGCCACCGCAATGGCGGATGCCGAAACCCGCGCTCTGCGCGAACGGCTCGATGTGCGCTCGGCCATGGCTGAATCCAGTTACGTGGCCCAGCAGATGGGGTTTACCAAGGTGCTGGGTTATGTCGACGGCATGACCATTGGTCTGGAACGCGACAGCGTGTTCGACAACGCGGCGCAGACCAAGGAGTCACGCCGCGGCGTCGAGCTGGAGCTGCCGTTGCCCGTCTTCGATTGGGGCGGCGCACGCAATGCCCGCGCCAAGGCGATGGTTCTGCAGTCGACCAGCCGGATACAGGAGGCGGCAGTCAACGCCCGCTCCGAAGCCCGCGAGGCCTATTTCGGTTACCGTACCGCCTACGACCTGGCTCGCCACTACCGCGATGAGGTGGTGCCGCTGCGCAAATTCATCGGCGATGAGATGCTGCTGCGCTACAACGGCATGCTCGCCAGCGCCTGGGACCTGCTGGCCGACAGCCGCGACCAGGTGATGGCGGTCAACAGCGCCCTGCAAGCACAGCGTGATTTCTGGCTTGCCGAAACCGACCTGCAGACGGCCATGACCGGAACCTCGCCCGGCGCGATGGCGGGCATGGGCACCAATGCAGGCAGCAGCGCATCTGGCGATGCGTCCGCCGGCCACTGAGCCCGCCACAGCGCGCCCGCTACTGCAACCCTATTCGAGAACACAAGCATGAATCGACGACATTTTTTCGCCGGCACCGCCATGACCGCCGTGGCCGCGGCATCGGTCAGCCGCGTGGCCATGGCCGCCCTGCCCGAGCCCGTGATGATGGGCAAACCCGACACCGCACCGCCCCTGGTTCCGAACACCGGTCGACCCTACAACCCGGTCGTGACCCTGAACGGCTGGACCCTGCCCTGGCGCATGAACCAGGGCGTCAAGGAATTCCACCTGGTGGCCGAACCGGTGGTACGCGAAATCGCGCCGGGCATGAACGCTACCCTGTGGGGCTACAACGGGCAGAGCCCAGGCCCGACGATCGAGGTGGTCGAGGGCGATCGGGTACGCGTCTTTGTCACCAACAAGCTGCCGGAACACACCACCATCCACTGGCACGGCCAGCGCCTGCCCAATGGCATGGACGGTGTCGGTGGCCTGAACCAGAAGCAGATTCCGGTCGGCAAGACCTTTGTCTACGAGTTCATCGCGCGCCGTCCCGGTACCTTCATGTACCACCCGCATGCGGACGAAATGACGCAGATGGCGATGGGCATGATGGGTTTCTGGGTCACGCACCCGAAGGACAAACATCCGCTGATCCAAGACGTGCAGCGCGACTTCTGTTTCTTGCTCAACGCCTACGACATCGATCCGGGCAGCACGACGCCGATGCCCAACACGATGACCGACTTCAATTTGTGGACCTGGAACAGTCGCGCCTTTCCCGGCATCGATTCGCTCAACGTGCGCCAGGGCGACCAGGTGCGCATCCGCATCGGCAACCTGACAATGACCAACCACCCGATCCACCTGCACGGCCACGAGTTCGTCGTCAGCGGCACCGATGGCGGGCCAACGCCGGTCGGCTCGCGCTGGCCGGAGGTCACGACCGACATTGCGGTAGGCCAGATGCGCCAGGTCGATTTCCTGGCGGACGAAGAGGGCGATTGGGCCTTCCATTGCCACAAGAGCCACCACACCATGAACCCGATGGGCCACAGTGTGCCCAACATGATCGGTATCGATCACCGCGGTCTGGTCGCCAAGATCCAGAAGCTGGTGCCCGATTACATGGTCATGGGCGAACGCGGCATGGCCGACATGGGGGAAATGCAGATGCCGATCCCGGAGCAGACGCTGCCAATGATGACCGGCACCGGTCCCTTTGGTCCTGTGGAAATGGGCGGCATGTTCAGCATGCTCAAGGTCCGCAAAGACCAGAAGCCTGGCGACTACAGCAATCCGGGTTGGTACAAGCAGCCGGCCGGCACACAATCGTTCGAATGGAACGGCAGCCTTCCGGAACCAGCGCGATTCAAGTCGGAGATGGCAGCAGCCAACGGCACGGTGCCGGGCCTGAACAACCCGACGGTTGTTGCGTCTGCAAACACGACACCGACCACCACATTGACCGTTCGCAAACCCGGCGCGGGTTCGCACCGTGGTCATTGACGGAGGACCGCATCGCACGATGACATGACAGCCCACACAACCCGTTTCGCATTCAACTATCCAATGACCCAAAGGACACCCATGAACAAGCTTTTCAAGACAATGCTCAGCGTGACCATCGCCGCTGCAAGCGGGCTGGCAATGGCCCACGGCGACGCTGCCCATGCCAAGAAGGAGATGCCCATGAAAATGGAGCAAAAGCCCTGGGGCGTAGGCGGAAACCCGAAATCGGTGACACGCACCATCTCGGTGGCCATGACCGACACGATGCGTTTTTCTCCGGAAAAGATCGACGTCAAGCAGGGCGACACGCTGAAGTTCGTGCTGAAGAACGACGGCAAGGTTATGCACGAATTCGTCATCGGCACCAAGAAGGACCTGGACGAGCACGCCGCGCTGATGATGAAATTCCCGAACATGGAGCACGACGAGCCCTATATGGCGCACGTCGCGCCGGGCAAGACCGGCACCATCATCTGGACGTTCAACCAGGCCGGCAGCTTCGACTTTGCCTGCCTGATCGCCGGCCATTACCAGGCCGGGATGATCGGAAAAATCACCGTAGCCTCGAAATAGCCATCCCCTGCCCGACCCGGCCAGGCAATCACCGCTGGTCGCCCGACTCGTCATCATCATTTGCAAACTGAAGGAAACACCATGAAAGCCGCTCAACTATTCGCCGCGCTTGCGCTGACCATCACCACTGCCGCCTGGGCCGCCATGCCCATGGCTGAAGGAGAGGTGCGCAAGATTGACATGAGCGCCAAAAAAATCACGCTCAAGCATGGCGAGATCAAGAGCCTGGACATGCCGCCCATGACCATGGTGTTCCAGGTCAAGGATCCGGCCATTCTGGAGAAGGTCAAGGTCGGCGACAAGGTGCAGTTCACGGTCGAAAACGCCAACGGCGCGATGACGGTGCTGACGATCGAACCGATGAAGAAGTAGAGACGCGGCCAGGAAGGCCGCGATACGCACGCCTGGCAGGCCACGATGCGCCTGCCAAGTGGCGTTGCGTTGCAGCTTGTGTCGCCGAGCGCGGACGGGCGCAATGCGCAGATCACACGAATGCCGTCGGGTCGTTCGTGACACGGCGAAAACACGGACTCGAACAAAACCAGTACCGGGTGCCGTTGAACAAACCGCTCGACGCCGTGCACATGATCTCACCGCCGGCAGAGATGATGCGAAAGCTGCTTGCTTTTTTTCATGATCAGGAATCGATTTTCGCTTGATTGACACCAACCCTGCAGCCCGAGCGTATCGGATTTCAGCCCGCACCGATTGATTCGACAGGGGCCGGTAGGCGACGCGTCGTTGCCGGCGCTGTCACTGCGGCTCCAATCGTGCGCGGCGCAGGCGCAGGGCATTGCTGATCACCGAGGCCGAACTCAGGCTCATTGCCAGCGCTGCAATCATGGGCGACAGCAACCAGCCGGTCAACGGAAACAGCAAGCCGGCCGCCAGCGGAACGCCCAATGTGTTGTAGACAAAGGCAAACCCCAGGTTCTGCTTCATGTTGGCCACCGTTGCTTGCGACAAAGCACGTGCCACGGCGATACCGCGCAGGTCCCCCTTGACCAGGGTGAGTTGGGCGCTGTTCATCGCCACATCGGTACCGGTACCCATGGCGATGCCGACGTCGGCCCGCGCCAGTGCCGGCGCATCGTTGATGCCATCGCCGGCCATTGCGACGATGCGACCTTCGGCTTGCAGCTTCTCGACCAGCGCCAGCTTGTCCGCGGGCTTGACCTCGCCATGCACTTCGTCGATGCCCAGGCGCTTTCCGACGGCGCGCGCCGTGGTCAATCCATCACCAGTGGCCATCACGATACGCAGGCCCATTGCGCGCAGCGCCTCCAGTGCGTCGGGTGTCGTCGCCTTGACGGGGTCTGCCACCGCGAGCAGGCCCGCCAGTTGCCCGTCTACCGCCAGGTACATGACACTGGCGCCCTGGCCGCGCAGTTCCTCGGCCTGTGCCGTCAGCGCATCGACCTTGACGCCGAGCTGATCCATCCATGCCGTATTGCCCAAGGCCAGTGCCTTGCCCTCGACATTGCCGCGCACCCCGATCCCCGATTCGGAATCGAATTCATCGGGCTTGGCCAGCGTCAGCCCCTGTTGACGCGCGGCTGCGACGATAGCCGCAGCCAACGGGTGCTCGCTACCCTGGTCCAGGCTTGCCGCCAGGCGCAACACGTCGTCGTCCGTGAATCCCGTGGCGGCAATGGCCTTCTCGAACGCCGGTCGGCCCTCGGTCAGGGTGCCGGTCTTGTCGACGATCAGCGTATCGATCTTGCGCAGGTTCTCGATCGCGGCAGCGTCGCGGAACAACACGCCATTGGTGGCCCCTTTGCCGGTCGCGACCATGATCGACATCGGCGTGGCCAGGCCCAGCGCACAGGGGCAGGCGATGATCAAAACGGCCACCGCATTGATCAGGCCGAAGACCCACCCCTGCTCAGGACCGAACAGGCCCCAGGTGAAGAAGGTCAGCAGGGCGATCGCCACGACGGTAACGACGAAGTAGCCTGCGACGACGTCGGCCATGCGCTGCATCGGCGCCCGCGAACGTTGTGCCTGCGCCACCATCTGCACGATCTGCGACAGCACGGTGGCCGAGCCCACGTGTTCGGAGCGCATCACCAGAGCGCCGCTGGTGTTCATCGTGGCGCCGATAAGCTTGTCCCCCATCCGCTTGGTGACCGGCAGCGGTTCGCCGGTCAGCATGGACTCGTCCAGCGCACTGCTGCCCTCGACGACGATGCCGTCAACCGGCACCTTTTCGCCGGGGCGCACCCGCAGCAAGTCGCCGACATGCACATGGGACAGAGGCACATCTTCCTCGGAACCGTCCGCTGCGATGCGACGCGCCGTCTTGGGCGCCAGGCCGAGTAGTGACTTGATCGCCGCCGAGGTTTGCGAGCGCGCCTTCAATTCGAGAATCTGACCGAACAGGGTCAGCGAGATGATGACCGCGGCCGCCTCGAAATACACCGCCACGCTGCCATCGGTGACGAAGGCCGCCGGAAAGATCTGTGGCGCGACGGTCGCCACCACGCTGTAGACGAAGGCCACGCTGGTGCCCAAGCCGATCAGCGTCCACATGTTCGGGCTGCGGTTGACAACCGACTGCATGGCTCGCCGGTAGAACGGCCAGCCGGCCCATAGGGCGACCGGCAAGGTCAACACCAGTTCGATCCAGGTTTGCGTGCGGGGCTCGAACCAGTGCATGGCGTGGCCCGCCATGGCCAGAGTCATCACCAGCACCGAGAACGGTAGCGTCCACCAAAAGCGGCGGTTGAAGTCGACCAGTTCCGGATTCTCTTTGTCTGTCAGTTCCGGCATCACGGGCTCGAGCGACATGCCGCATTTGGGGCAACTGCCCGGATGGTCCTGCCGGATCTCCGGGTGCATCGGGCAGGTATAGATCGTGCCGGCCACAGGCGCGGGATTGTCGCCGTGCTCTGGCGCAACGTCGTGGCTGGCGTAGCGTTCCGGCTCTGCGACAAATTTCGTTTGACACTTCGCGCTGCAGAAATAGTACGGCCGGCCCGCGTGTTCTGCATGATGCGTCGATTGCGCGGTCACGGTCATGCCGCACACCGGATCCTTCAGCTCATCGGAAGCGACATCCGACGATGGCTCGAGATGCATATGTCCTGCGTCACGCTGGTATGTGGCCATGTCCATAATGTTGCTACTCCTTGTCGACGGGTTTGCCCGATGACGCACCATGCCTGCCATGGCCATGGAACAGATGCATCAGCGGGCAGGCCAGCAACAGCAGGTAAATCCAGTTGCCGGCGACATGGGCCCAGTGCTCGCGCAGCAAGAAGAAGCCGGCAATCAACCCGACCATCAGCAGCGTGACGGGCAAGGGTCCGATGCGTCGGTTGGAAGCCTCGGAAACGGGGCGATGTTCCAGGTGATTCTCAGTCATGGTCGTTACTCCTAGTGCATGGGTCTTCCATCAGGTGCATGCAGCGTAAACCTTCCCACCATGCCAATGTCAAGCCCTTGCTGGCGTCTTGCGCCAGAGTAGCAATGCGCCGAGTCCAAAAAACAGCACCGAGCCGAATCCCCAGACCCAGGCGTATCCGATCATGTCACCCCATGGCGCCAGGGCGTAGGCCAGGCCAAGCAACGCCCACACGACCGCCACCGGAACGATCAGCCAGAAATCTTCATTCATGCGTCTTCTCCCGCAGTTTCAATGCCCGCCACCGGAACCCGCCGCCGCAATGGGCAGCGCCCGCATGATCTCGAACCCGAGGGCCGAGAACATGTACATCGCAATCACGATGGCAAGCACCGCGGCCGGGCCGATCCAGGCCTTCTGCCCGCGCTGCAGCACGGTACCGCCCCACGACACGGTCAGATGCGCCATCGGTCTGGCACTGCCGCCTGATGGCCACAACGAAGCGGAAATGCCGGCCGCAAAGGCGATCAGCGCCGCGGCCATGATGACGCCGCCGACGGCCACGATCGGCATCAGGACCCGCCAGATGACCGGCGCCTGCTGTTGGTAGGACACATCCATGACGCGCCGCGGCACCCCCAAGGTGCCGGCCATGATGCCGGCAGCGCCGAACACCAGCAGGCCGACGAAAGCCAGCCAGGGCATCCAGCGCATCAGGTCGGGCCGCCACATCGGTCGGCCGCCCAGCGCCGGCAGAACCACGGCAATTGCTGCCAGCAGGGTCATGCTGACGGTACCCAGCGTGAAGAAATGGAAGTAGCCCGGCACGAAGAAGGTGTCCGACAGCAGGGGTGCCAACTGTGCCTGGATCAACACGAATGCAAACACGATGCCCAACGCCATGCTCAGCACCGCCACCCCCATCGCCGCCATCGATGGATGGCGCCAGGGCAGCAGGCGGATCCAGCCGAAAAGGCTCCAGCTGCTTTTCGCACCGGCCTGCGCCCGTGCATGAATCTCCAGCGAGGCCACGATGATCAGGAATGCGGTCAGCGTCGGGACGCTGACAAAAAGCGAAAGGACCGACCCTCCGACCTGCACCACCTTGGGCAGGTCCGGCTCCAGGAACATGTGGTACAGCGATGTAGGTGGCACGAACACCAGGTACATTGCAAACACGATCTTGGAGAAACGCTCGCCGAATACCGACTTGACGCCAGTGAGACACTGCATCAGCACGTACCACAGGATGACCGTGGCCATCAGCGGCAGGTAGTGCATGTTGTGAAACACGATATGCCAGCGTGTGCCGTGGCTATCCGGGAACGGGCCCATGCCCAGCGCCCACGACACGCCGGGCATGAAGGTGTACAACGCGGCAAAGCCGGTCACGACCAGGAAGCCCGCCCAAGTGAACAGCGCGAACCCGTGCGCGCTCAGGCGCTCCTGTCGGCCCTGCCAGCGCGGTCGCAACAAGGTCGCGATGGCGCTGGCCGGGATCACCATCAGTCCCAGCGCCATGGCCACATAGCCCAGGTTGAATGGCAAAAGCTGGTCCGGGTTGTCGCCGGTCAACTCGGGCGCGCCGTTGTAAAGCAATGGCGTTCCCATCGAAGAGCCGACCATGCTCAGGACCAGACCCGCGAGCATCAGCACAAAGCCCAGCCTTGCCAGTTTGGGCCAGGCCAGGCCGCCGCCGTTCTCCGTGGCGGCGAAGCCCAGCAGCAAGGCGGCCTGTGCCGTGAACAGCCAGTAAAAAAAGCTGCTGACGCCGTGTACTGTCAGCAACCGGTAGCCAGTGGCCGACGGAACGCCCAGCATGCCGCCACGCACCAGCGCGGTTCCCAGACCGGCCAGAACACCGACGGCCAGTGCTGCCAGCGCCACCGCGAACATGCTCCTGAGCAGGCGGCGATCACCCATCGGCAGGCTCATGAAGGGATCGTTCCAGGTAAGCGCTCCCAACCCAGGCTTCGCCTGGCGCCCCGAGGTGGTGCAGTCGCTCTTGGGGCGGTCCTGCGGACGACCGGAATTGTTTGTCATGGTCACACCACTTCGATCGAGGCCTGCATGACGTCGTGTGCTTCGCCGCAGTAAACGGCGCAGTTCACCAGGTATTTTCCAGGGCGCGTGAAGTTGAGTTCCGTCACGGTGACGCGGCCCGGTTGCAGGCGCATCATCCGGGCCCCTTTGCCGAACTGAATCGATGCGCCATGGCCAACGTCCAGCGCCATCATCCGGAATCGGTAGCGCTGGCCGGCGTCAAGGCGCAGTGCGGCAGGCAGGTAGTACCACTTGCCGGCTGTCATCAGAATATCGATCGGTTCGTCCTGGGCCGAGGCCGGCCGATCGAGACTGGCAACTGTCGCATGGCCGGTGCTGGTGTTGTGCGGGTCCGGCTGTGGCGCCGATGCCATCGCCATGGTGTGGCCCGCATGCGGGTCGGCGGCACCGGATTCCGTCGTCGAGATGCGGCGCGGGTAGACCCGCCCGTCGGGCAGCCGGAATCGCTCAATGAACTCGGCGCTCTGGCGGCTGAACGTCTGCGCATCGGAACTGCCCGACGCGACAGCACCGTGACCGCCGTGGGCGCCTTGTTCGGCAGGCGTCGCGGGGCCGGACGCCAGGGCATCGACTGCGCCCATGCCGTGGGGCACGCCGTTGGCGTGGTCGAACCCGAGTAGCGCCAGCGGACCCGGCGCCGCGCCGTACGTGGCCCATAGTCCGTACAGGCTGACGCCGCCAAAGCCGGCGGCCGCGATGAAACTGCGCCGCGTGGTGAAGTGAGGTCTGACTGGGTCGGGCATGACGGGACCGTGCCTATTTGGCTGGCGCTGCCGGCATCTGGTCCATCATCATCTGCATCATGGACTGCATCATGTCCATGCGCTTCTCCATCATCTGCTGGCGCTCGGCCATGTTGCCCGGCATGGCCTTACCGCCTTGCATGCCGCCCATGCCGCCCATGCCACCCATCTGGTTCATCATGGCCATGCCGCCCTGCATGGCTTTCATGTGTTCCGCCATCAACGCACTGCGCTCCTGCGGCGTCTTGGCGTTGACCATTTTTTCGTGCATGGCCTGCATCTCCTTCATGCGCTCGTCCATCGCACCCATCGCGCCCATCGGGTTGGCGGCGCCTGGGTTGGACGCCATAGCGCCCTTTGGCATGGCTGGCGGTGTCTGGGCCTGGGCCACGGTCGCGGTCGCGGTATGGTGCTGCGCGTGTTCGGCCGCGGTTTGCGCCAATGTCGTGGACGACGCAGCGCATAGAACGATGATCGCGGTGGTGTAACGAAGAATCGACATGGTGAACTCCTAACTTTGAGAAAAGAAATCGGAAACGGGGACCGGGCAGAACGGCCAACCGGCATCCATCAGATAGTGCGACGGGGGCAGGAGCGGCAGAAGTCTGCCGCCAGGGGAGGGTATGGGCCGCGAGGGGCCGCTATGGAACCAGCCGTCGGAAACGGATGAACAACGGTAGCTGCGCGAAAACGGGAGCGGAGCGCAGTCGCGCCGAGTGCCGCCGATCGATTGGCCGCCCGGTTTTTGCCCACTGCGTGATGGTTGCGGCGATGGCGTCCAGATCGAATGACTTGTCTGTCGGATGGCTGGACACCCGTGCATGCGTGCGCGCCTGAAACGGCTGGCAGTGGACCTGGTGCGAACGGGCATGGTCACTGCTTTCTGCCTGTAGTGCGTGCAGGTTGTTCCCATCGACTGCCATCGACACGGGAACCATCGCAATCAATGCGGCGCCCGCACGGTGGCCGAATGGCGCAGCCCTCGACCCGACCTCCTCCGGCATACAGGCGTTCGCCAGGCCCGCACCGAGCGTAACCGTCCAGACGATCAGCATCGCAACCGCGATGAATCGCCTGTCGCACTGGCTGATGAAGGATTTCATAGGTGTGTGGAAGCGACTGCTGGGCGCGATGGTTCCAGTCTAGTTCGCCCGCACAACGCCATCTTGATGGATATCAAACTTTGCCGCGATCAAGCGGCGGGGCAAGTCGATCAACGGCGCCAGCGCGGGCCGCGTTTCGTCCACACCAACCACAGGTAGACCGTCGCCAACGCTGAATAGTTGACGGCCATGAACCAGGGGGTGGTCCATGCAATACCGTCGAAGCCATTGCGGGTAACCGGATACAGAACCGGCGACGGAAAATAGTCGATGGCGTGCGTGAAGAGGTCGATGACGATGTGGGACCACCATCCCGGCAGCACAAGCCACAGGCTGCGCAGCCACCATCACGACAGCAGCGTGACCAGGCCGGCAACGATGGCGCTGTGCGTGACGCAATGCAGGTTCTCCCGGCCGTCGGGGTCCAGAATGAGAACCATTGGCACACCGAGCGCGGAATACCGTGCCGCGGCTTCGCCAAATTCATCCACCGCGGCACGCAGATGCAAGATGCCGATGCGGTCCAGAAAAGCCTGCGCCACCTGCGAGCCCCGTTCGTCCATCGATAGCGCGACCACTTCAAATCCTGGACCGCCTAGCCGGGCCTGCAAGGCATCGAGCGTTGGCATCTCCTCACGGCAGGGTGGACACCAGGTCGCCCAGATATTGAGCAGCACGACCCGGCCACGCAGCGCCGACAAGTCAGTCGCGCGCCCGGATCTGTCCCGGAATCGAAGGTTTGCCATCGGTCGCGGCTGCACATGCGGCTCGAACGCCACGTCCTCGGCATCCGGTCGCACCCGTGTCCAGCGCCACAGCGACGTAGCCCCCAGCATGCTCATGACGAGCGCCAGGCCGACCCACGCGCGACGGGCGCCGGAAACCGGCGGCACTTGCTGCGCTTCGTCTGGCATTGAGACCTCCTCCAGCATCGACGTGACGCAGGGCGACGCCATTGGGCGACCCATCAGCCACCCCATCCCATCGGGACTGGCAAGCATTGGGCAGTTTCCAGGCGCATAAGTTCCCTTTTCGACTATTGCTGCAACCCGACGATCGCGAGCCCGCCAGACCTGACGGCCGCGCGGTCTGGGCGTCGGAACGACATTTGCTACCGAACCGATGATGAAGGCTGCAGACAAGGTTGCTGCGCATTCTGGCTCGAAGCAGCACAATCGGTCCATGGACCGCAATGTTCTCTTCGCCATCGCAGCGGCCGCGCTGTTTGGCGCCAGCACGCCTGCAGCAAAGCAACTGGTGGGCGAAGTGCCCCCGGTGTTGCTGGCCGGATTGCTGTATCTGGGAAGTGGCTTGGGTTTGCTGATCGTCCGGTTGCTGCGTGACCGGCGCTGGCAAGCCTCCGGATTGGCGCCGGGCGAGTGGCGCTGGCTGCTGGGCGCCATCGTGGTGGGTGGCATCGCCGCGCCGGTGGCGCTGATGTTCGGGCTCTCGCGCACCTCGGCTGCGTCCGCATCGCTGCTGCTCAACCTGGAGGCCGTGCTGACCGCGCTGATCGCCTGGACCGTGTTTCGCGAACACACCAGTCGCCGCGTCGCTGCCGGCATGCTGGTGATCGTGGCCGGCGGCATCGTGCTGGCCTGGCCAGCCCAGGGAGCCGACGCCCTGGATTGGCTGGGTCCGGCGGCCATAGCGCTGGCCTGCCTGTTATGGGCGCTGGACAACAACCTGACGCGCCGGGTCTCGGCGTCGGACGCGTTGTTCATTGCGGGGAGCAAGGGCATCGTCGCGGGCCTGGCCAACACCACGCTGGGCCTGTGGCTGGGCGCATCGTTGCCGGCAACGTCCGTGCTGCTGCCGACCCTGCTGGTCGGTATGGCGGGCTACGGCATCAGCCTGGTGTTGTTCGTGTTGGCGCTGCGCGGCCTGGGCACCGCGCGCACCGGCGCCTATTTCTCCACGGCGCCCTTCATCGGTGCCGCGATTGCGCTGACGCTGTTCGGCGAGAGCGTCACACCGGCATTCTGGCTGGCCGGCGCTCTGATGGCGGTGGGCGTCTGGCTGCACCTGACCGAGCAGCATTTCCATGACCATGTGCACGAACCGACGCGCCATAGCCACCCGCACACACACGACGAACACCATCTGCACGACCACGATGGCGCAGGGGCATCCGGCAAAGCCCACACCCATGTGCATGAACACGCGTTGCTGGTACACCGGCACCACCATTTTCCCGACATCCACCACCGGCACCCGCATGAGAAAACGCCGGGCCGCTCCCAAGTTTTCTTGCACCCCCCCGGGGGGTCTGGCGAAGCCAGGGCTGGAGGCGCTCATGAGCATTGACGCCTGGAGTTATGAGCCATGGATCCGCATTGCTGCGTTCCTCGGCGTCTTCGTGTGCATGGCACTGTGGGAATGGCGGCGGCCGCGACGGCCCCAGACGGTGGCCCGCGCCGCGCGCTGGCCGAGCAACCTCGGCATCGTTGCGATCAACACGGTGCTGGTGCGCCTGGTTTTCCCGTTGTCGGCGGTTGCATGGGCCGACATCATCGGCCAGCACGGATTTGGCGTGCTGCATTGGTTTTCGCTGCCCGGATGGCTCGCGGCCGTCACTGCGTTCGTGCTGCTGGACCTGGCCATCTACCTGCAGCACCTGCTGTTCCATTCGGTGCCGATGTTGTGGCGGCTGCACCGCATGCACCATGCCGATACCGAATTCGACGTCACCAACGGGCTGCGATTCCATCCGCTGGAGATCATGCTGTCGATGGTCATCAAGTTCGCGGCGATTGCACTCCTGGGCGCGCCAGCGCTGGCGGTGCTGGTGTTCGAGGTGGTGCTCAACGCGACATCCATCTTCAACCATGCGAACGTCCAATTGCCGCTGGCCCTGGACCGTCAGCTGCGCAAGATCGTCGTGACGCCCGACATGCACCGGGTGCACCACTCGGTCTTGCCGCGGGAGACGCACTCCAACTTCGGCTTCAACCTGCCGTGGTGGGACCGCCTGTTCGGGACCTACCGGGCGCAGCCCGAACAGGGGCATCTGGCCATGCAGCTGGGCCTGCCAATATTTCGGGATCGGGCCTGGCTGCGGCTCGATCGCATGCTGGTGCAGCCCTGGACCGGGGACGCAGGACCGACCCGGCGCAACGTGCGCGCGAGCGCCCGCGCGGTCTCTCCACCGCACGACTGAGCCAGCCTGCCGCGAGGCGCGCACCGTGGCGCAAGCCAAGCGGGTGCAGGTGCGGGAAATGCTTGCCGACCTGCAGCACGGCGTCGAATCCGTGCTGACACAACTGGGGCGCCGCTGCGCGTCCGCGCGCGGGCGCCATCAGCTGCCCCCTGATCGCGTCATTGCGGCAGCACTGACGCTGGCGTTGTCGGCGTCGGCGGCGAAGGGACTCCCGCGGGTTTGCGCGAGCGCCGCATCAACAGGAAAACCGCCGGAACCACGAACATCGACAGCAACGGCGCAGTGATCATGCCCCCGACCATCGGCGCCGCAATGCGCTGCATCACCTCCGATCCGGTGCCCGAGCCCCACATGATCGGGAACAGGCCCCCCAGGATCACCGCCACCGTCATCGCCTTGGGCCGCACCCGCAATACGGCACCGTCGCGGATGGCGTCCAGCAAGTCGTCGTTGGATGTCGTTCCGGCCGCAACGCGCTCGTCCCAGGCCTGGCGCAGATACAACAGCATGATCACGCCGAACTCGGCGGCGACGCCGGCCAGCGCGATGAAGCCGACCGCACCGGCGACCGACAGGTTGTAGTCGAGCAGCCACAGCAGCCAGATGCCGCCGATCAGCGCGAACGGCAACGTGGCCATGATCAACAAGGCCTCGTCGAAACGCCGGAACGTCAGGTACAGCAGCACGAAGATGATGAGCAGCGTGAACGGCACCACCACCTGGAGTTTGGCGGTCGCACGCTCCAGAAATTCGAACTGCCCCGACCAGGACACCGAATAGCCCGCAGGCAGCGCGACCTTCTCGGCCACCACCCGTTGCATCGCGCGCACCGCCGAGCGCAGATCACGGCCACGGATATCCACATAGACCCAGCCCGACAGGCGCGCATTCTCGCTGCGCAACATCGGAGGACCATCGGTGACGCGAATGCTGGCGACGTCGGACAACACCAGGCGCGCGCCGCGCTCGCTGACGATCGGCAGCTTGCGCAATTTTTCGAGCGAGTCGCGAATCTCGCGCGGATACCGCACATTGATCGGAAACCGTTGTAGCCCCTCGACGGTCTCGCCGATCGTGTCGCCACCCACGGCCGACGCGATCACCGCCTGCACATCGGCAATGTTCATGCCAAAGCGTGCCGCCGCGTCGCGGTCGATGGTCACGTCCACATACCGTCCGCCGGTGAGCCGCTCTGCCAGCGCGCTGCTGACGCCCGGCACCTGTTTGAGCGCCTGCTCGATCTCGCCGCTGATGCGGTCGATCGTTGCCAGATCGGTGCCCGCGACCTTGACGCCCACCGGGCTCTTGATGCCGGTGGCCAGCATGTCGATCCGGTTGCGGATCGGCGGCACCCAGATGTTGGAGAGGCCCGGTACCCGGACGATGCGATCGAGCTCCTCGACCAGTTTGTCCTGGGTCATGCCGGGCCGCCATTGTTCGCGTGGCTTGAACTGGATCGTGGTCTCGAACATCTCCAGCGGCGCCGGGTCGGTGGCCGTTTCGGCGCGCCCGGCCTTGCCGTAGACGCTCGCCACCTCGGGCACGGTGCGGATCAGCCGGTCTGTCTGCTGCAACAACTCGCCGGCCTTGCCCGCCGACAAGCCGGGCAGCGCCGAGGGCATGTACAACAAGTCACCCTCGTCCAGCGGCGGCATGAACTCGCCGCCGATGTGCTGCAAGGGCCACAGACTGGCCGCCAGGGCCACGACGGCAACTGCCACCGTCAACTTGGGCACTTTGAGCACCAGGTTCAGCAGCGGGCGGTACGCCGCGATCAGCAGGCGGTTCAGCGGGTTGGCCTTCTCGTGCGGGATACGGCCACGAATCAGGTAGCCCATCAGCACCGGTATCAGCGTGGCCGACAGGCCGGCCGCCGCCGCCATGGCATAGGTCTTGGTGAAGGCCAGGGGCGCAAATAGCCGCCCCTCCTGTGCCTCCAGGGTGAACACCGGAATGAACGAGAGCGTGATGATCAACAGCGAGAAGAACAGCGCCGGTCCGACTTCGACCGCCGCGTCGCCAATTACCCGCCAGCGCGCCTCACCGTGCAGGTTCTCGCCCGGATGGGCATGGCCCCAGCGCTCCAGGTGCTTGTGCGCGTTCTCGATCATCACCACCGCAGCGTCGACCATGGCGCCGATCGCAATGGCAATGCCGCCCAGCGACATGATGTTGGCGTTGACGCCCTGGTAGCGCATCACGATGAAGGCCACCAGGATGCCCAACGGCAGCGAGACAATGGCCACGAAGGCCGATCGCAGGTGAAACAGAAAGACGAAGCAGACCAGCGCGACAACGAGAAACTCTTCCAGCAGCTTGGTTCCCAGGTTCTGCACCGCGCGCTCGATCAGGCCGGAGCGGTCGTACACCGGCACGATCTCGACGCCCTTGGGCAGGCTGCCTTGCAACTCCTGAAGCTTGCGCTTGACCGCGGCGATGGTCTCCAGCGCATTCTTGCCCGACCGCATCACGATCACGCCGCCGGCAGCCTCGCCCTCGCCGTCGAGTTCGCCAATGCCCCGGCGCATGTCCGGTCCAACCTGGATACGGGCTACATCACCCAGGCGCACCGACACACCGGCATCGGTACTTCGCAGCGGCACCTGGCGAAAATCTTCCAGCGTCTTGAGGTAACCCGAGACGCGCACCATGTACTCGGCCTCGCCCAGCTCGAGCACCGAGCCGCCGCTCTCCTGGTTGGCGCGGCGCAAGGCCTCGACCACCTGGGTGTGCGGAATTCGGTAGGCCGCCAGTTTGTCGGGGTCCAGCAGCACCTGGTACTGGCGTACCATGCCGCCGACCGACGCGACCTCGGCCACATCGGGCACCGATTTGAGCTCGAACTTGAGGAACCAGTCCTGCAATGCGCGCAGCTGGGACACATCCCGCGATCCGCTGCGGTCGACCAGCGCATACTGGTAGATCCATCCCACACCCGTCGCATCGGGTCCCAGTTGCGCCTTGGCATTGGCCGGCAGCCGCGCCTGCACCTGGCTCAGGTACTCCAGCACCCGCGAACGGGCCCAGTACAGGTCGGTGCCATCCTCGAACAGCACGTAGACGAAACTGTCGCCGAAGAACGAATAACCGCGCACCGTCTTGGCGCCCGGCACCGACAGCATCGTCGTCGTCAACGGGTAGGTGACCTGGTCCTCGACGATGCGCGGCGCCTGGCCGGGGTAGTTGGTGCGGATGATCACCTGCACATCCGACAGGTCGGGCAGCGCATCGAGCGGCGTGCGGATGACCGAGATCACGCCCCAGGCACAGACCATCAGCGTGGCCAGCAATACGAGGAAACGATTACCGATCGACCAGCGGATCAAGCCGGCGATCATGGCTTCTTTGCGGGAGTGGCGGGCATTGCTGCTGCGCCTGGCCGTTGGGGATCGGGCGCACGCAGCCGCACGCTGGCCAGCTGCGGCAGACCATCGGCATCCATGCCGAACGAGAAGTCCACCGAGTCACCGACCGCCACACCCCGTGGCGCCCCGGCGCGCGGCAGCTTGAAATCCATCGTCATCGACCCCCACTTCAGCGACGGGATCGGTCCGTGCGACAAGGTCAGGCTGTCGCGCCCGATCGCCTCGACCCGACCCTCGCCCACATGCTGCGCGGCGGCAGCGGCAGCGGGCGCGGGTTCGGCATTGAGCCGGGCCTCGACCCCTTTCAGGCTGGCTTCCGAATCGATCAGGAATTGCGACGACACCACCACCCGCTGGCCGGCCTGCAAGCCCTTCGTGATTTCCGTCTGTCCGCCAGTCTCGATGCCGATCACCACCTGCGCCGGCCGGAAACGGCCATCGGGCAGGGCCAGCATCACCAGCGTGCGCTTGCCGGTCTGGATGATGGCCTCGGTCGGCACCACCAGCGCCCGGCCACCGCGCATGTCCATGAACTGCATCTGCACGAACATGCCTGGCACCAACCGCCCGCCCGGGTTGGCCAGTTCCATGCGCGCCTTGACGGTCCGGGTCGTGGTGTCCACATCCGGCAAGATCGCCTGCACACGCCCGTTGAACCGGACCCCCGGAACGGCGGACGTGGTCGCGATCACCCTGGCACCTGGACGCAACAACGCAAGCTGGCTTTCCGGCACTTCTCCCTGCGCCCAGACACTGCCGGTGCCGTTGATGCGAAACAGCGTTGCACCGGCCATCACCGCCATGCCTTCGCGCGCCATCAGCTCGGTCACCACACCGCCGATGGGCGCCGTCAACGCAAAGCGCGGCTGGGTCTGCCCGCTGCGTTCCACCGCGGCGATCTGCGCCTCGCCCATGCCAACCTGGCGCATGCGCTGGCGCGCACCATCGACCAGGCTCGCGATCTCCGTACCCTGCATGCGGCGCACCGACAAAAACTCCTCCTGCGCGGCGATCCACTCCGGCACATAGATCTCGGCCAGCACCTGGCCGGCTCGAACCCGGTCCAACGTTGCCCGCACCAGCAGTTTCTCGACATAGCCGGCTGCCCGCGCCTGCACGATGACCTGGTCGCGCTCGTTCCAGACGATGGATCCGACGGCCGTCACCTCGGGGGCCAGCTGCGCCTCGACCACCTCTGCGCTGCGCAGCCCCAGATTCTGCTGGATGCGCGGGCTTACCGCCACGCTGCTGGCATCGGCGTTGCCGGCATCGGCGTATACCGGTACCAGCATCATGTCCATGAACGGCGACTTGGCCGGCTTGTCGAACTTGTTGCCGGGCACCATCGGGTCGTGGTAGTACAACACCGTGCGACCGGTCGCCGGGTCGACGTCGCCGGCCTTGATGCCGCTGCCGATGTGGCGCCGAGTCGCCGCTTCGCCCTGCGCGATGCCTTGCGGCAAGGCTTGCGGAGCAGGCTGCGAGTCAGCGGGCGATACGACGCCCACGGCGGGCAGCTGCGCCATGCCGCGTTGCACACCCAGGCGGTACAGCGCGTAACCGGTCCCTGCCAATCCCAGGACGGCAAGCAGAGCGATCAGTCCCGTCATCCTTTTCATGGCTTTTGCTCCGTGCGCGCAGACAGGTCCCGATCGGCCGGAAGCAGGAACTCCATGCCCGCCCACAGGGACGCGGTTTCGATTTCCAGTCGCAGACGGTCGAGGGCGGTATCGATCTCCATGCGCCGGGCTTCCAGTACCGACACCAGGGGCGCCGCGCCGCCACGATAGGACGCCAAGGTGGCGCGGGTACGCTCGCGCGCCAGCGGCATCAGCGTGGAGTCAAATAGTGTGAGCCGTTCCTGGTTGACATGCCACGACGCAAGCATGGCGCGGCCTTGCGCAACCAGTTCGCGCAGCGCTTCCGCGCGCTCTTCGCGCCGTTGCTCCACTACGGCCAGGGCGCCGGCAAGTTCGCGGTCCTGGCGCTTCGCCTGGTCCCAGTGCAGTGGCAGCGACAGGTTGACCGATGCCAGGTTGGAGTAGGCAGGGCCGCGTTGGCTGAACATCACCTCAATGCTCCAGTCGGCGCGTTTGCCGGTTCGCGCAATCTCGGCTTGGGCCAACGCGATGGCCACCTGGCGATCCAACTGAACCATGCGCGGGTGGTGTTCCAGTTGCGCATCCAGACCGGGCAGCGTCAGGCGCAATCGGTCCGTGGCAGGGGGCAACGCCAATGGTTGCTCCGCATCGGCACCAATCCAGCGTGCCAATTGTGTGCGCGCTGTCGCAATCCGGCGCTGGGTCTGCAGTACCTCGTCGTCGATCCGTGCCACGGCCAATCGCGCCGCGAACACATCGGCCTGCGCCCCCCGCCCGCCGCGGTAGGTTGCCTGCGCTGCATCGATCTGCAATGTCGCCTCGGTCCGTTGCACGGCCAGCGCGTCGCGCAGCCGCTCCCAATAATGGAGTTCCAGCCAGGCGACGGCCGTGCTGCGGCGAAGGTCAAGCAGCGCAACGGCACGACCTGCCGCGCCAGCATCGGCTTCCCGGTCAAAGCGCGCCGCCCGCGCCGCGCGCTTGTCCGATCGGGTGAATTCCTGCATCACACCGACCGAACGCATGGTCATGAAATCGCGCGTCAGCGCGAAACGATCCGGGCCATCGACCGGCAGGTTGGTGATGCCCGCCCGCAAGACCGGGTCGGGCAATTGCCCTGCAGCAATGGCCATCTCGCGCGCAGCCTGTACGGCAGCATCCTGGGCGGGTAATTGGTGCGACCGCGCCTGTGCGCGCTCCAATGCAGACTCCAGCGTCAACGCGGCCTGCGCTTGCGCAGCCGCCACCCAACACCATGCACACAAAAGCAGGCACTGCCACCGCCAGCGCGCCATACAACGAATTGACATACTTTTCTCCTTCACACGACCCCGGTTTGTCGGACCCGCGCGCACCTGGATCGACCGCTCAGGTCGCCATCAGGGGCAGGGGCTTGTCGACAGGCGTGCCAATCCGGGCCAGGGCCCGGTGGCTCCCAGCGCAGATTCAGGTTCTGCGCACGCAGTGCAGGATTGCGTGCGGGGGCGATGCCAGAGCCAGCGCGCTGGCCATGGCCGCCGATGCGCGCCGCGTCGGCGGCGTGACGATGCTCGCAGGTTTCACCCCATACAGGGCCGACAAAACCACTGCCGGCACAACGACGGAGGAACTCTGGTCACCCTGGGTGCCGATCTTGCAATGCTCGGCGCACACCATGTCCTGCCCATAGGCGGACAGGCTTTCCATCGAAGTACAGTCCGGCGGATGTCCCGCATCGGTCACCTCCAAGCCGATGTCCGCAACCGCTTGCGTTGCGGCACGCGCCGCGATGAATCCGCTTTGCCCTGCGCCAGCGGTCGGCATGCAGGCATGGGACATGATGGCCCACTGCGCCAAAACCAGCATGACAACCAGGCTCCTGGCGACATGCCGCAGCTGGCTGCAACTCATTGCGATGGACTCCGAACAGGCTGCACGCGATCAGCACCGCCCGCGGGCAAGACGCCAGCCGCGCGGCGGCCGCCATGGCTCAGATCAGAAAGGTTTCGCATGAAAGTAGAGGTGACAGTTGGCGATTCGAGCGGCTTGGACGACCAGAGTTCCCGATTCTATCGATCAAGCTGCAACAGTCGCCCGACTTTGCCGTCACAGCACACGTCGCCACCATTCACCCTCGAACTCAGCGGCCAGCCAATCAATGAAGTGGCTGACCTTGGATGGCACTAGTTTGGGCGACGGGAACACCGCATGCAACTCCTGCGCCGGCAGGGCATGGTCGACCAACACCTGGCGCACCAAGCCGCTGGCCACGGACGGTCCGGCCACATACCAGGGCAAAATGGCCAGCCCCAGTGCGGCGATGCTGGCATCGAGTACCGCAGACAAGCTGTTGGAACGCAAATGGCCCTGCACCGGGACCGAGCGTTCCTTTCCGCCCGGCGGTGTCAGGCTCCAGCGGGCGTCACCCTGAACACTGCTGTAGATCAGGCAATCGTGACGGGCCAGGTCACTTGCCTTGCGCACCGCGCCCCGCGCTTGAAGGTAGTCGGGTGCGGCGACCATGAGCCAGGGATTGATGCCCAGGTAGCGCGCGCCCAGCGTCGAATCGGCCAGACGCCCCATGCGCAGCGCGACATCCACACCCTGCTCGACGAGATTGACATACCGATCGTCAAAACTCAGATCGACCACGATCTTCGGATTGCCGCGCATGTAGCGCAGCACCAGCGGAACCATTACGCGCCGGCCGAACGCCACGGAGGTACTGATGCGCAGCGTGCCGCCGATCTCGCTTTGCACCAATGTGGCCAGGTTCTCGGCTTCGTCGATGGCACGGGCAATACCCAGGCAGCGTTCGTAGTACAGCCGACCCACTTCGGTCGGCGTCACGCCGCGGGTCGAGCGATGCAGCAAACGCGCGCCCAGGCGCCGTTCGGTGGCCGCCAGCGCCTTGGTTGCCGTCGGCTGCGTAATGCCGAGTTCGGCGGCGCCACGGCTGAAGCTGCCGGTCTCGACCACGCGAATGAACAGTTGCAGGCTGGAGACGCGATCCATGCGCCACTGTACCGCGATCCGGGCCCCCTATTCCACCACGGAATAGTAGTTATCGACGGACTGGCGTTCACAGTCGGGCCACGCCGAACGAACATCGCAGTCAACAGTAGAAGGAGAGATTCATGGCAAGAATGAAGGCCGCAATGGCCGCGGTGCTGGTGCTGGAGAAAGAAGGCGTGACCCAGGCCTTCGGTGTACCCGGCGCCGCAATCAACCCGCTTTACGCCCAGATGCGTGAGCGCCAGACGATCGCCCATGTGCTGGCACGCCATGTCGAAGGGGCCTCCCATATGGCCGAGGGCTATACCCGTGCCAAGGCCGGCAACATCGGCGTGTGCATCGGCACCTCAGGGCCGGCCGGAACCGACATGATCACCGGGCTGTATTCGGCCCAGGCCGACAGCATCCCCATCCTGTGCATTACCGGCCAGGCGCCCCGTGCACGCATGCACAAGGAGGACTTCCAGGCAGTGGACATTGCCTCCATCGCCAAGCCGGTGACCAAGTGGGCCACCACCGTGATGGAGCCAGCGCAGGTGCCACGCGCCTTCCAGCAGGCATTTCACCTGATGCGCTCGGGCCGCCCCGGCCCGGTGCTGATCGACCTGCCGTTCGACGTTCAGATGGCCGAGATCGAGTTCGACATCGAGACCTACGAGCCGATGGGCATCTACAAGCCAACCGCATCGCGCAAGCAGAGCGAAAAGGCGCTGGAAATGCTCAACACGGCCGAGCGGCCCTTGATCGTGGCCGGCGGCGGCATCATCAATGCCGATGCATCGGACCTGTTGCAGCGCTTCGCCGAGATCACCGGCATCCCGGTGATTCCCACGCTGATGGGCTGGGGCACGATCCCCGACGACCATCCGCTGATGGCCGGCATGTGCGGGCTGCAGACCAGCCACCGGTATGGCAACGCCAACATGCTGGCCAGCGACTTCGTGCTGGGCATCGGCAACCGCTGGGCGAACCGCCACACCGGCAGCCCGGAGGTCTACTGCAAGGGCCGCCGGTTCATCCACGTCGATATCGAGCCGACCCAGATCGGCCGCGTATTTGCGCCGGACTACGGCATCGTGTCCGACGCCAAGGCCGCACTCGAACTGTTCGTGCAGATTGCCGAGGAATGGAAAAACGCCGGCAAGCTGCGCGACTGGTCAACCTGGGTCAAGGAATGCCAGAAGCGCAAGGGTTCGGTGGAATTCCTGCGCAAGACCAACTATGACAGCGTGCCGATGAAGCCGCAGCGGGTCTACCAGTGCATGAACAACGCCTTCGGCCGGGATACCACCTACATCTCGACCATTGGCCTGAGCCAGATCGCCGGCGCCCAGTTCCTGCATGTGTACCACCCGCGCCACTGGATCAACTGCGGCCAGGCGGGGCCGCTGGGATGGACCATTCCAGCAGCGCTCGGTGTTCGCGCTGCGGACCCCTCGCGCAAGATCGTTGCTTTGTCGGGCGACTACGACTTCCAGTTCATGATCGAGGAGATGGCGGTGGGCGCGCAGTTCAAGCTGCCCTACATCCACGTGGTGGTCAACAACAGCTACCTGGGCCTGATCCGCCAGAGCCAGCGCGGTTTCCAGATGGACTACTGCGTGCAGCTGGCTTTCGACAATATCAATGTATCGCCTGAACAGACGACACACGGCTATGGCGTCGATCATGTCGCGGTGGTCGAAGGCCTGGGCTGCAAGGCGATCCGGGTGCACAAGCAGGAAGAGATCGCACCCGCCATCAAACAGGCCGAGGCCTGGATGCTGGAGTTCAAGGTCCCGGTGATGATCGAGATCATCCTGGAACGCGTCACCAATATCGCGATGGGAACCGAAATCGACAACGTGGTCGAGTTCGAGGAGCTTGCCTCCAGCAAGTCCGACGTGCCCACCGCCGTGTCCATGCTCGATTGAACGGAGTAACCAACATGCCCCGATTTGCCGCCAACTTGACGATGCTCTTCACCGAGCATCCTTTCCTGGACCGCTTCGAACAGGCCGCCAAGGCCGGATTCAAGGCCGTGGAGTTCCTGTTCCCCTATGCCTGGCCTGCCCAAGAAATCCGGCAGCGGCTCGACGCCCACACGCTCGAACTGGTGCTGCACAACCTGCCGGCTGGAGACTGGGACGCCGGCGAACGCGGCATCGCCTGCCACCCCGAGCGCGTGGCCGAGTTCCGCGACGGCGTGGCCAAGGCGATCGGCTATGCCCAGGTACTGGGCGTGCCGCGGCTCAACTGCCTGGCTGGCAAGGCCCCCGCCGGCGTGGCCGCCGACCTGCTGCGCAAGACCCTGGTCGAGAACGTTCGATTCGCGGCTGCCGAATTCAAGCAGGCGGGACTCAGGCTGCTGATCGAACCCATCAACACCTTTGATATTCCCGGCTTCTACCTTACCGGTACCGCGCAGGCCCTGTCCATTCTGGACGAGGTCGGCGCCGATAACGCGTTCGTTCAATACGACATCTACCACATGCAGCGCATGGAAGGCGAACTGGCTGCAAGCATGCAAATGAACCTGGCGCGCATCGGCCACATCCAGCTGGCCGACAACCCCGGGCGCCATGAGCCGGGTAGCGGCGAAATCAACTACGCATTCCTGTTCGCCCACCTCGACCGCATCGGCTACACCGGCTGGATCGGCTGCGAATACAAGCCCGCGACCACCACGCAAGCGTGCCTGGGTTGGCGCCAGCAGCTGGCCGGGTGAGTCCTGGCCGAAACAACGCCCTTGCAGGCACAAACGGATCCACGTATGACAAACCAGACTCTCAAAATCGGCTTCATCGGACTGGGCATCATGGGAACACCCATGGCAGGCCATCTCATTCGAGGCGGCCATCGGCTGTTCGTCCATACCCGCAGCAAGACGCCACGGGAGATCGCATCCAGCAGCGCAACGGCGTGTCCCGATGCCAAGAGCGTCGCCGAGCACGCCGACATCATCATCACCATGCTGCCGGATACACCCGACGTTGGCGAGGTGCTGTTCGGCGAAACCGGTGTCGCGCACGGTTTGAGTGCCGCCAAGACGGTTGTCGATATGTCCTCCATCTCGCCGGTCCAGACCAAGGAGTACGCCAAAAGAATCGAGGCGCTGGGCTGCGACTACCTGGATGCGCCGGTGTCCGGTGGCGAGGTCGGCGCCAGGAACGCGGCGCTGTCGATCATGGTGGGCGGCAAGCCCGGGGTGTTCGAGCGCATCAAGCCGGTGTTCGAGCTGTTGGGCAAGAACATCACGCTGGTGGGCGCCAGCGGCGACGGCCAGACCTGCAAGGTCGCCAACCAGATCGTGGTGGCCCTCACCATCAACGCGGTTGCCGAAGGCCTGCTGTTCGCCGCCAGGGCGGGCGCCGATCCGGCGACAGTGCGCCAGGCCCTGATGGGCGGCCTGGCGACCTCGCGCATCCTGGACATCCTGGGCGAGCGCATGGTCAAGCGCAGCGTCGAACCGGGCTTTCGCATTGCGCTGCACCAAAAGGACCTGAACCTGGCGCTGGGGGCGGCCAGGTCCATGGGTCTGGCCTTGCCCGGCACGTCAACCGCGCAGCAATTATTCAGCGCCTGCGTTTCGCACGGTGGCGCGGCCTGGGACCACTCGGGCATGGTACGCGCGCTGGAAAAACTGTCGAACTTCGAGATCGGCCAGAAGCTCGCCTGAGGCGCTTGCATCGACCGCCGACGCGGCATCCGCGTCCGCATCCGCAGGATTTGCCGCGTCAGGCGCTGCCGATGGCAGGGCGAATCGGTCCGGTGTCGTCGGGCCCTGACACCCAAAGCGTGTTGGACGGCCACGTTGCTGTCAGCGGCCGCAGCGTGGTTGAGGAACGCGCGGCAGCCCTGTCTAACCAGTCCATCAAACAATTGTTGGCCCCTGACGACATTGCTGCGTTGCCGGTTTTCCTGGCCTCTGACCTAAACAATGCGGTCGGCAGCCCGAGCGCGCCCAATGCGCATTCGCCTCACAACGACGCCTTGCTACAGTTTCTTCGCCCCGGTCAACTTTGCAAGTACCTTGTCAAATGTGGCGAGTGGCATATGTCCGGCTTTGCGGGCAATCTCAAGCACCAGGCAATCCGAAAAGCCCAGAGCCGGTTTTGCTCGGAATTGGGCTAATGCGGCGTTTACGACATCGGCGTCCTGCAGCACCAGGCTCGCGTGAACCAGCAGCAGATCCAGCGCCGCGACCAATTGTTTCGGAGTGCGGGCGTACACCGCATCGAGAACCCAGATCGCTTCGGCCAGCACCAGATGCGAGATCCAGGCACCTTTGGCAATGGCATGGTCTGCCACCAGCGCCTGCCTGGCGTCGTCGCGCGCCAGCAATCGCACCAGCACATTGGTGTCAACCGCCAGCATGTCTGCGTCGCATCTGTTCGCGAATACCCTGCTTGAGTTCGCCAAGGGTCCTGGCCGGGCCGCCGCCTGGTGGCGGGCCTTCCGAGAACAGAACCTGGTGTACTTCCTGCGTGCTGTGGCGCTTGGCCCGCTCCACTACGATCCGGTCGCCCTCCTGTGTCCACACCAGCACCGACCCAGGAATCAGGTGCAAAAAGCTGCGCACGGATGCCGGAACGGAAACCTGCCCTTGTGAGGTGAGTTTTGTCTGCATTTTTTGCATGCTGCCATCGTATCACTTTACCGTGGTAATGCGTTGGCTGAATCCACCAAGGTGCGCCTCCTTTGCTGCACCTGCAGCAGAAAACTGCCCGCACTGCCTGCGGCCACGACTGGCGGTACCAGCGCAACGGTGGATGTCTGGCAATACGCAGAAATGGCCATTGACGCGCAACGCCACAATCAATCAGAATTGACGGATTCGGCCCTTGATGGCTGGCCTGCCAACGCTTCGTGTCTGCTGCACCAAAGGAACGTCGATGTCAGTCGAAACCAGTGTTGACATGAAAAACTATAAAGTCATCTTGCGCACGCATCAGGGCGTAGTGGCCAGCGAGAAAAAGTGGAGCAGCACCAAGATTGAAGGCTCTGGGGGCGGTGGGTACATCGCCCAGGGCCAAGGTCATATCAGTGATGTGAAGATCAGCTCCAGCGTTACTGACCACCAAGAGATACACATCCTTTTGCCTGAAGCGCGTGAGATCGCCTTTCGGCTGGCGAATGCCAACGTCATGCTCCGTGAAGGCCAACCTGTTTCAGTGTGTCAGGCCCAGATCGACGGTGGTGACGTACCCGTTGTCGCTGCCATTCATAACCACGCCACTGATGTCACAACCTATTTTGACGAGCAGATTCGAGTGCTGTACCGTGCTTCACTGCTGCCGGTCACGGCTCTCGTGCTCGCTATTGCAGCCGTTTTGTACGCCTTTGCCGGCTCCAAGTTCAACCCATTTTTCCATGTTCGATTTTTCACTTTGAGTCGGCTGAACCTGTTGGGGCTGTTCCTGGTCGTCGCACTCGCTCTTGCCTTCGCGCTCCCTGCATGGCGGGCGATGCGCAAGGAGGGGCTGATGAATAGTCGCCTTGCCAATGCGATCAAGGATGCCATCCGGACAATGAAGCAGAGTCACCCGCAACAGAAGTGAAGTCCTGCCTGGTTATGCAAGCTGTGATCGAGATCTTGACTGGCCATTTTCCCGACCCCAGCGTCGTATTTTTGAGCGCGCTTGTACAAGTCGCCATCGCCTTCGAAAGGAACCTTCGTGCGCAACCTTATATTCACACTTCTGGCGGTTGTTTCTGGTTTTGCCAATGCAGGAATGGACGTACCACCTTCGTTTCTGGGCGACTGGGTACCGAGGTCGGCCACCTGCCAGTCGCTGTTGCGATTTCGTATGGAGCCCACGCAAGCGGTATTGATCAACGGCGCGCAATCCAAGGCGTTCGGGAATCTCGACTTTTGTTATTCCTGTGAGGGCGGAGCGAAGTACAGCGGCAAAGTGGTTTGGATGATGGCTGAGTTCGGTGGCAAGACGGATCCACCCTTCACCGCACAGTTCAACGCAGGCGAGAAGCTGGGTGTTGCCATGTTGGATTTGCAGCCCGGCCTGCAGCGCCAGTTTCCACTGCAACAAGTTGCCCTCAAGCGCTGTGTCCAGAAAAAGTAGGTGACCGGGCGTTGACGGCAAAACTGGCCATGTCTGACCAGCGACCCGTCAGCCGACGCACCGGACCGGAGGTGGGCTGCGTGATGCCCAGCGCGGCTGCGCCGCGGCTCAAGCGGCTGGTCTCGTCCACGCGGATGGACAGCTGCAGAAGCAACAGTTGCAGAGTCGAGACACGATCCATCCGCCACTGTACAGCGGACCTGACGCAATATGCCACCACCGAATAGTTGCTGTCGCGCGACTGGGGTCCTCGGTTGACCGTGGCTGGACGAACATCGCATTCAACTTATCGTGCAAGGTGGTCTCACTCCAGCGTCATCAGACTCGCGTTGCCACCGGCAGCGGCGGTGTTGATACTGAGCGAACGCTCGATCACCAGCCGCTCGATTGGAATGCGCGTATCACCTTCGGCCAGCCCGGTCACGCCGACGATCGGTCCTGGCCGCTGCGCCAGTGATTCGGCAACCGCCTGGCGCGAAGCTGCGTCGCCATGGTGCAGCACGGCATCGAAGCGTGTGCGCGCGTTTGTCCAGTCGCCGGTCAGCGTGATGCACTCACGCACCTCGACCGGCAGCCGCTCGCGCAGCGCGGCGGCGTCGGCGGGCCAGACCGCGTGGCTGCCGGCGGCCAGCACGGTCGCCAGTTGCAGCAGGCGGTCGGCGTCGCCAGCAGGTCCGTTGCCAGCCAGGCACAGCACCGCCTCGCGCGGCAACACCGCATACAAGTTGGCCTCCCCGGTCGGACCCGGCAGGCCGTGCCAGCGCCCGATCGGCGACTCGGCCACGGCGCGGTCGCACTGCGCCGCAAGCAGGTTCCTGCCCTGCGCCTGGGCCCAGGCCCGCAGCTGCGCCAGTGCAACCGGCGCCGACGCTGGGCCCGGGGCCGGCTCGCTCGACAGGCCGCGCACCGCGGGCCGCGTCAGTGCGCCGGAATGCGCCACCGCCATCCGCGCTGCCTGCACCGGTCGTTGGGCCAGCAAGCGCAGCAGATAAAGCGGACCACCGGCCTTGGGTCCGGTGCCCGACAAGCCTTCGCCGCCGAACGGCTGCACGCCGACCACCGCTCCGACGACGTTGCGGTTGACATACAAGTTGCCAGCACGCGCGGCGGACACCACTTGCGCCACCGTCTCGTCGATGCGGGTATGCACACCCTGGGTCAGGCCGTAGCCGGTGGCGTTGATCGCCTCCAGCGTATCGGCCAGGCGATCGCGCCGGTAGCGCAGCACATGCAGCACCGGGCCGAACACCTCGCGCCCGAGGTCTGCCACGCGTTCGATCTCGATCACGGTGGGGGCGACGAAGTGGCCGCGCGTTGCTGCCATTGCATCCAGCGCCGCGGACGGTTGCCACACTCGACAACCCTTTGCCTGCATGGCCTGCACATGGCGCTCGATGATGGCCTTGGCGTCGGCATCGATCACCGGGCCCACGTCGGTCGTCAGATAGCGCGGGTCGCCGACCTCCAGTTCCTGCACTGCGCCCTGCAGCATCTCGATCAGGCGCTCGGCCCCATCGTCCTGCACGCACAGCAGGCGCAGTGCCGAGCAGCGCTGGCCACAACTATCGAAGGCCGAGGACACGATATCGGCCACCGCCTGCTCGGCCAGCGCCGACGAGTCGACGACCATCGCGTTCTGCCCGCCAGTCTCGGCGATCAGCGCCACGACCTGGCCGGCGGCCGTCAGCCGGCCGGCAAGCTCGCGCTGCAGCAACCGCGCCACCTCGGTCGAACCGGTAAACAGCACGCCATGCACGCGCGCGTCGCCCACCAGCGCCGCACCCACGGTTTCGCCACGCCCGGGCAGCAGTTGCAACGCACCGCGCGGCACGCCGGCTGCGTGCAGTGCGCGCACCGCCGCCGCGGCCACCAACGGCGTCTGTTCGGCCGGCTTGGCCAGCACCACGTTGCCGGCGGCCAGCGCCGCGGCCACCTGGCCGGCAAAGATCGCCAGCGGAAAATTCCACGGGCTGATGCACACCACAGGACCGAGCGGCTTGTGCGTGGCATTGTCGAAGTCGCGCCGGATCTCGGCGCCGTAATAGCGCAGGAAATCGACCGCTTCCCGCACCTCGGCCACCGCGTTGGCGGCGGTCTTGCCGGCTTCGCGCACCAGCAGCGGCAGCAGGCTCAACGTGTCGGCCTCCAGCCGGTCGGCGGCAAGCTCCAGCATGGCCGCGCGCTCGGCCGGTGCCACCCCCGCCCAACCGGGGGCTGCCTGCGTGGCGGCGTCCAGCGCAAGGCCGACCTCGGCCATCGTCGCCTCACGCACCTGGCCGACCACGTCACCTGCGTCGGCGGGATTGCGCACTGGCTGCGCAGCGCCAGCTGCGTCTGCCGATGCGTCCGTAGCTATCAGCGGAGCCGCATCCCAAGCCCGGTTCGCATCGTCTGCAAAGGCCCTGGCCAAAGCCGCCAGCGTCGTCTCATCGGCAAGGTCGACGCCATGCGAATTGGGCCGGGCGGCGCCATAGAGCTGGCGTGGCAGCGGGATCGCCCGGTGCGGCTGGCCGACCACGCCGTCCTCCTTGGTCATGGCCTGCACCGTCAAGACCGGATCCTGCGCCAGTTCGGCCAAAGGCACGTTCTCGTCGGCGATACGGTTGACAAAAGACGAGTTGGCGCCGTTCTCCAGCAGCCGGCGCACCAAATAGGCCAGCAGCGTGTCGTGCAGTCCCACCGGGGCATAGATGCGGCAGGGGCGGTCCAGCTTGCCGGCGGCAACCGGGCCCACGACCTGCTCGTACAGCGGCTCGCCCATGCCGTGCAGGCACTGGAACTCGTACTGCCCAGGTTTGAAATCGTCACCGGCCATGGCCAGCACCGTCGCCAGCGACTGCGCATTGTGGGTGGCGAACTGCGGGAACACCGCATCGGTGGCGGCCAGCAACTTCCGGGCGCAGACGATGTAGGCCACGTCGGTAAAGGGCTTGCGCGTATAGACCGGATAGCCGGACTGGCCGTCGAGCTGGGCGCGCTTGATCTCGCTGTCCCAGTAGGCGCCCTTCACCAGGCGGATCATCAGCCGGTGGCCGCTGCGCCGCGCCAGATCAACGACAAAGTCCACCACCGCCGGACAGCGCTTCTGGTAGGCCTGGATCACGAAGCCCAGCCCGTCCCAGCCCTTGAGCTGCGGCTCGAAGGCCAGCCGTTCGAGCAGATCGAGCGATATCTCGAGCCGTTCGGACTCCTCGGCGTCGATATTCATGCCGATGTTCAGGCCGCAGGCCTGTTGCGCCAGCGCCAGCAGCCGCGGGTAGAGCTGGCTCATCACCAGCTCGACCTTGGCCCGCGCATAACGCGGATGCAAGGCCGACAGCTTGATCGAGATGCCCGGCCCGTCGACGGCGCCACGCCCGGCCGAGGCCGCGCCGATGGCATCGATGGCCTTGGCGTAGGCCGCAAGGTAACGCTGTGCATCGCCGGCGGTCATGGCCGCCTCGCCCAGCATGTCGTAGGAATAGCGGAAGCCCTGCGCTTCGCGCTTGCGCGCGTTGACGAGCGCCTGGTCGATGGTCTCGCCGGTGACGAACTGCTCGCCCATCATGCGCATCGCCATGTCCACGCCGCGGCGGATCAGCGGCTCGCCGCCGCGCGCAACCGCCTGGCGCAGCGTGGCTGACAGCCGGTTGTCGCTGTGGGTCGAGACGAGCTTGCCGGTCAGTAGCAGCCCCCACGAGGCGGCGTTGACGAACAGCGACGAACTCTGCCCCAGGTGGCTTTGCCAATCGCCGTCGCCGATCTTGTCGCGGATCAGCGCGTCGCGGGTCGCGGCATCGGGAATGCGCAGCAAGGCTTCGGCCAGGCACATCAGCGCCACGCCCTCCTGCGAGCTGAGCGCGAACTCCTGCAGCAGGCCCTGCACCAGGCCGGCGCGGCCACTGGCCCGGGCCCGGTCGCGTACGCCGCGCGCGATGCGCAGGGCCAGCGTGCGGGCGGCCTGTGCCTGGGCGGGCAGCAGCGTGGCGGCGGTCAGCAGCGCCGGCACAAGCTCGGGCTCAGGGGTGCGGGTGGCGGCGGTGATCGCTGCGCGCAGCGGGGTCGGATCGGAGAGCGGGGTAAAGGACTGGGTCGTATTGTTCATGGCCTGCCAATTTTCTTGAATTAATCAGCAGTATCCTTCGACACACACTTAATTTGTCGCTGAAATTTGGACAACAAGCGGGATAAAACACTATCGCTACCAACTAGACGCACGGCCCTGACTTCACCACCAATTGAAAACCTCAACCCAAGCCTGAAATGGTCGCAGCCCGGCAGTCCCTTGACAGGATGGGCTGTGTGGGCCTGCTCCTGCTGGCCCATCGCATCATTGTTCCTGCTGGCGCAATTGCACCATGCGAGCCCCTGGTCAAGCGCAATGGCGGGACGGTCTATCAGTCTGTCGCCCAGCCAAACACCGGTTGCAGCACCGGGGACTCCCGCGCACCGTCGAAGCGTCGCGCCGCCTGATGTTCAATCAGCCTTGCGAACTGCCGATCGGCCTGCGGCTGTAGATCAGCTCGCATCTTGCCGCCGACCCGAAAATCCTCCATCACGCAGCGCCCGGCAATATAGCTGGCCCGGCAGTCGGTGCCGCGCCCGGCCAGCAGCAGGTTCTTGAGCGGGTCAAAGATCGGCCCGAGGTGCGGTGCACCCAGGTCGAACACGACGATGTCGGCCTGGGCGCCCGTTGCCAGCCGGCCCAGGTCATCGCGCCCGAGCGCGCGGGCGCCACCCAGCGTGGCGGCGTTGTAGATGTCGGCCACCGAGGTCTGGCTCGCATCGCCTTCCTTGACCCGTGCCAGGTACAGAGCCAGCTGCATGTTGTGCAGCAAGTCAGGCGGCCAGGTGTCGGTGCCCAGGCCGATGTTGATACCGGCGGCGCAGTAGCGGCCGAATGAATCCAGCGCCTCGCCGTTGCGCGCAAACACGGCTGGGCAATGGGCAATGCTGGCGCCGCTGGCTGTCAAGCGCCGCCAGTCCGCGTCGCCGGACACGCTCACCTGGGGATGTCCGCTCAGGTAGATCCCATGCGGCAGGATCGCGCGCGGCGTGAGCAGGCCCAGTGCCTCCAGCCAGCCCAGCGGCGTGTGCCCACGCAAATTCCAGACCGTCTCGAACTCGTAGGCGGACTGGCAGCAATGCAGACGAACCGGCGCCGCCAGCTCCCGGCTCGCGGCGGCCGTGCGCGACAGCAAATCCGGCGTGCAGGTCTCGATGCGATCGGGCGCGAACATGCCGCGCACCCGCCCACCGTGCGATCCATCGATATCGCCGACATAGCGCAATGCGCGCTCAAAGCCCTGCAGGCCGCGCGGTTCGTCCCAGTGCTGTGCCAGTGTGCGGTCGGCGCGCACATAGGTGATGCCGCTCATGTAGCACGGGCCCAGGTAGACCCGCAAGCCGAGCTCACTAGCCACCGCGGCCACACCGTCGAACTCCTCCCGGGTTTCTGCCCAGGCCCGGTAGTACATCGACGTGATCGGCAAGGCCGTCGTGATGCCGTTGCGAATCAGATGCGTGAATGCATAGCGAGCCTTGAATATTTCTTCCTCCGGCGCATAAGCCTCGGTCGGTCCGCGGCGCAGGTAGTCCTCGGACCAGAGTCGGCCGTTGTCGCGCTTGTCGCCGTTGTCCAGTGTCAATACGCCCGAGTCGATATCACCCAGCGCGTCGAGGTCGATCAGACCGGGGCTGATCAGCGCGTGGCCGTAGTCCACATTGCGATCGACATGGCCCTGGAATCCCCGTCCGACGAACTCGATGCGATCGCCGGCGAAGACGACTTCGCCGTCGCGCCAGTAAACATGCGAGTGGCCATCAAATCCGATGACGCAGGAGGCTTTCAGCAGGGTGCGCACGGCGGCTTCCCAGTTCAGCTGCTCAAGAAGACGCCGTCCCGCGCGACCACCCGACCCCGGCTGATGACGGTACGCTTCGGGCTGCGGCTGACGACTGCCTCGGCCACGCTCTCGGCCGGCAGGATCAGCAGGTTGGCCGGGCAGCCGACGTCCAGCCCGTATGGGGCGATTCCCAGCGCACGCGCGCCGGCCTGGCTGACAACGTCGAAAGCCGCCTCCAGGTCTTCGTCCTTGCTCCAGTCAAAGCGCAGCGCCAGCAACATCGCACGCTCGAGCATGTCGCCATTGCCCATCGGGCTCCAGGTATCGCGGATACCGTCCGAGCCAGAGCAGACATTGACGCCCCGTCCGCGCAGCATCGCCACCGGCGGCACGGTCACCTGCGGCGGTGCGCAGGTCATGATCGAAATCCGCAGCGCCGCCAGCCGGTCGGCCAGCGGCAACAGATCGGCCGCCGGGAAGGCTCCCAGCGCATAGGCGTGGCTGATCATCACCTGACCCTGCTGGCCATGGGCCTCGGTCATGTCGGCGATACGCTCGATCTCCCAGCGCCCGAGTTCGCCCAGGTCGTGCAGGTGCAGGTCGATGCCACGGTCGAACTTCAGCGCAAGGCGGAACACGGCTTCCAGGTGCCGGATCGGGTCGTTGTCAATGCCGGCCGGATCGATGCCGCCCACGACATCGAGACCGAGATCGAGCGACTGCTCCATCAGCTGCATGGTACCCGGGGCGGTCAGCATGCCGCCCTGCGGAAAGCTGACCAGTTGCAGGTCGATCAGGTCACGGTATTGCTCGCGCAGCGCCAGCATCGCCTCGACGTGCCGCAGGCCCCACACCGTCTGCGCATCCACATGGCTGCGGAAGTACAGCGAGCCCTGTGCGATGCAGTGCTCGATCAATGGACCTGCGCGCTCGGCAATGGGCACCTGGAAGTCCTTCAACACGCCCTGTTCATTGGTGATGCGGTGGTTTCGCGTGGGCCCGGCGCTGTTGGGGCGCCACGGCGTGTTCCACAGGGTCTTGTCAAAATGCACATGGCTCTCGACCAGTGCCGGCAGCAGCAACTGTCCCGCGCCATCGTACAAGGTCGCCAGCGCGGAGCTGGCGCTACCTTGAGGCAGCCTCGCGGCAATGGCTGCGTGCTCGTCAAGCACGATATCCTGGGCCGGCCCGCCCATTGGGCGCACATTGCGGATGACCTGGGAATGGGTCATGTCAGCTCTCCTGGTTTGGCGTCCCGGGCAAATCCCGGCGCCTCATTCGATCTCGTCGATCGGGTTCGACTCGACGCCAGCCGTCTGCGGGTCCATCGCGAAGCGGTCACGGGTGCGAACGTAGTAGCTGGCGCCGAACCGTGCCACCGGAAAATAGTGTTGCAGCTTCACCCGGTAGCGCTCGATATCGATCAGGTCCTCGCGCGCATGCAGCCACAGCACCTCGCCGATGAAGATATGCCGGCTGGCGGTCTCCAGCTTCTCTGCCAGCCGGCATTCGAATGCCACCGGCGCTTCAGTGATGCGGGGCGGCCGCACCGCGCGCGAGGGCGCGGTTGTGAGCCCGACCAGGTCGAGTTCGCTCTGGTCCGCCGGCACGGTTTCACCACAGCGGTGCATCTGCTCCGCCATGGCTTCGTCCGCTATATGCACCACGAACTGACCGCTGGCAAGGATGTTGGCCGAGGTGTGCTTGAGATGGTTGTCCTGCAGCTTGTTGACGCTGATCATCAGGATCGGCGGATCCTCGCCCATCATGTTGAACATGCTGAACGGCGCGGCGTTGACCACCCCATCGGCGTTTTGCGTCGTCACCAGCGCGATCGGCCGCGGCACGATCAGGCTGGCCATCAGCTTGTAGCGCTGGTAGGCGGTGATAGTGGAAAAATCAATCTGCATCGGGTGTGCCCTGGCGCCTTACGGCATGGAACGGTCTCATGGTGCCGTCACGGATAACAAGTGTTCCATCAATAGTGCGAGCCCCGCCAGAGCGTGGCGGGGCTCGCCAGCAGGTGCTGCAACCCGGTACGTCCGAGCATGCGGTCGGTGGCGCGTTGCGCCTGTTCCATCACATCGGCCTCGTCGACGGTACGCACCTGGCCATCTTCCATCAATACCTGGCCGTTGACGATTGTGGTGCAGACGTCGGCCCCGTTTGCGAAGCAGGTCACGCGGTAGACCGGCATGTTGAGCGGCATCAGGTGCGGCTTGAACAGATCGACCAGGATGATGTCGGCTTTCTTGCCGGCTTCCAATGATCCGATCTCGTGTTCCATGCCCAGCGTGCGTGCGGCGTCGATGGTCACCATCTCCAGCACCTTGCCGTGCGGCAGCACGCCGGCATCACGGAAATGGCGCCGGTGGTAGTGCATGGCCTGGAACATGTGACGGAACATGTCGTAGCTACGGTCGGGTGCGATGCCATCCGAACCCAGCGCCACCGTGACGCCGGCATCGAGCAACTCGGGCACCGGGCAACGCCCGCGGATCGACATGATCGCGCTGGGGTTGTGCACGATGCGCGTGCCGGTAGCCACGCAGGCGGCGATGTCCCCGGCCGTCAGGTCGATCGAATGCGACATGAAGGATGCGTCGCCGAGCAGGCCGAGATGCTCGTGCGCGTACTGCAACGTGCCGGCACGGTGTCCGTCCTGCGTGAATGTCAGGCCATGCCGGCGCGCCAGATCCATGTACTGGCCCGCCTGCTGGTGGAACACGTCGGCAAATTCCAACTGCTCGGGCGTGTGTTCGGGGTGGTAGACCGGCAGGGTCACGCAGATGTTCACCCGGCCGTCGGCGCGACCATGCTGGGTGCGGATGATCTCCTCGCAGCTCTCGTACATCTGCTCGAAGCCGACCTCCCGATCGACCCGCTGGTCGCCGTCCCACCTGGCGTAGACCATCGGCGCCGGCGGGCGTGACGGACCGACCGCCAGGACCGATCGGGTACCGGCCTGCGCAATCGCATCGCAGTGGCGTGCCGCGTAGCGCGGGTCGTCGACCCGCATGATGGTGTCGCCACCGCCGAACAGGCATACACCGGTGGTGGTGCCACAGCGCAGGCGCTCCAACGCCGCGAGCCGGGCCTCGGCATGCCAGAAGTCCTCGTCCGAACCCGTGGTGTAGATCGTCTCGCAGGCATTCGACCAGGCCTGCGCATCGCCACCGCCCATGGTCTTGAGCAGACCGTGGCCTGCGTGCGCGTGGCTGTCGATCAAGCCCGGCAGCACTGCCTTGCGGTAGGCATCGATCGACTTGACGGCGGTGTATCGCGCCTGCAGCTCCGCGGTGTTGCCGACGGCCACGATGCGGTCCGCGTTCACCGCGACCGCGCCATCTTCGATGACGCGGCGTGCGCCATCCATCGTGATGACGGTGCCGCGGACGATCAGCAGGTCGATGATTTCGGGGGTCGATGTCTCAGGCATGGGCAGCAACAGTTGAATGGTGGAATGGCACCGGAATGCGGCGCTCCTGCACCGCATGGCAGGCGATCCGTGCGTCGTCCTCCTGCGCCTGCAGCTGCGGGTTCTCGCTGCGGCAACGCTCGTTGGCATGCGGGCACCGTGGGTGGAAGGTGCAGCCGCAAGGCGGGTTGAGCGGACTCGGAATCTCGCCGGTGATCGGCGACTTGTCGCGCCCGCGCGCGTCGAGCTGGGGCAAGGCTGCCAGCAGCAACTGGGTGTACGGATGCTTGGGCGCCTCGAACAAGGTCCGTGTGGGCGCGACCTCGACCAGGCGCCCAAGATACATCACGCCGACGTCGTGCGACACATAATTGATCACCGCCAGGTTGTGGCTGATGAACAGGCAGGTCAGGCCGAGCTGTTGTTGCAGCTGGCGCAGCAAGTTCAGGATCTGCGCCTGCACCGAGACGTCCAGCGCCGAGGTCGGCTCGTCGCAGACCAGGAAACTTGGATTGCCGGCCAGCGCCCGCGCAATCGATACCCGCTGGCGCTGGCCACCCGAGAATTCGTGCGGAAACTTCAGCGCATCGGCCGGCGCCAGGCCGACCTGGCGCAACAACTCAAGCACCCCCGGCCTGACCAGCGACTCGGGCAGCAGCTTCTGGAACCGGATCGGCTCTGCGATCGCCGTGCCGACGCGGTAACGCGGGTTCAGCGAGGCATAGGGATCCTGGAAGATCATCTGCACTCGGTGGCCCTTGTGCGCCGCATCGGCAAAGCGCGTGCTGCCGGAGGTGGGCTTGTCCAGACCGGCGACCAGGCGCGCCAGTGTCGACTTGCCGCAGCCTGATTCCCCGACCAGGCTGAAGGTTTCGCCGCGCCGGATCGAGAAACCCACGCCGTCGACCGCCTTGATCACCGGCTGCGGGCCACCCAGCGCACCGCGGAACAGGCCGGAGCCGACCGGGAAATGGCGGGTGAGGTCCTGCACTTCCAGGCTCACCGCCGCGCCGGCCTGCGCCACGATGCGCGGTCCGGTGCCAGGAGCATTCGCAGCCGCTATGGCGCTCGGCGCGGGCCCAAGCCTGGTCGCAGCGTGTTCTTGCAGCATCGCGTTCATCAGGCATGCTCCATGCTGCGCATTGCGCAATTCGCCCTTGGGAACGGCCCTGCGGTGTCTCATGCCGCCACCTCTTCACCCTGACGGGTCTCGGTCGCGAGCCAGCAGGCCACGTCGTGGCGCGCGGTGCGGGCGGTGATCGCGGGACTTTGTTCGCGACAGCGGTCCATCGCGCTGGGGCAGCGCGGATTGAACGCACAACCCAGCGGGCGCGCATTGAGCCGGGGCATCGCGCCGTCGATCTGCGACAGCGGCCCGGTGATCGGCTTGAGCGAGGGAATAGCGCCCATCAGGCCGCGGGTATAAGGATGCACAGGGTTGCGGATCACGTCCTCCACCGGCCCGATCTCGACGATGCGACCGGCATACATTACTGCCACCCGGTCGGCGGTCTCGGCGATCACGCCCATGTCGTGCGTGACCAGCAGCATGGCGGTGCCCTTGTCACGGCACAAGCTGCGCAGCAGTTGCAGCACCTGGGCCTGGATCGACACATCGAGCGCCGTGGTGGGCTCGTCTGCGACGACCAGCTGGGGCTCGGCGCACAGTGCCAGTGCTATCACGATGCGCTGGCGCATGCCACCCGAGAACTGGTGCGGGTAGGAGTCGAAGCGCGCCTCAGGAGCGGGGATGCCGACCGCGCGCATCAGACCGAGCGCGCGCTGCACGGCTTCGTCATGCGTCACCGGCAGATGGGTCAGGATGGTCTCGACCAGTTGGTCGCCGATCTGCAGCAGCGGGTTCAGGCTCATCAGCGGATCCTGGAAGATCGCGCCGATCTCCTTGCCGCGGATCTTGCGCATCTCGCGTTGCGACAGCGTATCGAGGCGGCGTTCACCGAGCCGGATTGCGCCGGCCGCGACGCGCCCGGGCGGGTCCAGCAGACCCAGGATGGCCATCCCGGTGAGCGATTTGCCGGCGCCCGATTCACCGACGAAGCCGAGTATTTCGCCTGGGGCGATTGAAAAGGCGATGTTGTCCAGTGCCAGCAGCGTGCCGCGGCGGGTCGGAATCTCGACCCGCAGGCCGTCGACCGTCAGGACAGGAGCAGTGTTCGTCATCGTCGCGCTCTCATTTCAGCTTGGGGTTGAACACGTCGCGCAGCCAATCGCCGAGCAGGTTGATCGCCAGCACCAGCACGATCAGCAACACCCCCGGCATCACCGTAACCCACCACTCGCCGGAGAACAGCACCTCGTTGCCGATGCGGATCAGCGTGCCCAGCGACGGCGACGTGGGCGGCACACCCAGTCCCAGGAAACTGAGTGTGGCCTCGGTCAGGATGCCCAGGCCCAGTGACAAAGTCGCGATCACCAGCACCGGTCCCAGCACATTGGGCAGCACATGCTTGAACAGGATGCGCAACGGGCCCATGCCGATCAGCTTGGCCGCATGCACATAGTCCTTGGACTTCTCGACCAGCGTCGCGCCGCGGACCGTACGCGCGTACTGGACCCAGGTCGAGATGCCGATCGCGAAGATGACCACGAACAGCGCGAGCTTTTCATGCACTTCACGCGGCAAGGCAGCGCGCGACAGGCCGTCGATCAGCAGCGCGACCAGGATGGTTGGAAAGCTCAGCTGCATGTCGGCCAGGCGCATGATGGCGTTGTCGATGCGCCCGCCCGCATAGCCGCTGACCAGGCCCAACGTGACACCCACCACCAACGCAAACACGGTGGCGCTGAAGCTCACCATCAGCGAGATGCGCAGGCCGTACATCAGCACCGACAGCAGGTCGCGGCCCTGGCCGTCGGTGCCCAGCGGAAAGCGCATCTGCCCGTCGGCCAGCCACACCGGTGGCAGGCGGGCGTTGGTGAGTTCGAGCACCATGGGATCGAACGGATTTTGCGGCGCCAGAACAGGCGCAAACAGCGCGATCAGCACGAACAGCAGCAGCACCGCAAACGACACCATGGCTGTGGGCGTGCGCCGGAAGCTATAGTAGAAGTCGCTGTCGGCGAATCGGTCCCAGGTTGTCGGCGCAGCGGATTGCGGCGGGGATGCGGTGGTGTTCATGTCAGTACCGCCCGGCCGTTCCGAAGGTACTGAGCGCCCCCTCGGGGGGCAGCGAACGAAGTGAGCGTGGGGGTGGTTTCATGTTGCTTGCTCGTGGTGGTGGGTGCGGCGCTTCTTCATGCCAGCCGCACGCGGGGATCGACACGGAAATACAACAGGTCGACGACGGTATTGATGACCACGAATACCAGCGCGATCAGCATCAGATAGGCGGCGATGACCGGGATATCGCCAAAGGTGATGGCCTGGATGATCAAAAGGCCCATGCCAGGCCACTGGAACACGGTCTCGGTGATGATCGAGAACGCGATCAGCGCGCCCAGCTGCAGGCCGGCCACGGTGATCACCGGGATCAGCGTGTTTTTCAGCGCATGGTGGAAATGGATGGACCGGTCCGCGATACCGCGTGCGCGGGCAAACTTGATGTAGTCGGTGCGCAGCACCTCCAGCATCTCGGAACGCACCAGACGCATGAACAGCGTGAGCTGAAACAGCGCCAAGGTGATCGACGGCATGATCAGCGACTTGAGGCCGTTTGCGGTCAGCAGGCCGGTGCTCCAGTCGCCGATGCGCACGACGTCCCCACGGCCGAATGCCGGCAACCAGTTGAGTTCCACCGAGAAGATCAGGATCAGGATGATGCCGGTCAAAAAGGACGGCACCGAGACGCCGATCAGCGACACAACCTGCATGGTATGGGCCAGCCATGAGTTGCGCCGGATGCCTGCGTACACCCCCATCGGAATGCCCAGGCCCAGGGCCAGCAGCGCGGCGCACAGACTGAGCTCCAACGTGGCCGGCACCCGCGACGCCAGCAACTGCCCGACGGGTTCGAGGTTGCGGTAGGAAATGCCGAATTCGCCCTGCACCGCCAGACCCAGATACTTGAAGAAGCGCCAAACCAGTGGCTGGTCCAGCCCCAAGGCGGTACGCATGGCCTGTTGCTGTTCCAGCGTCGCCCTCTCGCCCAGCAGGTTGTTGACGGGATCACCGATGTAATTGAACAACAGGAACGAGATGAACGACACGCCGATCATCACGAGCAGGCCGTTCCAGAGACGGGTGGACAGGAAGCGCAGCATGGATAGGTTCCGGTTGGTTTGGGCCAGCGCGCGCCAGGGCACGCGCCGCCAACGTCAGCAGCGGGAGGTCGGTCTCAGGGCATGGAAACCAGGCGCAGGCGCATCTGGTTGTCCGCGCTCTGGCGCAGCTCGACACCCTTTTTCGCGGCCCAGGTGATGGGCTGCTGATGCAGCGGCAGGTAGACCATGTCGTTGCGGATGATCGTCACTGCCTCGCCGATCAGGGCGGTGCGCTTGGCCGGGTCCAGTTCGGACGAAATCTTCGGGAACAGCGCATCGAGCGCCGGATTGGTATAGCCACCGGTATTCAGGCCGCCCATGGTCTTGCTACGCGTGGCCGTGGTGTCGGTGAGCAGTGCATACGAATCGACCATCGGCAGTCCGGCGTGTCCGATCATGTACAGCGACACGTCCTGCGTGTTCAGGCGCACGCTCCATTTCGCGACCGGCTCGAACTGCGGCGTGATCTTGATGCCGACCCGGCCCAGCATCGAGATTACTGCCAGGCAGATCTGCTCGTCGTACACGTACCGGTTGTTCGGGCATTGCATTCCGACCGTGAAGCCGTTCGGGTAGCCGGCTTCCGCCAGCAGCTTCTTGGACGCCTCCGGATCAAACGGCAGCACGCGGTTGTTCAGTCCCTGGGGCGCGCCGTTGAGGATGGGCGACAGGACCATGCCAGCGGGCCACGACACGCCACGCATCACCGAACGCTTGATCGCCTCGACGTCGATCGCCTGGTACAGCGCCTTGCGCACGCGCAGGTCCTTGAACGGGTTCTTGCCCTTGACATCGGAGTACAGCAACTCGTCGCGGAACTGGTCCATGCCAAAGAAAATGGTGCGCAGTTCCGGCCCTTGCACGACGCTGAAGGAGCCAGAGCTGTTGATGCGCGGCACGTCCTGCAATGGCACGCTGATGGTGGCGTCGAGTGCGCCCGACAACAGCGACGCGGTGCGGGTCGCGTCGGACTGGATCGGCGTGAACACCACCTCGGTCAGGTTGTGCCTGGGCTTGTCCCACCAGGTCGGATTGGCCGCCAGCACGGTCTTCACGTCGACCTCGCGTGACTTGAGCATGAACGGGCCGGTGCCATTGGTATTGCGGTTGGCGAAGTTCTCCTTTTTCTGCTGCAGATCGCTGGCTTCGGCGGAATTGTTGGCCTCGCTCCAGGCCTTGCTCATGACGGTGAAGCTCATCAGGTTGTTGAGCAACAACGGGAACGGTGCCTTGGTTTCCACATCCACGGTGAAAGCATCGACCTTGCGCATCTCCTTGATGCCGCCCAGGTCGAGCTTGGTGATCGAGCCTGGACTCTGTACCCGGCTCCAGCTGAACACGACGTCATCGGCGGTGAACGGTTCACCGTTGTGGAACTTGACACCCTGGCGCAGCTTGAAGCGCCACACGGTGGGGCTGACGGCGGACCAGGACTCGGCCAGTGCCGGTTCGACCTTCAGCTGTTCGTTGAAGCGCGCCAGGCCTTCGTAGATATTGCTCATGAACGCAGTCGTGAACGAATTGTTGGTCGAATACGGGTCCATCGACAAGGCGTCTGCCGAGGCGGTCCAGGTAAATGTCTTGGCCTGCAAGGAGCCGGCTCCGAAGGTGACGGACAGCGCCAGACCGAGCGCCAATAGGTGTTTTTTCATGCGATCACTCCTGGTGGTTGTGGTGGTGGTAAGAAAGGGAAGAAGCATTGGGTTGCGCCGGCTGTCGGTTGCACGCAATCTCAAACCGGGGGGCGGACATTGCGTGGGCGACGCCCCGACGTTGCAGCGGGTATCGCACCGACCGCGGTCGATCGCAGTGCATCGGCCAGATCGACAACCGCGGTGTCGTCATCGTCCAGCCGCAACTGGCGTTCCAGACCGCGCAAATGTTCGTCCATCAGCTTCTCGGCTTCAGTGTGCTGGCCGGACTCGATTGCCTGCAGGATTTCCAGGTGCTCGTGGATCGAACACGGGTTGGTGCCACGTGTGTCGTACAGCGCGACCATCAGCGAGGTCTGTGCGACAACGCGCCGCAGATGCTGTTCGAGGGCTGCATTGCCCGTCGCGGCGGCGAGGTCCAGATGGAACTTGCCAGCCAGACGGATATAGCGCGACGTATCGCCCATGCGGCTGGCCTCCCGTTCCTCGGCTATCTGGGCGCGAATAGCACTGATCCAGGGGTCACACCGGCAGCCGGCCAGCGTGCGCACCACCCCGCACTCCAGAATCCGGCGCAAGGCATTGACGTCGCGCGTGGTCTTGACGCTGGGTTTGGCGACAAAGGCGCCACGATTCGGAATCAGTTCGACCAGCTGCTCGTTGGCCAACCGATCCAGCACCTTGCGCAGCGTGCCGCGGGAGGTATCCAGGATCTGGCACAGGTCGACCTCCGGCAGTTTGGTACCGGGCGGCAATCGGTGCTCGTAGATGGCATCCGACAACCGCCGCTGCACGCGCGCTTCGTCGTTGAGATCGGGCTCCAGCCTTTCATCTGGCACAGGATGCGTGGCACTGGTGCCGCGCGCGGCAGCGGGAGAAGTGTTCTTGCGGTTCACGGCGAATCGAGGCAGGAGTAGCTCCAAAATTTTGTTAACAAACTATATTATTAATCTAATTTCTTGTTGACAACATAGGGTAAACGCCAATGTCCACTTGCCTGCCATGACGATGTCAGGTAATGCTTGCGGCCCTGCGGTTAAAGCGGGCAGCGCGACGGACACTAGACGGGCGAGGGCCATGATGGCATCGGATAGCAAGACCCGGGCCAGGGCACAATCGCACCTGGGGCCGAAAATGTCCCGTTTCGGGGGGTGGGTCGTCGGAACATCGCCCGACTGGGCAATTTCTGGACATTTTGTTAACAAAATGGTGCGCGGGTGACCCAAGATCGGGCACGAGCTGCCCAAGCTGCATCCAGCGCCAGCGCTCTTGACACTGGGACCGACCGCGGCTGTGGCGCGACGGCCGTGCGCCCAGCGCCCAGCGTGCAGCCCGATGGTTTCGTCCATTGGAACGATAAGGTGGCCGCGAAATGGGGTCAACGTCAAATTCAGTTCGCCGCCTGCCGCCGGCGCATTGCACCGGCCGACGCCAGCCTGCGCATCTGCTCCACGCAGCAGGCCGAAGCGGACATGGCCTCTCTGGTACGCTCAGGCGCAGGGCCAGGATTCAAGGAACGCGTGAAGCGCTACCTCGACCCGTCCTGACCCTATCCTGGATCAGCCTCGCCGGAACGCAACCGAAAGCCCCAAGGCATGTCCATCCAATGGTTTCCCGGCCACATGCACACGACGCGAAAAGCCATCGCCGAGCGCATGTCGGAGATCGATGCCGTGATCGAGCTGCTGGACGCACGCTTGCCAGGCTCCAGCGCCAACCCGCTGCTGGCGGAGTTGACGCGCGGCAAGCCCTCGCTCAAGGTCCTGAACAAGCAAGACCTGGCCGACCCGCAGCAAACGGCGCAGTGGCTGGCCCACTACCAGGCCCAGGCCGGCACCCAGGCCTTGGCCCTGGACGCCAGTGCCACCGCGCCCGCCCGCCGGCTCATCAAGTTGTGCCGCGCTCTGGCTCCGCAGCGCGGCGGCATGACCAAGCCGATGCGGGTGCTGATTTTTGGCATCCCCAACGTTGGCAAGTCGACCTTGGTCAACACGCTGCGCGGCAAGCGCACGGCGAAGACCGGCGATGAGGCCGGTATCACCCGGACCGAGCAGCGCATATCGCTAGCGGACGACTTCTACCTTTACGACACGCCCGGCATGCTGTGGCCGCGCATCACCATCGAACAAAGCGGCTACCACCTGGCCGCCAGCGGCGCCGTGGGCCGCAATGCCTACGACGACGAAGAGGTCGCGCTGGCCTTGCTGACGCAGATGCTGCAGCACCACGCTGACCGTCTGCAGGCCCGCTACCAGTTGGCTGATCTGTCAGGGCTGAACGACCAGGCCGTACTGGCCGAGATCGGCCGCAAGCGCGCCCCACTGCTGCCAGGTGGCCGGCCGAACACTCAGAAGGCCGCCGAGATCGCCATACACGACTTTCGCAGCGGCGTCTGGGGACCGATCACGCTGGAGACGCCGGAGGAGTTCGCGCAGTGGGCAGCGCAGGCCGAGGTGCGAGATGCCGAGCGCATGGCCAAGCGGGCGGCGCGCGCTGCCAGGTAATTCGCCCGGATTTACGACACCTTCGAGCCCGCCGCGAACCGCCGGGACTAATGATCCCAGTGGCTCAGAAAATGCAAACGGATCAGAAGGGGCCTTCTTCCCGGAAATTAGTGGTGCGAAGAAGCCGAGCAGGTCTGCGGCAACATCCCTCGGTAGCTAAACTGGACGGTGCGCTACCAATGGAGCACGACCATGTGCGTCACTGCGACACAAGCCAGGAATCGTTTTGGTGCCCTTCGCCCAGTCCGTAAAAAACATGCCGGAACAACCGGCTTTGCCGCGCACGATTGCGGGCTAGGGTCAATATCCCCGATTGTGGTAATCTGCCACAAATCCTGTTTCACTGGCTCCCACCATGTCCAAATCCCTGCGGGTTTCAGATACCCTTTTTGTTGCCGCCCAGAATGCCGGCAGCAGCTTTACGCGCTCCACCGCGCAACAAGTCGAACATTGGGCGCGCCTTGGCCAGACGATCGAGGCTGCCGGCTTGACGGTAACGCAGGCTATCGCTCTCCTGAATGGCAATGTAGAAGCGGTCGTCAGCGAAGACACCATGTGGCAAGACAAGCGCCAGCGTCAGGCCGCTGATCTCAGTTCGGTTCGAAGCGGAGTTCGCACCGCTGATCATATGAACTGGTTTCTCTGCGGCGCGGCACGAAACGCAAAGGTGATCAATGGCCCGCTCTGACCGGGTCACCAAACCGCAATTGCCAAGTGACGAGGCCCCGCTGACCGCGGAGGACGTCGCACACATGCTGGGCGCCATGCCACCGCAAATGGTTCTCGTTGGCGGACAGGCATTGGCTTTCTGGATGGACTTTTACGGTGTCAGGCCGGGTGCCGGAGCGGAGATCACCTCTGATGGCGACGTGCTGGGTACGCTGGAGGAAGCGCGTCTGCTCGCGCGACGGCTTGGTGGGAGGCTCCGCGTACCACCACCGAGGGCATTGACGGCGCTGGTGGCTCAGGTTCGCCTGCCCCTTCCTTCTGACGCACTTGAACGCAACATCGACGTATTGCACAAACTGTATGACCTGGGCGGTCTGCGCAAGTCGACCCACATCACTCGACGCGCAGTTGCACGCGCACGGGTCATCGAGTTGGAGTCTGGCATTCAATTCCGGGTCCTGCATCCCATGGACCTATTGGCTTCCCGCGTCAGCAACGCCGCCGGATTGATGGACATCAAGGGTAGGCACGTACTGACCCAGGTGAAATGGGCTATCAAGGTGATGCAGCAATCGCTTCTGAGCGCGGCAAACTCAGGCGACACCGCACGGGTCGGCGCGATGATCCAGGAAGTTCAACGCCTTGCAAAGGCATCCGCTGGCCGCGCACTGTTCAAGTCGCACGCCATCGAAGTCTTCAACGCGATCCCGACTAAAACTCTGACCCGGTTGCGGCCGGAGTTTACGGAACAATGCGCACGAATGACACTCGCGATCACGGCTCAGCGTGCGCAGGACAAGATCGCCCTTGCGAATCGAGAAACGACGCAATCACGTCGAGCCACAAACACGGATTGATCCGTAGCCCGTCGCCTTTGCCAGCCTGCAAAGGATCGAGACCGATGCAATAGCAGCAAACGCCAAATAATGACTACGCCCGACCTCTCCGCCCACACCCCCATGATGCAGCAGTACCGACGGATGACTTTTTATGGGCCCCGTTTCATTGAGACCTGAGTAACTTCGGCTGGAGAGTCGGCCATTCAGTCCCCAGTCAGCGCCCATTCCCAGAAAGCCGGCGATCAGACGGCAGTCGCGGCTTACACAACGTGGCACGAGTCGCTACCCACACCCCAATTGATCGCCGAAAAAGTCAACTATCATATTGATTTATAACATTTCACCGTGCAAAATTGTAGTTTGAAGAAAGAACGGTGAAGTGCTCTACATATCGCTTGCCGATGAGGCCGCCAGGCAGACAGTCGACGCCATGTCGCTGTGGCAGGAGTGCGCGCGCGTGCGGCGCCAGTACCAGGATTACGCCGCAGGCATGTACTGGAAGTCAGAAGGCGCATACGAATACCTGGTCAAGACGAAGGCACGCGGCAAGCAGGAACGCATCGGCCGACGCACACCTGAGACAGAACTGATCTACAGTGAATTTCACAAACGCAAAAACGCCCTTCAACCCCGACTGCAATCGCTCCAGGCTCAGCTCGCCGTGGCGCAAAGGCTCAACCGCGCCGTCAAGGCTGGCCGGGTACCTACGATCGTCATCGACATCCTGAATGCCTTTGAGGCCGCCGGCCTCGCTGAGCATTTCACGGTCGTCGGAACCCACGCCTTGTACGCCTACGAAGCTGCTGCCGGCGTTCGTATCGCACAAAAGGCATTGACCACCCAGGACGTTGACCTGTTGTGGGATGCGCGCAAGCGGGTTCGCTTCGTTGCCGACATGAAGCATCTGGGCAAGCCGGTCCTGAGAATCCTGCAGGAGGTAGACCCGACATTCCAGCGCAAGGAACTCCACAATGAGACCGCCATCAACGCCAAGGGTTTCATGGTCGATTTCCTGCGGCGGATTCCCCAGGACGGCGACCCGCACCCATTCAGACTGTCTGACGCGGAGGAAGACATGTGGCCCGTGCAAGCCATTCGTGCGCAGGTCCTGACCGAGGCTCGGCCGTTCGAGCACGTCGTCATAGGTGCCACAGGCAAGATGGCGCTGATGCGAACCGTTTCACCGAAAGTATTTGTAAGTTTCAAACACTGGTTGGCTGTCCAGCCAGAACGTGACCCATTGAAAAGGGGCCGGGACCAGACGCAAGCCCAAACGGTCCAGGCGCTAATGGACGACGGACTTCTGCACGTGCAGTAATCAACTCAGCATCCACGACGAGGATGCCGTAGATGACCGAAGCTAGGACATCGATATACCCGTCGACTGCTGGCGCTTGCCATCGATCACTTAGTTGTCAGATCAAACCAACCACGCACCGATAATTCGGGCTTGTCGAATGGCTGATTTTCGTTTGGCCAGGTGATGTTCAGATGAACTATTGATGCAAAAAGACAACCTACCCCCCGGCCCGAGCAACACCGATCTCTCCGCCCACACCCCCATGATGCAGCAGTACCTGCGCATCAAGGCCGAGCACCCCGACACGTTGGTGCTCTACCGGATGGGCGACTTCTACGAGCTGTTCTTCGCCGATGCAGAAAAGGCGGCCCGGCTGCTCGACATCACACTGACCCGCCGCGGCCAGTCGGCCGGCGAGCCGGTGGTAATGGCCGGTGTTCCCTTCCATTCGGTCGAGTCCTACCTGTCCAAACTCATCAAGCTCGGCGAGTCGGTGGCGATCTGCGAACAGGTGGGCGATGTCGCCGCTGCCAAAGGGCCGGTCGAGCGCAAGGTGGTGCGGGTCATCACGCCAGGCACCTTGACCGACGCCGAACTGCTGTCCGACAAGGCCGAGTCGGTTCTGATGTCGGTGCACCAGGGGCCGCGCAACCAGTGCGGCCTGGCATGGCTCAGCGTGACGCAGGCGCAGCTGCAGTTTGCGCAATGTACGCCCGATGAAGTGGCCGAGTGGGTGTCGCGCGTCAACCCGAGCGAGTTGATCCATAGCGCCAGTTTGACGCCCGGCTTCGAGAAAGCGCTCAAGGCCAGTGGCGTCGCCAACGGTGTGGCGATGACCATGCGCGCACCGTGGCAGTTCGATCCGGCGCTGGGTCAACGCAAACTGCTGGACCTGTTCAAGGTAGCGAGTCTGGCCCCCTGGAATGCGCAGGACTTGCCACTGGCGCATGCGGCCGCAGCGGCGCTGCTGGCCTATGCCGAACACACCCAGGGCCGGCCGCTGTCGCATGTGCAGGGCATCCGGGTGCAGCACAACCAGGACCTGGTGCAGTTGCCGCTGACGACCCGGCGCAACCTGGAATTGACGCAGACGCTGCGCGGTGAATCGGCGCCCACCTTGTTCTCGTTGCTCGACACCTGCCTGACGGGAATGGGAAGCCGCTTGCTCAAACGCTGGCTGCTCGAGCCACAACGTGACCGCGGCTTGGCGCGTGATCGCCTGCAGGCGATCACGGAACTGCGGGGCGGCCCCTGGCGCGAGTTGCGGGCGCAGATCAAGGGCAGCACCGATATCGAGCGCATCACGGCGCGCATTGCGCTGCGGCAAGTGCGGCCGCGCGAACTGGTCGGCTTGCAGGTCACGCTGGCCAAGACCGCACAGCTTGCGCCGTTGTTGCAGGGCATGGGCGGCGCGCTGACGCAGATCGCGACCGATCTGCAGCCGCCGGCCGGCTGCGCCGAGCAGTTGCGCGCGGCGATCCATGAGACGCCCGCGGCGCTAGTGCGCGACGGTGGCGTAATCGCCACCGGGTTCGACGCCGAACTCGACGAGTTGCGTGCGATCCAGGACAACTGCGACGGTTTCCTGCTCGAACTGGAGCAGCGCGAGCGCACGCGCACCGGCATCGCCAACCTGCGCGTGCAGTTCAATCGAGTGCACGGCTTCTATATCGAGGTAACCCAAGGTCAGGCCGACAAGGTTCCTGCCGACTACCGGCGCCGCCAGACTCTCAAGAACGCCGAGCGCTTCATCACACCCGAACTCAAGACCTTCGAGGACAAGGCGCTGAGCGCGCAGGAACGCGCGCTGGCGCGCGAAAAGCTGTTGTACGAGCAGTTGCTCGATGGTCTGCAGGACCATGTCGCGCCCCTGTGCACCGTGGCTCAGGCGCTGGCCTCGCTGGATGCGCTGGCAACACTGTGCGAACGCTCGCTGACGCTGGACTGGTGCGCGCCCCAGTTCGCGAGCGAGCCCTGTATCGAGATCGCCGCCGGCCGGCACCCGGTGGTGCAGGCCCGGCTAGCCGAAACCAGCAGCGGCAACTTCATCGCCAACAACACCAGCCTCAACGCCCGCACCCGGATGCTGATCATCACCGGGCCCAACATGGGCGGCAAGTCGACCTACATGCGCCAGATCGCGGTCATCGTGCTGCTGGCCTGCGTCGGCAGCTACGTGCCGGCAGCCAGTTGCCGGCTCGGGCCGATCGACGCCATCCACACCCGCATCGGCGCCGCCGACGACCTGGCCAACGCGCAGTCCACCTTCATGCTGGAGATGACCGAAGCGGCGCAGATCCTGCACAGTGCCACGCCGCATTCGCTGGTGCTGATGGACGAGATCGGCCGCGGCACCTCCACCTTCGATGGCCTGGCACTGGCTTCGGCGATCGCTGGCCATCTGCACGGCAAGTCGCAGGCCTTCACGCTGTTTGCGACCCACTATTTCGAGCTCACCGCGTTTCCCACCGACCACAAGGGCGCGGCCAACGTGCATGTCAGCGCGGCCGAGTCGGGACGCGACATCGTGTTCCTGCATGAGGTGCAGGCCGGCCCGGCGAGCCGCAGCTACGGCATCCAGGTAGCGCGACTGGCCGGCATGCCGGCAGCGGTGCTGCACCAGGCGCAGCATGCGCTGGGCGCGTTGGAGAGCCATGCCAGTGCCAGCCAGGCGCAGGTCGACCTGTTTGCCGTACCGCCCGACGCAGCGATCGCGCAAACCAGCGCGGTCGAAGCCGAACTGTCGCGTATCGACCCTGACAGCCTCAGCCCGCGCGAAGCACTCGACGCCTTGTATGCGCTAAAGAAACTCAAGCAGACCGGCTGAGCGGCCAGCCCGAGCGCATCACAGGCTGCAATCGGGATCGAAGTCTGGCTTGCGGCGCTCGCGGTGGCTGGCCACGCCCTCGCGCACATCGGGTCCGGCAAAGCCCATGAATTCCACCGCCAGGGACGCGTCGAAGGTCGGGCCCATCATGCGCAGCCAGTTGTTGAGCGCGTATTTGGTCCAGCGGATCGCGCTCTGTGAGCCCTTGGTCAGGCGCGTTGCGACTTCAAATGCCTTGTCGTGCAACTCGGACTCGTCAACTGCCAGCGCCACCAGGCCGATGCGCTCGGCTTCCTCGCCGCTGATGGGCTCGCACAGCAGCAGGTAGTACTTGGCCTTGGCCATGCCGCACAGCAGCGGCCAGATGATGGCCGCATGGTCGCCGGCGGCGACGCCCAGGCGGGTATGGCCATCGACGATCTTGGCGTTGCGCGCTGCGATCGGAATGTCGGCCAGCAACCCGGCAACCAGGCCGGCACCAACCGCCGGACCATGCATCGCCGAGACGATCGGCTTATCGCAGTTGATGACGTTGTAGACCAGGTCGCGGGCTTCCTTCCAGACCCGGGTGCGCACCACGAAATCATTGGCCATGTCCTCGACCAGACCGAAATCGCCGCCGGCCGAGAAGCCCTTGCCCTGGCCCCGCAACACCACCGCATGCACACTGGGATCGTCGCCGATATCGCGCCAGATGGTGGACAATTCCTTGTGGCCGTTGTGATCGGCGGTGGCCAGCTTGCCCGTTGCAAGGCGTCCACCACCCATGACCACTTCGAGGATGCCGCGCCTGTCGTCGACGGCGTGGCGGATGATGCCCAGACTTTGGTAATGCGCGTACCGATCCGTCATGGTGTGGCTCCTGTTCGATCCAATGGCCAGGCCCAGGTCCCGGCAGGGGAACGGGGGCCGCGGGCGGGTCGCCCTGCTGCCTTCCCATAATAGAAGCTTCTGGTCCGTCGGGCTGCAAACACACTGGGATCGATTGGAGGACTGTATATTCCTGTCAGCTCGCAATTGCAATTGCAGTTGCTGTCGCCCCAACCTGCCCCGCCCCTACCGGAAATCCCATGACCTACTGCGTCGCCATCAAACTCAATGCCGGCCTGGTGTTCCTGTCGGACTCGCGCACCAACGCCGGCCTGGACCAGATCAGCACTTTCCGCAAGATCATCGTCTACGAAAAGCCCGGCGACCGGTTCATCGTGCTGCTGACGGCCGGCAACCTCAGCATCTCGCAGTCGATACGCGAGATCCTGCAGGTCGAACAGCTCAAGGAGGCCAGCGATCACGAACCGCTGACGATCTGGAACTCAACCAGCATGTTCGACGTGGCACGGGTACTGGGTGCGGCGATCCGCCATGTGCACCAGCGCGACGCCGAATCGCTACGCCAATCGGGCGTCGACTTCAACGTGTCGATCCTGCTGGGTGGGCAGATCAACGGCGAGGCCATGCGGCTTTTTCAGGTCTATTCGGCCGGCAACTTCATCGAGGCTACACCAGAGACACCCTACTTCCAGATCGGCGAATCCAAATACGGCAAGCCGGTGCTGGACCGGGTCATCACCCCCGACACGCCGCTCGACGAAGCCGCCAAGTGCGCGTTGGTGTCGATGGACTCCACACTCAAGTCCGACCTGTCGGTCGGCTTGCCACTGGACATGGTGGTCTATGAAGTGAACCGGTTCGAGACCGACAAGATCATCTGCATCGATGAGCATAACCCCTACTACCAGATGATGCACAACAACTGGGGCCGCAAGCTGCGCGAAGTGTTCGACAGCATCGAAGACCCGATGTGGCGCGGCGAGCATACCCAGGTTCCCTTGATGGTGGACGCGCAGCGCCACAAGCCGCTCAAGAAAATCACCAATCCGAACGAAAAGCTGATCTGATGGCGTTGATTGTTTTTTCCCATGCCAACAGCTTTCCCGCCAGCACGTACCGGGTTCTTTTCAAGCACCTGAGGTCGCGCGGCTTCAAGGTCAAGGCCATCGACAAATTCGGCCATGACCCGCTGTACCCGGTCACCAACAATTGGCCCCATCTGGTGCAGCAGCTGGCGGACTTCACCCGCGCCGAGGTCGACAAGTCGGGCGAGCCGGCATGGCTGATCGGGCATTCCCTGGGCGGCTTCCTGAGCCTGATGGCCGCGGCCGGCCATCCTGAGCTGGCACTGGGCGTCGTGATGCTGGACTCGCCGGTACTCGGTGGCTGGAAAGCCACCACGCTGGGCCTGATCAAAGGCGCGCAGATCGTCGCGGCGGTGTCGCCGGGCGCAATCAGCAAGCGACGGCGCACCAGCTGGCCGAACCAGCAGGCGGCGCTGGAGCATTTCCGCCACAAGAAGGCCTTTGCGCGCTGGGAACCGGCGGTACTGGACGACTACATCCGCTACGGCACCCATGACGCGGATGGCCAGCGTGTGCTGTCGTTCAAGCGCGAGGTCGAAACCGCGATCTACAACAACCTGCCCGACAACCTGGAGCGCCTGTTCCGCCGCCACCCGCTCAAATGCCCGGTGGCCTTCATCGGTGGCCTGCATTCGCGTGAAATGAAACAGGTCGGCATGCAGATGACCGAGCAACTGACCCGGGGTCGCATCGCCATGCTCGACGGCAGCCACCTGTTTCCGATGGAGATGCCGGCGGTCACGGCCGCCGCGATCGAGGCATCGGTGTTGAACCTGCGCGCGCTGACGGCCGGCGCCTGATAGCTACTGCGCCCAGGTGACGGCGCCACTCCAGGCGGTTCCCAGCACCACGATGCCAAACCCAATGCGGTACCAGGCAAAACCGACAAAAGTGTGGCTGGCGATGTAGCGCAGCAGCCAGCGGATACACAACCAGGCACTGCCAAACGAAAACAGCAAGCCGACCGCAAACATCGGCAGGTCCGACAACGCCAGCAGCGCACGCTCCTTGTACAGGCTGTAGACGCCAGCGCCTATCAGCGTCGGTATCGCCAGAAAGAAGGAGAAGTCGGTCGCCGCCTTGCGCGACAGGCCCAGCAGCATCCCGCCAATGATGGTCGCCCCACTGCGGCTGGTACCGGGAATCATGGCCAGGCACTGCACCAGGCCGACCTTGAGTGCGTCGCTCCAGCGCATCGCGTCCACGCTCAGGATGCGCGGTGCCGAGGCCGCCTGGCTGTGGCGCCGCTCGGCCCACAGGATGATGAATCCACCCACGATAAAGGCACTGGCCACCACCACGGGGGTAAACAAATGCTCCTTGATCACCTTGCCCAACAGCAGGCCCAGAATCACCGCCGGGACAAACGCGATCAGTACATTGAGCGCAAAGCGCCGAGCCTGCTCCTGTTGCGGCAGTTGCACCAGTGTCTCGCGGATCTTTTGCCAGTAGACGATGATCACCGCCAGGATGGCGCCGGTCTGGATCGCGATGTCGAACACCTTGCCCTTGGCATCATCCATGCCCAGCAGTGCGCCCGCCAGGATCAGATGACCGGTCGAGGAAATTGGCAGGAATTCGGTCAGGCCTTCAACAATACCCATCACGGCCGCCTTGGCCAACAACACACTATCCACGCCATCTCCTGTTACGAGCGCAGATTATCGCTGGCCCCATTGACGGGCCACACGCTCACTCGTAGCGCAACGCCTGGATCGGCAACAGGCGCGAGGCACGGCGCGCCGGGTAGAAGCCGAAAAACACACCGACAAAGCCGGAAAAGCCCGCCGCCAGCACGATGCTGCTGGCGGTCATGCTGACCTGCCAACCGGCAAACTGGCCGATGGCCCAGGTCGCGATCGCACCGATGACCACACCAATCGCGCCGCCGATCAGGCTCAGCGTGACCGCCTCGATCAGAAACTGCGCCAGGATGTCGCGCCCGCGCGCGCCCACTGCCATGCGCAGGCCAATCTCGCGGGTGCGTTCGGTGACGCTGACCAGCATGATGTTCATGATGCCGATACCGCCGATAACCAGGCTGATGCCGGCTACCGCCGCCAGCAACAGTGTCATGACCTGGCTCGACGCTTCCTGGGCCTGCAGTATCTCGGTCAGATTGCGGATGGTGAAAGTGTCATCCGCATTGGGCTGGATCTTGAAACGCTGACGCAGCAGGGACTTGATGTTGTCCTCGGCCGCTTTCATGCTCTGGCCTTCCTTGACCTTGATCGTGATCGAGCCAATGCGCCGTGCCTTGCCACCGGTTCCGCCCTGGATGCGATTACGGTAGGTACTGATCGGCACCATCATCACATCGTCCTGGTCCTGCCCGTTGGCATTTTGGCCCTTCTTGGCCAGCACGCCGACGATGGTGACCGGCACCTTCTTGACCCGGATCACCTGGTCCAGCGGATCAGCCTCACCGAACAGTTCCCGCGCTGTGGTCTGCCCGACGATCGCCACCTTCGCCGAACCGGCCATCTCGGCGGTCTCGAACAGGCGCCCCGACTCCAGCGTCCAATCGCGCGCCTCCAGATAGTCGTTGCTGGTGCCAAAAATGCTGGTGCTCCAGTTGGCATTGCCAGCCACCACCTGGGCACCGGTGCGCGACACCGGCGCCGCCACCTGCACCTCGGGCACTTCCAGCGCAATGGCCAGCGCGTCTTCCTCGGTCAGGGCCTGACCGCTTTGCGCACCCAGCCGAGCGCCACCTTGGGTGATGGTGCCGGGAAATACCAGCATGATGTTGGAGCCCAGGCCCTTCATCTGCTCTTTGACTCGGTTCGTCGCGCCCTGCCCGACCGCGATCATCGTGATCACTGCGGCCACGCCGATGATGATGCCCAGCATGGTCAGGATGCTGCGCAAGGTGTTGGCCGCCAGCGCCCGCAGGGCGCTGCGCAGTGCCGCCAGCGTATTCATGCTGCGGGCTCCGCCGCCGCCGCTATCGGGCGTTGCTGCGCCCATGCCGCCTTGGTGCGACCCCCCTCGGACAGCCATTGCCGGCGCGTGCACCGCTCCTGGTCCTGCAGAATCAATCCGTCACGGAACACGATCTTGCGCCGCGCCCAGTCGGCGATGTCGCTTTCATGCGTTACCAGCACCACCGTCAGTCCCGCGCGGTTGAGTTCGGTCAGCAGGCGCATGATGTCTTCGCTGGTCTGGGTGTCGAGAGCGCCGGTCGGCTCGTCGGCCAGGATCAGCTGGGGCTTGTTGACCAGTGCACGTGCGATCGCGACGCGCTGCTGCTGGCCGCCGGAAAGCTCGGACGGCGTGTGCGCATGGCGCTCGCCCAGGCCGACCTCCTGCAGCGCCGCCATCGCGCGCACGCGCCGCTGCGCCGACGCCATGCCGGCGTACACCATGGGCAATTCCACGTTCTCCAGTGCGCTGGTGCGGGGCAGCAGGTTGAACTGCTGGAACACAAAACCGATGCGACGGTTGCGGATCGAGGCCAGCTGGTCGGCCGTCATCGATTCGACCGACTCGCCCGCCAATTCATAATGCCCAGTGCTCGGAAGGTCCAGGCAGCCCAGGATGTTCATCAGCGTCGACTTGCCCGAGCCTGACGCGCCCATGATGGCGACGAAGTCGCCCTCGTCGATGTCCAGCGACACGCCGCGCAGGGCATGCACGGTCTGGTCACCCATGGCGTAAACCTTGGTGATGTCTCGCGCTGCGATCAGCACTGCAGGATCGGCCATGGCGCGGCTCCTAGAACGGCAGGCGCGGACCGCCGGCGGGCCGGCCTGACCCGTTGACCGGAGTCACCACACCGATGACCACGGTTGCTCCCTCGCGCAACTGCGCAGCCGCAGGGCTGCCAGCGGTCACCAGCAATTCGGTGCTGCTGCCGTCCGAAATACCCAGCCGCACATTGAATGCCTTCGGTTTTCCGTCCTCAGCCAACAGGTAGATTCGGCCGCGAGAACTGGTACGCCCCGCCGCCTCGCTCAGCATGGCCGCATACCGTGTCTTCTGCTCCGGTGTCAGCACATCGCCGATGCGGGCGCGCAGATCGGCCATGATGCGGTCGCGCGCCTTGGGGCGCTCCTCGGCGCTCAGGTCACGCAATGCCATGAATCGCGGGCGGGCCTCGGCGAACAGTGCGTCTACCTTGACGGCCTGTTCAACGCCGAGCTTGAGTTCGGCCACCAGGCGGTTGCGAAATTCCTGCAACGGGCCACCACCGGGGGCCGGCGGCGCCACGCTAGCCCCGGCGCCAGCACCAGGCGGAACCGGCACCGGTTTGTCCTGGCCTGCGGCGGCTCCTTTGGCGGGTGCGGCGACAGCAGCGGCGCCGCCGGCTTGCGCACCGGTTGCACCACCCGATCCGGCCCCCGCCTGCGCCGCACGGTTGGCCGCGGCCCTTGCCTGCATCTGCTCATAGGTGGCACGCTGGTCTGCAGTCAGTATGGCATTGATCTTTTGTTGCATCTCGCCCAGCAGCTTGGTACGCGCCGCCATGCGGGCATCCTGCTCCAGCTCGACCATGGCCATGAAGCGCGGTCGCAGTTCGAGCATGATCCCATCGAGCTTGGCCTGCTGCGCGGCGTCGAGCTTGAGCTCGTTGACCAGTCGCTCGCGTTGCGCGGCAAATCCGCCACCTGCTGGCTGGGCATGGGCGCTGGAAATCCAGGACCAGCTGCTTGCATCGCTGGTCGCGGACCCGGAGGCACCAGCAGCCGGCGCCGACGAGCCGCTCGACACCGGCTCGACACCGGCGATCCGCACCCGCAAAGCGGCATTGGGTACCTTGAGCACGTTCTCGCGCTGGTCGGTCACGATCCGCACATTGGCCGTCATGCCAGGCAGCAGGCGTCCGGCGCTATTGGAGAAGCCGACGACCGCCACATAGGTCACGACGTTGGCAATGTTCTGGGCCGCCTTGCGCACCTGGCGCACATCGCCCTCGAAGGTCTGGCCCGGAAAAGCATCGACGGTGAACGTGGCCGGCTGGCCTGCGCGAATACGCCCGATGTCGCTTTCGTCGACGCTGGCATCGACCTGCATGTCGGACAGGTTCTGCGCAATCACAAAAAGCTCGGGCGATTGCAGACTGGCAGCCACTGTCTGCCCCTTTTCGATCGCGCGCTTGATCACGATGCCATCGACCGGCGACGTAATCCGCGTGCGTGCCAGATCCACCCTCGCCTGCGCCAGCGCCGCCTGCCGCTGCGCGACGTTGGCCAGCGCCGACTTGATCTGCGCCTCGGTCACGCCGACCTGGGCCTGGGTCGCCTTGAGCGCCTCGGCGCTGGTGTTGACCAGTGCGCGGGCCCGGTCGGCCTCGCTCTGGGCGATGAACTGCATCTGCACCAGGCTTTGCTTGCGCTCGAAGTCGCGCTGCGCTTCGTTCAGGTCGACCTGGGCCCGCGCGACCTGCGCCCGGCTCGCCGCTGCCGATGCCTGCGCTGTCAAAACAGCGGCCTGCGAAGCCTCCACATCGGCCTGGGCCGAGCGCACCCGGTATTCAAAGGTCTCCGGGTCGATCTGGGCAATCAACTGCCCCGCCTTGACCACAGAATTGAAATCGACCAGCAGATCCCGGATCTGGCCCGACACCTGCGTGCCGACCGACACCTGTGTGACCGGATTGACCGCTCCACTGGCCGACACCGTGGACTGCAGGTTGCCACGGTCGATGGTGGCCGTGCGGTACTGCACCGCCTCAGCGTCTGAACGTTGGCTCCACCACCACGCAGCCGCAGCGGCCGCGACAACCAATCCAGGCACCAGGAGCCAGCGCGATTTCTTCATGCGTGGATTCTAGGAACAAGGGCAAGCACTCTGTCGGCCACGGGCATCCGGAAATGTAAAGTCACGGCAAAGTCGCTCGCGCCCGCTGGCTGCAACTCACACCACGGTTCGCGCGTTTCGTCGCATACCGGTCGCCGCCGGCAGGGCGCCCTGGCACATTCGACTCCATCGCGACACCCGAGACCACCATGCAACTCACACCCCTGATCGCCATCCACATGAGCGCGGCCATTGCCGCCATCGCCGTCGGCCCCCTCGCTCTATGGGCGCGCAAGGGCCGTCAGCAGCGGCCGCGCCTGCACCGGGCTTTCGGTTATGCCTGGGTCACGCTGATGCTGGCCACCGCGATATCTGCCATCTTCATCCGCGACTTTGCACTGCCCAACATCGCCGGCTATACGCCGATTCATCTTCTGGTGCCCATCGTTCTGCTCATGCTGGTCGGCGCTTTCTGGTTCCTGGCGCGCGGAAACATCAATGGACACCGCAGGACGATGCAGAACCTGTACCTGGGCGCCTGCGTCATCGCCGGCGGGTTCACGCTGCTGCCCGGCCGCTTTCTCGGCGACCTGGTGCTGGGCCAGTGGCTCGGACTGATCTAGACCATACCCATCCAGACCGATTTTTTGAAGGGGCCGTCCATGCAATCCCACAACAACGTCCGGGCACTGCCCGACCCTCTTGAGCGGCTGGCCCGCCGACGCGCCGGCATGCGCATGGGCTGGCTCGCGCACTTGCTGGTGTTCGTCGCCGTCAACCTGTTGTTGGCCGTGGTTGCGGCCAGCAGCGGCCGCAACTGGGCGGTCTTCCCATTGCTCGGTTGGGGCCTGGGACTGGCGATCCATGGTGGTGTCGTGTTCCTGGTCACCGGCGGCCTGGGACTGCAGGATCGGCTGGTGCAGAAAGAACGCGAGCGACTGGCTCGCACCGCGTCCCGTTCTGAATCGGCAGGCGCACCATGAAAATCGTGGCAATCACGCTGATGCTGGCCAGTGCAGTGCTACTGGCGGCCATCGCCTTCGGCGGCCCGGGACCGATTGCAGCGCTGGCCAGCATCAATGATCCATTCGCCAAGGCCGACTTCTCGGGCGTGCCACCGGCACGCAGCTTCACTGCCCGCGATGGCACACGCCTGGCCTGGCTGCATTACCCGGCGGCCGGCGCAACCGAGCGCGCGCGGCGTATCGTGCTGGTACACGGCTCGTCGGCGCGGGCCCGCTCGATGCATGTGCTGGCCCGCGCGCTGGCACAGGCCGGTTTTGAAGTTGCTGCGCTGGACATGCGCGGCCACGGCGATTCAGGAGCGCGCGGCCAGGCAAGCTATGTCGACCAACTGGAAGATGATGTGACGGACTTCATGCGTGCGGTTCCGCATCCAGGTCCCAGCACGCTCGCCGGCTTCTCCTCGGGTGGCGGCTTCGTGTTGCGGTTTGCCGGCGGCCCGCAGCAGGAGCTGTTCGACCGCTACTTGCTTCTGGCCCCGTACCTGCACCACACGGCGCCGACAAACCGGCCGAAAGACGGCGGCTGGGTGTCGGTCGGTCTGCCGCGCCTTGTCGCCTTGAGCCTGCTCAACCGGGTCGGTATCACCACCTGGAACGATCTGCCCGTGCTGCGCTTCGGACTGAACGACACCGCACGGGCATTTCTTACCAGCAGCTACAGCTTCACGCTGGCCACGGCATTCCGGCCGCGGGACGACTACCGGGGTGATATCCGCCTTGCACGCCGGCCACTGCGCATCGTCGTTGGCGCCCAGGACGAGTTGTTCGATGCCAGCCGCTACGCCGACGTATTCGCCGGCGCCGCACAACCGGTCCCTGTGACGCTGGTCGACGGCGTCAACCATATCGGCCTTACCCTGGACCCACGTGCACATGCGAGCATCGTCGACGCTTGCAGCAACTGAATCCGCGGCACACCCTGACGCGACCTAGAATCGACCACAACCCATGACGAACCGGTTCTCGAACGACGACCTCGACAAGCTGGCCCGCAGGCGCGCAGGAGCCAAGCTGGGCTGGTATGGCCATGCAGCGGTGTACCTGGTCGTCAACCTGTTCCTGTTCGCTTTATCGGAATATGCGCTGGGACAGCGCCGCTGGTCGATCTATCCCCTGCTCGGCTGGGGACTGGGGCTGGCGTTGCACGGCGTCGCGGTGTTCGTGCTCGGGCCGGGCAGCGGTCTACGCGAGCGCATGGTCGAAAAAGAGCGCGAGCGGCTACGGCGCGATCGCGGGCCGGGCTGAACCCGTCAGTCGGCCCCATGCGCATCGACTGGGTCGCCAAGGCAAGTCACTTGCTGCAAACGCTGGCTTTTTGCCTCGCCGCGGCGGCGATCCAGTATGCCTTTCGACCCGAGCGTGCGTACGAGATACCCCTGATGTATTCGCTGGCCATCGGCACCAGCATCTGGCTGCTGATCGACTTCGGTCGGGAACTGTTTCCCTCCAGCGCCATGACCGGCTGGCCGCAGGGACACGCGGCATGGCTGCTGCCACTGTCCGCCGTGGGTGCCGGCTATGTGCTGGGTACCTTGACGGGCGACGCATGGTTCGGCTGGTCGTCCTGGAGCGGTGCCGGGCTGCAAACGCTACCCACATCCTTGCTGATCACCCTGATGGCCGGAACCGCGGCCAGCTATTTCTTCTATTCACGTACCCAGAGCAGCTACCTGACAGCCCGTATGGCCGAGGCCAATCTCCAGGCCTCGCAGGCACGGCTCAAATTGCTGGAAACCCAACTCGAGCCGCACATGCTGTTCAACACGCTGGCCAACCTGCAGGCGCTGATCGACACCGAGCCCGCTCGCGCGCAGGTCATGCTCGAGCATCTGATCGCCTACCTGCGCGCCACGCTCAATGCCTCGCGCGCCAGCACGCACTCACTGCAGGCCGAATTCGATCGGCTACGCGACTACCTGGAGTTGATGGCGATCCGCATGGGTCCGCGCCTGTCGTTCACGTTGCAACTGCCACCAGCGCTGGCATCGGTCCACGTGCCGACCCTGTTGTTACAGCCACTGGTGGAGAACGCGATCCGGCACGGCCTCGAACCCAAGGTCGATGGTGGCAGCGTTTCCGTGTGCGCGACCCGATCGGGCGATATGCTCGCGCTGGAGGTGCGCGACACCGGCGTCGGCTTGTCGCGCGAGGCGCGGACAGCCGATGGTTTCGGGCTGGCGCAGGTACGCGAGCGGCTGGAAACCAGCTACGGTGCCAATGCGCAACTGCGCTTCAATGGCGGCCACGACACCGGCCCCGACACTGGCGTCGCCATCCGAATCACATTGCCATGCCCAGCGCGCTGATTGCCGAGGACGAGCCGCTGCTGGCCCAGGCCTTGCGCAAGGCACTGGGGCTCGAGTGGCCGCAATTGCTGATCGTCGCCAGTGTCGGCGATGGCGCCAGCGCGGTCGAGCAGGCCCTGCGCTGGCGACCCGATGTGTTGTTCCTCGACATTCGCATGCCCGGGATGAGCGGTATCGACGCCGCCGCCGACCTTGCTGATCGATGGGAATCGGATAGGGCGGGAACGCCTTTCCCGGCGCTGGTTTTTGTCACCGCCTATGAGCAATATGCGGTGCAGGCCTTTGAGGCCCGGGCGATCGACTACCTGCTCAAGCCATTGCAAGCCGAACGATTGCACAAGACGGTCCTGCACCTGCGGCACATGTTGGAGCAGCGCAAGTCCATCGTTCTCAACCAGGCTGCGCCGTCGCCCACGCCGCAAGCGGGCATCGATCGGGTAGTCGACCAGCTGCGGCATTTGCTGGCCGCGCAGGGCGCCGGCATCCCAGCACCGGCCGGCTACCTGTCCGCACTGCAGGCCAGCGTGGGCAACGTGATCCATATGGTTCCGACAGACGCGGTGTTGTGGCTCGAAGCGACCGATAAGTATGTGCGGGTGCTGACCGCAGATCATGAGTACCTGATCCGAACACCGCTGCGCGAGTTGCTGCCCCAACTCGATCCGCGACTGTTCTGGCAGGTCCACCGGGCCCATGTGGTGCGGGCCAGCGCCATCGACACCGTGACCCGCGACGAGAGCGGGAAACTGTGGATCGCACTGCGCGCAAACCCGCATCGCATCGCGGTTAGCCGCTTGTATGCCCACCGCTTCAAGGCGATGTAGTACAACCCGCACCGTGACTGGAGAAACTCCTTGGAAAATGAAACCGGCGACACCACATCCGATGGCGCGACCCAGGTGCTTGACTACTGGCTCGGGGACGCAATGGAGCTGGGTTGGCCAAGCCAGAGCCGCAGCGCCCTTTGGTTCGGCGGCGGCAAAGAACGAGACGATTACATCGCCCGGCGCTTCGGTGCGCCGGTCGAACAGGCGATGGCCGGCGGATTGGCGGCCTGGGAGGCGACGCCGCTGTCTCTTTTGGCGCTGGTGATTGTGCTGGACCAGTTCGGCCGCAATCTGTTTCGCGGCAAGGGACGGGCATTTGGCGGTGATGCGCGTGCGCAGTCACTGGTGCAGGACGCCTTGACCAAAGGCTGGCAGGCTCAATTGCCGCTGGCTGGCGCCGTGTTCCTGTATATGCCGCTGATGCATGCTGAGAGCCTGGCACTGCAGGACGAATGCGTACGCCGCTTCGCAGAGTTGCTGGCCGGCGCCCCGCCAGAGCGCCACAAGGACCTGCAAGGCAACCTTGCCTTTGCCGAGAAGCACCGCGACATCATCGTCCGTTTTGGCCGCTTCCCTTACCGCAATGCGGCATTGGGGCGCACCAGCAGCGCTGCGGAAGAGGGGTTCTTGCGTGACGGGCCCCGGTTCGGCCAATAGGCTTGCGACTCGGCACATGCCGGCCGCCAAGAGAACCATGGCGCCGTGGGGTCAGTTGTTGCCCCAATTGCCGTCGCGTGGTTCGTATGGGCCATGGTGGACAGACTTGCGATGCTGCTTGCGCCAATGCTTGTCCCGTCCGTGCCGATATCCATCCGCCTGCCAGCGTGGCTCGACATAGTACGGTGCAGATGCATAGTACGGTGCTGATGCATAGACCACCTGTGGTTGAACAACTTGCACTACCCTGGGTCGCACCACGACCTGCGGCTGGTATACATATACGGGCTGTGTCACCACCACCGGGCGGTGGACCATCAACGGCGGAGCGTTCGACATGCCGACAGGAACGCCAGGCGATGCCACGCCGACGGTCCAGTAGACATCACCCGCATGGGCCGTGCCATTGACCAGCCACGCGGCCGCAGCCAGACCGGCAACCGCCATCAGTGCACCAACAGATCGGCGCTTTTCCATCTTGAGTTCCTCCTGCAAACCGACACCGGGGTGACGACGCCGCCCCTGTCTGATTAACGCCGGGAATCCCGCCAGCGATGACCGGCCGCATGTGACAAGGATTGCCAAACGTAAGTTGCAGGCATCGAAACCGAGACCCAGTGCACCGACGGGGCCGGTGACGCCGCCTAGAATCCGGTCCATGCGTACGCCCTCTTCCAAACCCCCCAGGACTGCGGCACCGGCTGCGCCGGAGTCGGCCAAGACCAGCAATTTCCTGCGCCAGATCATCGAATCCGACCTGGCCCATGGTGTCAACGCCGCCCGCCGGTGGGGCGCAAGCCCCGGAGATGCGGCCCACCATGCGGCAGGGCAGATCGATCCGGCCCGCATCCGGACCCGTTTTCCACCCGAACCCAACGGCTACCTGCACATTGGCCACGCCAAGAGCATCTGCCTCAATTTCGGCCTTGCGCAGGAATACGGCGGAGTCTGCCATTTGCGCTTTGACGACACCAATCCGGAAAAGGAAGACAGGGAGTATGTCGATGCCATTGTCGACACCGTGCACTGGCTGGGGTTCGATTGGCAGGCCCACGGCTGCAGCCACCTCTACCACGCGAGCGACTATTTCGACTTCATGTACCGGGCAGCCGAGTACCTGATAAGCGTCGGTCACGCGTATGTGGACGAGCAAAGCGCCGAGGAGATGCGGCTCAATCGAGGCGACTTTTCGCGACCCGGCGTCGACAGTGCGTTTCGCAACCGGTCCCCGGAGCAAAACCTGACCCGGTTCCGCGAGATGCGCGACGCCAAACACGTCGATGGCAGCATGGTGTTGCGCGCCAGGGTCGACATGGCCAGCCCCAACATCAACCTGCGTGACCCGACGATCTACCGGATCCGGCGCGCCGAGCACCACAACACTGGCGACAAATGGTGCATCTACCCGATGTACGCCTATGCACACCCGATCGAGGATGCGCTCGAGCAGATCACCCACAGCATCTGCACGCTCGAGTTTGAGGACCAGCGGCCCTGGTACGACTGGGTGCTGGCGCGCCTGATCGAAGGCGGCCTGCTCGCAGCTCCGCCGCCCCGCCAGTACGAGTTTGCCCGGCTGAACTTGACCTATGTGATCACCAGCAAACGCAAGCTGGCGGCCTTGGTCTATGACCACAAGGTCAGTGGCTGGGATGACCCTCGGATGCCGACCTTGGTCGGGTTGCGCCGGCGCGGCTATACGCCCGAGAGCCTGCGTCTGCTGGCAGAGCGCGCCGGCACCAGCAAGGCGGGCGGCTGGACCGACTACAGCACGCTGGAGGCTTGTCTGCGCGAAACCCTGGAAAACGCAGCGCCACGAGCCATGGCGGTGCTCGATCCGATCAAACTGGTGATCACCAACTGGAATACGGTGATGGGAATCGCCGCCGACGGCGGCGGAGTACTGGATGCCTGCAGCGCGCCGCTGCACCCGCATCTGCCGGAAATGGGACGACGCAATTTCAGCATCGGCGGTGAGGTCTGGATCGAGCGCGGGGACTTCGCGGAATCGCCGCCCAAAGGATTCTTTCGCCTGTTTCCGGGCAACAAGGTGCGTCTGAAGTACGGTCATGTGATCGAATGCACCGGCTGCAGCAAGGGGCCCGATGGCAGCGTCACGGCCGTGCACGCCACGCTTATCTCCGACACCAAGAGCGGTACGCCCGGTTCGGACAACATCAAGGTCAAGGGCGTCATCACCTGGGTCAGCGTATCCGACGGACTGCCAGCCGAAGTGCGGCTGTATGACCGCCTGTTCACCGAACCGCAGCCTGACGCTGGCGGTCGCGATTTTCTGGCCAGCCTCAATCAGGACAGCCTGCGGGTTGTGCAGGCGATCGTCGAGCCGTCGCTGGCCAGCGCCAAGGCGGACGACAAGTTCCAGTTCGAACGCCACGGCTATTTCGTGGCGGACCGGGTGGACCATGGACCGGGCAAGCCGGTATTCAACCTGTCGGTCGGGCTCAAGGACACCTGGGCCAAATAGCGCGCCACTCGACTGCTTGCGCGTCCGTTGCGCAACGGAAAGTCGCCCGTACTGGCGCACCGGTGGCGGCGTCGTTATAGTGACATGCGTGGCGGTGGATTGTCCGCTGTCAACCTGCAAGGATTCCACCATGGCCAAGCTCTACGCCCTCTACCAGCAACCTGTCGATGCGGCAGCCTTCGACAAATATTACTACGACACACATGTGCCGCTGGCCAAAAAGATCCCGGGCTTGCGCAGCTATGAGGTGACCCATGGTGACGTGATGGGCATGGGCGGCAAGCACGTGGTGTACCTCGTCGCGACGCTGTCATTCGATTCCCTGGCCGCCATCGGGGCGGCCATGGCTTCGCCCGAGGGGCAGGCCACAGCGGCGGACCTGGCCAATTTCGCTTCGGCCGGAGTGGACGTCATGATGGGCGACACGCGCATCATCTGACTTCTTGCGCGAGCGGCGCGGCGCCGCCTCTTGCGCACGCCACCCCGTGGGCAGTGCAGTTGCCTGCCGCACTGGCCTAGGCTGCAGTCTCTAGGAAAAAGGGCCGATCTAGGGTGCGTCCACTAGGGGCGATCAGGACAATCCGGGCTTGTCGTCGTTGCGGGACGCACCCGCAGCAGGCATCCTCCCTTTTATCACCATCGCCTAGGAGCACACCATGAGCAACAAGAACCTGTCCACCGTCACCACCGATCTGATCGAGTCGTACGGCAATACCGCCAAGAACATCATCCAGGCCTATCGCGTGGGCAACCAGCGCGTGGCACGCTTTGTCGATCAGCGTTGGGAACAGGCCCTGACGCGATCCGCCACGCAGCTGCACTCCGACGTTCGCAAGAATGCCCTGGTCGCGCAAAGGACGATCACCGGTATCTACATCAAGGGTATCGACGTGACGTCTGACGGCGCCGACGTGGTCGTCAACAAGGTCGTCGTACTCGCGGGCAAGGGCGTGCAAAAGGTTGCGGCCAATGCCAGCGCGTTCGAAAAGCGCACTGGCGTATCGACGCTGAACAGCCTGGCCAAGGCAACGGTTCCGGCAGCAACAGTCGTCAGCAGCCTGGCCGGAAAACTGGAGCAGCGTTCCAGCAGCCTGGCCAACACGGTCGGCGGCAAAAAGGCCCGCATCAAGGTCGCAGCCGTCAAGCCCGCCGCAACGCGCAAGGCCGCAACCACCCGTCGCAAGACTGCCGCACGCCCGTCGACCAAGACGCGCAAGGCAGCCTGATAATCTGCTGCACAGCGCGCCGAACCCGGCGCAAAAATGAAGGCGGCCGGTCATCCGGCCGTTTTTTTTGGTGCGATGATCTGGCAACAGACAAGGCAACACCATGCTGCGAACACCGGACCGATTCACGCCCCTGATCGTCGCGGGGGACCATGCCCTTGCATTCAATCTGGTGTTCTGCGGCGATACCGTGATGGTGCGCGAGTCCGACCTGCAACTGCATGTGGATCTGGATACGCATCCATTGCCGAACGATTGCCGCTTTGAGCCTGTCGGCAGTTTCGACGGCCAGTATTTCCGGGCGACCTGGGTCGCACAGGGTAGCGAGCCGGCACCGGGTCACGCATGGCGCAAGCTGCGCGCGCTGTTTGGTGTCGTCGACGACGCGCTGCTGTCCATCACCGGCCGCGCGTTTCAGATCGTCGAGTGGGCGCGCACCCATCGTTATTGTGGGGCTTGCGGCTCCCCCACCGCACTTGTAGCCGGTGAGCGATGCGCACGCTGCCCATCATGCGGCCATCAGGCCTATCCGCGCATCTCGCCGGCGATGATGGTCCTGATCCAGCGTGACGCGTCAATACTGCTGGCGCGCCACCTTAACTCGCCGACCGGCTTTTTCACGGCTTTGGCGGGTTTCGTCGAGGCCGGCGAATCGATCGAAGACGCGATTCACCGCGAGGTTCGGGAGGAAGTCGGCCTGAAAGTCAGCGACGTCAGCTATTTCGGCAGCCAGCCCTGGCCGTTTCCGCATTCGCTGATGGTCGCCTTCACAGCCCAATATGCCGCAGGGGATATTGTTCTGGACCGCTCGGAGATTGCCGAGGCGCGCTGGTTCGGACCCGATGATCCCATGCCGCCGATGCCACCACTGGGATTGTCCATTGCCGGGCACCTGATCCATGCCCATCTGCCCCAGCGCCGGGACGGTCGCTCATCGGGGAGTTGATCGTTTGCGCCCGAAAGGCCGTGGGCGAACCCAGGTCCAGGCCAGCACGACAGCCAACGCAAACACGCTGTAGACAACAGCAAAGGCCCAGTTTGGCGCCCGGTAGTACAACAGCGCCTGTAGCCAGTGGCCAATGAAGCTGCCCGCGTACACCACGTCGCCCGCGTTGGCGCGTAACTCCATCTCGAGCGTCGTCAGCGGGCAGACCTGGTCCAGCCAGGTCTGAGCGACGACAAAACCGATGGCCATCAAGTGGGCGATCCGGAACCAGGGATTGCGAACCCAACGCCAGCCGCGCCAGCCGCCGATCAGCACCAGCAGCAAAGCGCCAACGACGAACGCGACGAACAGGACGTGCAGCAACAGCACGGCATCAGCCAACGCCAACCAGATGGCGGGCGCAGCGGAAGTCTGCGCCATGGTGCAAGCGCGACAGCAGCCGCTATTCGCCCAGGTAGGCGGCCCGCACTTTGGGGTCTTTGAGCATGACCTTGGCGTCGCCGCTCATGGTTATCAGGCCCGAGTCCATCACATAGGCGCGATTGGCCACCCCAAGCGCCCGACTCGCGTTCTGCTCCACCAACAAGACAGTGACGCCCTGCGCATACACGTCGCGCACGACCTCGAAGATCTTGTCGACCATGATCGGCGACAGGCCCATCGACGGCTCGTCCATCAGCAGCACCTTGGGCCGGCTCATCAGTGCGCGGCCCATGGCCAGCATCTGCTGCTCGCCGCCGGACATAGTGCCTGCCAGCTGGTCGCGACGCTCTTTCAGGCGCGGGAAGATCGTGAAAACCTTTTCCACGTCCTGTTCGATGGCGTCGGTGTCCCGGCGGACGTAGGCGCCCATCTGCAGATTCTCGACAATCGTCATGCGGGCGAACACGCCTCGACCTTCCGGCACCATGGCCAGGCCCTGGCGGACCAGGTCCCAGGGGCCTTGCCCCTTGATGCTCCTGCCCAGGTATTCGATATCGCCGTCATTGATGCCGAGTGTTCCGGTGATGGCCTTCATCGTGGTCGTCTTGCCAGCGCCGTTGGAGCCGATCAGCGTCACGAGTTCTCCTTCGTGCACCTCGAAATCGACGCCTTTGACAGCCTGGATGCCGCCGTAGGCGACCTTCAGGCCGCTGACCTTGAGTAATGTGGCTGCCATGTCAATGTCCTCCGGTGCCCAGGTAGGCCTCGATCACCGCTTCGTTCTTCTGCACTTCCTGAGGCAGGCCCTCGGCAATCTGCTTGCCGTAATCGAGTACGGTCACACGGTCGCACAGACCCATGACCAGCTTGACGTCGTGCTCGATCAGCAATATGGTGCGCTTGTCGTTGCGGATCTGGTCAATCAGTTCGCGCAACTGCACTTTCTCGGTCGCGTTCATACCGGCGGCCGGTTCGTCGAGCGCGATCAATTGCGGATCGGTTGCCAACGCGCGCGCAATTTCGAGCCGTCGCTGGTCACCGTAACTCAGCGTGCGCGCCTTGTAATCGGCCAGTTTTCCAATGCCGACATACTCCAGCAGCTCCTGGGAACGTTTGGCGATCGCGGCCTCTTCCTTGCGAAAGCTCGGTGTGCGGAACATTGCGCCTATCAGACCCGAGTGGGTGCGGATATGGCGCCCCACCATGACGTTTTCCAGCGCGGTCATTTCGGCGAAGAGCCGGATATTTTGGAACGTGCGCGCAATGCCGGCCTTGGCGACCTCGTGCACGGCAGTCGGCTTGTACGCTTTGCCCGCCAGTTCAAACGTGCCGCTATCGGGCGTGTACAGGCCGGTGATCACATTGAAGAACGTGGTCTTGCCGGCGCCATTGGGGCCGATCAAGCCATAGACCTGGCCACGGGTGATGGTGATGCCGACATCGCTCAGTGCCTGCAATCCTCCGAAGCGCTTCGAGATTCCGGCAACTTTAAGAATGGTTTCTGTCATGTCGCTAGCCTCAGTTGCTCGCCTGCAGCGACTTGCCATGCTCGGGGCTCGGCCACAGCCCGCGCGGGCGCATCAGCATGATGGTGATCATGGCCAACGCAATCAGCAATTGGCGCAGGATGGACGCGTCCAGCCGCCCGCCAGTGAAGGCCTGCAGTGGACTGGCCACATAGCGCAGCACCTCCGGTAGCGCCGCCAGCAGCAACGCGCCAAGCACCACACCGGGCAGATGGCCCAGACCGCCGAGCACGACCATGGAGACGATCATCACCGACTCCATCAACGTAAACGACTCGGGAGAGACGAAACCCTGGAACGAGGCGAACAAGGCACCGCTGACGCCGCCAAAGGATGCCCCCATGCCGAACGCCAGTAGCTTGAGGTTGCGGGTGTTGATGCCCATCGCCTTGGCGGCGATTTCGTCTTCGCGGATTGCCATCCAGGCCCGGCCAACACGCGACAAGGCCAGGCGATGGCTGAGCACGATGCTGACCAGCACCAGGCCCAGGAACAGGTAGTAATACATCGCCACCGAGGTGAGTTCCAGGCCAAAAATGGGAGTTGACCGGCTCATGTCTACACCGAATACCTGGAAAGCATCGATGCCGCTGAGGCCCTTGGGGCCGTTGGTGATGTTCACCGGATGGTCGAGATTGTTCAGGAACACCCGGATGATCTCGCCAAAGCCCAGTGTCACGATGGCCAGGTAGTCGCCGCGCAGCTTGAGCGTCGGCGCACCCAGCAATACCCCGAACAGCGCGGCGACCCCGGCCGCCAGCGGGATGACGAGCAGGATCGGGGCATGGATGCCGTGCGGATACAGGGCGGCAATCCACGCGAACGTATTGGTGAGATGGGGCGACGCCAGCAACGCATACATGTAGGCGCCAACCGCAAAGAAGGCGACATAGCCCAGGTCCAGCAGACCGGCGTACCCGACCACGATGTTCAGGCCGATGGCCAACAGCACATACAGCAATGCCGTGTCGGCGATACGGACCCAGGCGTTGCCGAACACCTGCAGCCCCATGGGCAGCACGACCAGCGCCAGGCCCGCGATGACGTAAAGGACGATCTTGTTGTTTTTCATGTTGGTTCTCCTCAGGCGCGATCCGCCACACGCTCGCCCAGCAGGCCGGACGGGCGTAATGTCAGGATCACGATCAATACGACGAAGGCAAAGATCTCCGAGTAGTGGCTGCCCAGCACGCCTCCGGTCAGGACACCGATGTATCCGGAGCCGAGCGCTTCGATCACCCCCAGCAAGATGCCGCCAACCACAGCGCCCGCCAGATTGCCGATGCCGCCGAACACCGCGGCAGTGAATGCTTTCAAGCCGGGCAGGAACCCCATTGCGTGCTGCACCGTGCCGTATTTCATCGCCAGCATGATGCCGGCGATCGCCGCCAGCACCGCCCCAATCACGAAGGTTGCAGAGATGACGACGTCGGGCTTGACGCCCATCAGGGCCGCCACCCGCGGGTTCTCCGCGGTGGCGCGCATGGCGCGACCGAGAGAGGTGTAGTTGACCAGCCAGACCAATGCGACCAGCAGGATGGCGGTGAGCGACAGGATCAGCAGATCGGTGGGCGATATCACCGCGCCGGCGATTTCATAGGGTGTCGACGGCAACAGAGTTGGAAATGGCTTGGGATTGGGTTTCCAGATGATCATGGCGACCGTCTGCAGCAACAACGACATACCGATCGCGGTAATCAACGGCGCCAACCGGGGCGAATTGCGCAACGGCCGGTAGGCGACTTTTTCAATCGTGAAGTTGAGCAACGCGGAGACAGTGCACGCTACCAACGCCGAAATGATCAGGACGACCCAGCCCGGCATTCCCGGGAATGCAGGCTGCAAGAGCCCGGCCACGGTCCAGGCGGTCAGCGCACCAAACATCAGCACTTCACCGTGCGCAAAGTTGATGAGCTGAATGATGCCGTACACCATGGTGTACCCCAGTGCGACCAGCGCATACACGCTGCCCAGCACCAGCCCATTGATCATCTGCTGGAGAAAAATATCCATGAATTGGTGCTCCGGTCTTATCGTTTGGTGGTGCGGCAGAACGTGACACTTGTGGCGCCATACTGAACTACGCAAACGCCGGAGCATGTTTCATGCCCGGTGTTGCAGGTATTGAACCCATCGCAATTCTAATGAGGCTGACTTGCCCGCCCGCGCCCAAAGTCCACGGGTTTACCCTTGTGGGCCATGCTGCGTACAGCAATGTGGTTACACGCAAAGCATGACCGCTTTCGCGCCATCACATGCCGCGCTCCACCGTGGAAGATCAGGTCTCCCGTGCGGCGGCGTCGAGCGCGCGCAGGTGCGCCAGCTTGTCGGCAATGCGCGTCTCGAGCCCGCGCGGTACCGGCCGGTACCAGTGCGGTTCGGCCATGCCTTCGGGCAGGTAGCGCGCACCGGCGGCATACGCTTCGGGCTCGTCATGGGCATATCGGTAGCCGCTGCCATGGCCCAGGTCCTTCATCAGGGCGGTGGGCGCATTGCGCAGCGCAGCCGGTACCTCGCGCGATCTGTCCTTCTTGATGAAGGCCCGTGCCTGGTTGAAGGCCAGGTATCCCGCATTGCTCTTGGGCGCGACCGCCAGGTAGAGTACGGCCTGTGCCAGCGCCAGCTCGCCTTCCGGAGATCCCAGCCGCTCGAAGGTCAAAGCTGCGTCGTTGGCGATCTGCATCGCGCGCGGGTCGGCCAAGCCGATGTCCTCCCAGGCCATGCGTACGATGCGCCGCGACAGATAGCGCGCATCGGCACCGCCATCGAGCATGCGGCAAAGCCAGTACAGCGCAGCATCCGGACTCGAACCACGCACCGACTTGTGCAAGGCCGATATCTGGTCGTAGAAGTTATCGCCACCCTTATCGAAACGACGAGCATTGAGCGTCAACGCGTGCTGCAGAAACTGGGCGTCCACCACCGTGACACCGGCCGCTTGCGCGGCCGTGCTGGTTTGCTCGAGCAAATTGAGCAGGCGGCGGGCATCACCGTCGGCATACCCGACCAGCGTGTCCACGGCCGCCGCGTCGAGTTGCAGATGGCCCAGCACCTCGCGCTGCGCGCGACGCACCAACTGCGCGAGTTCATCGTCGGTGAGTGCCTGTAATACATAGACCTGGGCCCGCGACAGCAAGGCTGAGTTGACCTCGAATGAGGGGTTCTCCGTTGTGGCGCCGATAAAGATGACCAGGCCCGACTCGACAAACGGCAGCAAGCCATCTTGCTGGCTTTTGCTGAACCGATGGATCTCGTCAACAAACAGGATGGTCTTCTTGCCCTGCGCAAGATTTTGCTCGGCCTGCTCCATGGAGGCGCGTATTTCCTTGACCCCCGAGAACACCGCCGACAAGGCAATGAAGGCGTATCCAAAGGCACTAGCCGTCAGACGCGCCAGCGTTGTTTTTCCAACCCCGGGTGGCCCCCACAGGATCATCGAATGGGGTCGGCCCGATTCGAAAGCCAGACGCAATGGACGACCCGGGCCGATCAGATGGGATTGACCGATCACCGCGTCCAGGCTTGCCGGCCGCAGCGCTTCGGCCAGTGGCGCATCGGGCTCGGACGAAAACAGCTCAGCCATGGTGCGGGCCGGTGATCGTCAATGGCAACGGGCCGCGCATCGCGGGCTGACCCAGCTATTGGCGAATGACATCCGCGCCGACCGGTGGCTTGAACTGGAACAAATCGGCCGGCAACACCGGATTGACTTCGACCTTGTCGAAACGCAATTCGGAGCGCTGGCCGAAGTTGTCCAGTATGTCCAGCACGGCCAGTGTTGGTGTCGCTGAATTGCCCCGGAAACCGACACGGACCGATTGCAGTTGGCCGTCCTTGTTGTTGGGCGTCGCAAGCACCCATTGCAAGCCGTCCTTGTCCGGTTGACCCTGCAGGGTGTACTCGGCCTTCACCACCGACAGGTCCGGAGCTGCGGCAATCAATGCTGCCGGCGTGGAGCCCAGCACCAGGGCCTGTTTGCGTGCGGTGACCTGATTCAGATCCACGTCGTGCATCCACAGGGTCTGGCCGTCGGCCAGGATGGTTTGCTCGAAAGGCTTGCCATAGACAAAGCGGAATCGGTTCGGCCGCGAGAACGCGAAAGTCCCTGTCGAGGTACGCGACCTGGCCGTCTGGCCGGCCCGCGCAGGCGCTGTCACCACCTGCGTGAACTCCGCGCGCCCGCTGGCAACACCCTTGACAAAACGCTCCAGGCTATCGAGCCCGTCGGCCCGTGCACCAGCACAAGCCAGCACAGCCAGTGTCGACACAACCAAAACCACCCGGCGCCGCATCATTCCGCCCTCGCTGGAACCAGGATCTCGCGCTGTCCGCTGCCGCTCATAGCGCTGACAAGCCCGGCCTTTTCCATGTCCTCGACCAGCCGCGCGGCACGGTTGTAGCCAATCTTCAAGTGCCGCTGGACCAGCGAGATGCTGGCCTTGCGATTCTTCAGCACTACCTCCACGGCCTGGTCATACATCGGATCCTTTTCGCCGCCATTGCCGCCGTCCCCGATGCCGTCCAGATCGCCATCGACCGTGCCACCTTCGAGCACACCCTCGATATAGTTCGGCTCTCCTTGCGACTTGAGGTAGGCGACCACCCGGTGAACCTCCTCATCGCTGACAAACGCGCCGTGGACCCGGATCGGAAGGCCGGTTCCGCTGGGCAGGTACAGCATGTCCCCCATGCCCAGCAAAGCCTCGGCGCCCATCTGGTCCAGGATGGTGCGGCTGTCGATCTTGCTGCTGACCTGGAATGCGATCCGCGTCGGAATGTTGGCCTTGATCAGTCCGGTAATCACATCCACGCTCGGTCGCTGCGTGGCCAGGATCAGGTGAATGCCGGCCGCCCTGGCCTTTTGCGCCAGGCGCGCAATCAACTCCTCGATCTTCTTGCCCACCACCATCATCAGATCGGCCAGCTCGTCGATGACAACGACGATATGCGGCAAGCGCTCCAAGGGCTCTGGCTGCTCCGGGGTCAGGCTGAACGGGTTGGATACCAACTCGCCGCGCGACTTGGCATCCTCCAACTTGCTGTTGAATCCGGCGAGATTGCGCACGCCCATCTTGCTCATCAGCTTGTAGCGCCGTTCCATCTCGGCCACGCACCAGGTCAGGCCATGGGCGGCTTGGCGCATGTCGGTCACGACGGGAGCCAGCAGATGGGGAATGCCCTCATACACCGACATCTCCAGCATCTTGGGATCGATCATCAGCAGGCGAACGTCACGGGCATCGGCTTTGTACAACAGGCTCAGGATCATGGCATTGATGCCGACCGACTTGCCTGCGCCGGTGGTACCCGCCACCAGCACATGCGGCATCTTGGCCAGGTCGGCGACCACCGGATTGCCGACGATGTCCTTGCCCAGACCAATAGTCAGCATGGACTTGGCTTCGTTGTAAACCCGCGAACCGAGGATCTCCGACAACCGAATCGACTGGCGCTTCGCGTTGGGCAGCTCGAGCGCCATATAGTTCTTGCCGGGAATGGTCTCCACGACCCGAATCGAGGTCAGGCTCAGGCTGCGTGCCAGGTCCTTGGCCAGCCCAACGATCTGCGAGCCCTTCACACCCAGTGCGGGCTCGATCTCATAACGGGTGATCACCGGCCCCGGCAAGGCCAGGATGACCCAGACCTCGACGCCGAAATCCTTGAGCTTCTTCTCGATCATGCGGCTGGTCATGTCCAGCATTTCCGGCGATACGGTTTCCTGGCGGGCCTGGGCGGTGTCAAGCAGATCGACTTGCGGCAATTTGCTGTCGGGCATGTCGGCAAACAGCGGCTTCTGGCGCTCCTTGGCAACCCGCTCGCTCTTGGGCACCTCCAGTACCAACGGCTCGATCTGCACCGGCGCCGGGTGGTGTTCCTTGATCTCGACCCGCTCGCCGGTCACGACGACCTCACGCTCGCGCGCGGCCTGCTGGCCCATGGCAATGTCCTGCACTGCTTCACGCTTCTTGCGGCGATACTCCAGCTGCGCATGCATTGCAGCGCCGATACGCTCGGCAACATTGCCCCAGGAGAATCGAAACGCCAGCGCCGCGCCGACCAGGCCAAGCAAGATCGCGACCAGGCCCGAGCCGGTAAAGCCAAGCCAGCGCAGACCCAAGGAACCCAACACGCTGCCCAGGGCGCCGCCACTGTCCGCCGGCAGCAGAACGTCGAAACTGTACAGGCGGGTCCACTCCAGCAGGCAACTGGCGCCCAGCAACATCAGCAGGCCACACCAGAAGGCAGGTCGACCGGTAAGCCAGGCATTGCGCGCCGGCGCACCCTCGCCCGGCAGTTGTGGCGCGGCTCCATGGCGCAACCAGCTCGCCAGTCCGGACAGCCAGGCGCGGCAGCCAACGGCGACCAGCCACCATGCGGAAAAACCAAACAGGTAGTAACTGGCGTCGGCAATCCAGGCGCCCAGACGTCCCGCTCGATTGACCAGGTCGCCGCCATGGCCGGAAGTGGACCAGGCCGTATCCGCCGGCGAATACGTCATCAGTGCCAAAACCCAGAAGGCCAACATCAACGCGCCGGCCGGCAAGGCCAGTTCGACCGCAAACTTGCCAAATCCAGCGGGAGGCGCGACGGGCGTCGCCCGTCTGCCGGAGGTCAGAGTATCAAGAGAATAAGTCATGCATCAGCCGTTTGCCCTGAGCTTACCCCAAGCACCAGCACAAGCCAGGACACAGCTAACGGGGTTTGAGCCGTCGATCCTTGATCACCAGGCTGCCGTCGTCTCGGGTTTCGACGAATCCCTGTTCCTCGAAGTCCTTCATCACCCGACTGACCATCTCGCGCGACGCACCGACCATCTTGGCGATATCCTGACGTGATATCTTGTCGCGAATAATCCGCACATTGTTCTCATCTAGTGGCGCGCTCTCCATCAGTACATTGGCGACGCGTCCATATACATTCATCAGCGCAAGTGACTCGATCTTGCGGTCCGCACTACGCAGCCGCTGTACCAGGCCCTTCATCACGGCGGCCACCGTTGTGGTATTTTCGGACAGGCAACGGTTGAACTCCGCTCCCCCCAGCACCAGCGCGTCGGTCTGCATCTCCGCCTCCACCGACGCAGAATGCGGCTCGTGGTCGATCAAGCTCATTTCGCCGACGTAGTCACCCGGATGCATGGTGGCAAGGATAACCTCGCGGTCCCGGCTATCGGTGACGACCACGCGTGCCCGGCCCGCCAGCAAGATGAACAAAGACTCACACTTCTTGCCTTGTTCAACCAGAAACTCACCGCGCTTGAAACGCCGCTTGCCAACTGCGCCGGCCAGGGACTCGGCCTGCGCAGGTGTCAGCATCGCAAACAGAGGCACTCTGCGAATCAGATCCAGGTTGCTTAACATCGACATCCGTGTTTCCTTTGGGAAATTGCCCGCTTCCTACAATCGGGCCTGATGCTAACCTCGTATTGTGAGCGATTCCAGGATCGGCCGATTGTGCCGTCAGCGGCCAAAATCGTACACCTTAATCTTACCCACCCATTTTTTGCTCAACCATGACCGACACCAAGCACGCCCGCGTCCTGATCCTGGGCTCCGGCCCGGCCGGTTATTCCGCCGCCATCTATGCTGCCCGCGCCAATCTCAAACCGGTGCTGGTTACCGGCATTGCACAGGGCGGTCAACTGATGACCACTACCGACGTCGACAACTGGCCGGCCGACGTTCACGGAGTGCAGGGGCCGGAATTGATGCAACGATTTCTGGAACACGCCGAGCGCTTCAAGACCGACATCATCTTTGACCATATCAATAAGGTCGACCTGTCCCGACGCCCATTCCAGTTGATCGGCGACAGTGCCAGGTACACCTGCGATGCACTCATCATCGCCACCGGCGCATCGGCCAAATACCTGGGACTGCCATCCGAGTCCGCGTTCATGGGCAGGGGCGTTTCGGGCTGCGCGACCTGCGACGGCTTCTTTTACCGGGACCAAGTGTGCTGCGTGGTGGGGGGTGGAAATACTGCGGTGGAAGAAGCCCTGTATCTGTCCAACATTGCCAGCAAGGTCTATCTCATCCATCGGCGGGACAAGTTCAAGGCAGAGGCGATCCTGGTCGACAGGTTGATGGACAAGGTCGCCACGGGCAAGATCGAACTCAGGACCCACCGTACGCTGGACGAAGTTCTGGGCGACGAATCGGGTGTCACCGGCGTGCGGCTCAAGCGCACCCAGGACGGCATCACCGAGGATCTACCGTTGGCAGGCTGCTTCATTGCGATCGGACATGCGCCCAACACCGATATCTTCCAGGGCCTACTCGAGATGGCCGGCGGCTATATCGTGACCCAGTCCGGCCTCAAGGGAATGGCCACGATGACCAGCGTACCTGGCGTGTTCGCGGCGGGCGACGTGCAGGATCATGTCTATCGGCAGGCCATCACCAGCGCTGGAACCGGGTGCATGGCGGCGCTGGACGCCCAGCGCTTTCTAGAGCAGGACTGATGGGTTCCGATTCCGGTACGGCCGTTTATATTTCGCTGGTTATAATCCAGGGCTTTACCAAAATTGCCTGGCAACGGGTCTTCATGGTGAAATCAGGACAGGCCACCACGCGGTGGGACCAGGTTCAATTACCGCCACCACTTTCGGTGGCGAGGTGCGGCGAAAGCCGTTAACGCATACGCGACGCACCCACCGTGTGATCGCGCAGTTTGATGGAGTGTCCACATGGCACGCGTTTGTGAAGTAACGGGCAAAGGCCCCATGGTGGGAAACAATGTTTCCCATGCCAACAACCGGACAAAGCGCCGCTTCCTGCCCAACCTGCAGTACCGCCGTTTCTGGATCGAAACGGAAAGCCGTTGGGTTCGCCTGCGGGTTTCCAGTGCAGCCCTGCGCTTGATCGACAAGAAGGGAATCGAGACCGTGCTGGCCGACATGCGCGCCCGGGGACAGACCTAACCCAATTCGACTGCGGGCAGGTCACAACCCAATCGTGACCACGCCGCAATCCACTGACTGAAGGAAAAACCATGGCTACCAAAGGCTCACGCGAGAAGATCAAGCTGGAATCCACTGCCGGCACCGGGCATTTCTACACGACCAGCAAAAACAAGAAAACCATGCCAGAAAAAATGTTGATCAAGAAATTTGACCCGAAGGCCCGCAAACACGTGGACTACAAGGAAATCAAGCTGAAATAATCAGCTGAAATTCAGCCTAGAAAGGCCCGGTTCTCCGGGCCTTTTTTACGTTTGAGGAACGGCCCAATGTGGGACCAAGCTCGCATCAGCCTCCCACCGCCGGTTGGCGCCATGCACGCGATTCGCCCACAAAAAAGGCCCGGTGCGTCCGGGCCCTCTTTACCGTGCCGTGGCCGACAGCATTGCTTCAAGCCCTGACAGCGCGCAACATGAAGGAGAACTCACGCAGTGCTGCGATGCCGCTGCTCTCGGCCCGGTGGCACCATGCCTGCAGGTCAATGGCCAGTTGCTCGCGAGAATGCGAGGTGTTGAGCCACATCTGGCGCAACTCCTCGCGCATCGTGACCATCTTGTCCAGAACCGGATGGTGCTGCCGGGCCAGAACCAACTGCGGCGCCGCCGCCGCCGGCACCTTGTCGGCATCCCGGTGCAGCCAGCGTTTGGCGGCTACCAGAACAGAAACATCACCGTGCTTGGCCTTGATCGCGGCCAACTCGGTCACGCAGGCCTGGCGCAGGTCATTGGCAAATCCGGCCATCACTTCATACCGGTGGGCAATCAGCGCTTCGAGCGTTTTCACATCGGCTACCGGTCGCACATCACCAAGTTGCAATTTGGGCGGCGTTTTTTTGACACGCGCCAAGCCCATTTTCGCAAGGACACTGATATAGAACCAGCCAATATCGAATTCATGCGGTTTGACCGAGAACTTGGCAGATGTCGGGTAGGTGTGGTGGTTGTTGTGCAACTCCTCGCCGCCAATCAGAATACCCCAGGGCACGATGTTGGTGCTGGCGTCTGGCGCCTCGAAGTTCCGATAGCCCCAATAGTGACCAATGCCGTTGATCACACCGGCAGCGGTCACCGGGATCCATGCCATCTGGACTGCCCAAACTGCCAGACCGGCAGCACCAAACAGCGCCAGATCAAGCAGCAGCATCAAGCCGACGCCCTGCCAGCTGAAGCGCGAATAAACATTGCGCTCAATCCAGTCGTTGGGGCAACCCTGGCTGTACTTGCTAAGTGTTTCCTGGTTCTTGGACTCGGCCCGATACAGTTCCGCACCCTGCCAGAAAACCTTCTTGATACCGTGGGCCACTGGGCTGTGCGGATCATCTGCCGTTTCGCATTTGGCGTGGTGCTTGCGGTGGATGGACACCCACTCACGGGTCACCTGGCCGGTCCCGATCCACAACCAGAAACGGAAAAAATGCGCAGGTATCGCATGCAAGTCCATCGCGCGATGCGCCTGATGGCGGTGCAGGTAGATCGTGACGCTCGCAATAGTGATGTGGGTCGTCGCCAATGCGTACAGGACGATTTCCCACCAAGCCAGGTCCCAAAGTCCATGCGACAGCCATTCCACAATGGCATTCAAGAAGCCCCAGTCGGGTAGCAACATTTTTTCCGTCTCTCTGATAGGTAAGCAGTAACGCCAAAAGCGATTCACGAGCGCAATAAGCCCATGGCCTGGCTTGCGCAGTCATCCAGCCTGCATGATCAACCCGCTATTTTAAGTGGCCCAACGCCCATTCACCTAGCGCAACGAATAACTATGCACGAAAAGTGACAACTCAAGCCATCACGCCGTCTTTTTGCGCCAAATGGCAGCAAAAAATCCATCTGTCGCATGACGATGCGGCCACAAGCGCAAATAGGAGACGCCATCCAACCCATCATGGCAAAGGGTCTTGGCGTTTTCGACACCCAGATCCGACAGGATGTTGCACGCGTGCAACGACTCAAAATCGGGATTGGCTGCCGAAAAGCTACTGGCGATGTCTTCGTTCTCCTGGCGCAGAAGACTGCAGGTTGCATAGACCAGACGCCCGCCAGGCTTGAGCAGGCGGGCAGCGCCTTGAACGATCGCCACCTGCGTCATGGCCATCTGCGCGACTACTTCTGCGCTCTGACGCCACTTCAAATCCGGATTGCGGCGCAAGGTCCCCAGACCTGAACAAGGTGCGTCGACCAGAACGCGGTCGATCTTGCCAGCCAGACGCTTGATGCGCTCGTCGCGCTCGTGGCTGATGGCAACCGGATGCACATTGGACAAGCCGCTGCGCGCCAGGCGTGGCTTGAGCGCATCAAGGCGGTGTGCTGAGGTATCGAACGCATACAGGCGCCCGGTACTGCGCATGGCGGCGCCCAGGGCCAGTGTCTTGCCACCAGCGCCGGCGCAAAAATCAACCACCATCTCGCCGCGCCGCGCATCCACCAGCATGGACAACAACTGTGACCCTTCGTCCTGGACTTCAAATTCACCCTTCAAATAGGAGTCCAGTCGGGTCAACTGCGGCTTGCCGGCAAGCCGCAGCCCCCAGGGAGAAAATGGCGTCGCTGTCGATTCGATGCCGGCCCGGGACAAGGCCTCTTGAACTTCGACGCGTTTTGCCTTGAACGTGTTTACCCGCAGGTCCAGCCCGGCCGCCTCGTTGAGGCTTTCCGCCAGCGGCCAGAAATCATCGGCCAGTTCCTCCTTGAGACGCTGCGCCAACCAGTCCGGCAGATTGTGCCGATGCCGCTCCATCAATTCGTCAGCGCGCACCCGGCCGCAGGCATCCAGCCAGGCCTTTTCCTGATCCGCCAGAGCACCGTCCAAAAATGCTCGGGGGCTCTGAAACCCCAGTATGGCCATGCGCCTGGCCTTGGCTCCGCTGCCGGACGGTGCAAGATGCTCGAACAATTGTTTCTTGCGCAAGACTGCAAACACAGTCTCCGTCAACGTACCACGTTCCCGGGGACCCAAGGACTTGTGTTCGCGATAAAAACGCGCCACCACCGCGTCCGCGGGATGGTCGAACCGCAAGACCTGCGCCACCAGGTCGGTACAGGCCTGCAGCAATAGGGCGGGATGCATGGCACGGATTGTCCCATGCGGGTCGCTCGACGGAACGGATGGCCCGGCCTGCCCCGTGCCAGGGACCGACCATTCAGCGCCGTGTCAATTTCGCAATCGCGGCCGGATACATCAGATGCTCTTGCGTCACGACTCTGGCGGCAAGGCTTCGCGCGGTATCCTTCGCCAGTATCGGCACGACGGCCTGGGCCAGGATGGGGCCGCTGTCCAGTTCTGCCGTCACCATGTGCACGGTAGCGCCAGCCACGGTGCAGCCAGCGTCCAGCGCCCGTTGATGGGTATTGAGCCCGGTAAATGCCGGCAGCAAAGACGGATGGATATTGACCAGGCGTCCGGCATATCGCGCAACGAACCCCGGCGTCAGGACCCGCATGAAGCCGGCCAAAACCACCAAATCCGGGCGACCGGCGGGATCGAATCGATCGATTGCCTGTGCCAACGCATGGTCAAACGTGCTGCGATCCGAAAATTGCCGATGGTCCACCACATCGGTCGGGACGCCCAACGTACGCGCAACGGCCAGGCCGCCTGCTTGCGGACGGTTGCTGATCACTGCTGCGATACGGGTCTGGAAGCGGGCCTGCCAGTTGTCCCGTTGCGCGGCCTGCACGATCGCGGCCATGTTGGAGCCGGCACCCGAGATCAGGATCACGATATTCTTCATACGTCTGAAAATTATCGCCGCTGGGCAAGTTCTATCGACTTGTCACGGTTCGGACACGCACAATCGCACGACCGTGCTACAACATGGCAACGCCTGTTTGGAGTCAACTGTATGGATCTGGCATTCACCCCACAAGAGCAGCAGTTTCGCAAGGACATCCACGCCTGGGTCGCGGCCAACCTGCCGTCGGACATTTCGCACAAGGTTCTCAATGCGCTGCATCTGAGTCGCGACGACATGCAGCGCTGGGCCAAGATACTCGGCAAGAATGGCTGGCTTGGCCATGGATGGCCCACGGAATTCGGCGGCCCCGGCTGGAACTCGGTTCAAAAGCACCTGTTTGAGGAAGAATGCGCACTGGCCGGTGCACCACGGGTGGTTCCGTTCGGACCGGTGATGGTCGCGCCGGTCATCATGGCGTTCGGGAACGCCGAGCAACAGAAGCGCTTCTTGCCGGGAATCGCCAGTGGTGAGGTGTGGTGGAGCCAGGGATACAGCGAACCGGGCTCGGGTAGTGACCTGGCCTCGCTCAAGACGCGGGCTGAGCGTCGCGGCAATAGTTACATCGTCAATGGACAGAAAACCTGGACGACACTGGGCCAGTATGGCGAATGGATCTTTTGCCTGGTGCGCACCAGCAGCGAAGGCAAACCCCAGACCGGCATCAGTTTCCTGCTGGTCGACATGAAGTCGCCTGGCGTTACCGTGCGTCCCATCCGCCTGCTCGACGGCAGCGTTGAGGTCAATGAGGTGTTCTTTGACAACGTCGAGGTGCCGGCCGAAAACCTGATTGGCGAAGAAAACAAGGGATGGACCTACGCCAAGCACCTGCTCAGCCATGAGCGCACCAACATCGCCGACGTGAACCGTGCCAAACGCGAACTCGAACGACTCAAGCGCATCGCCAAGGCCGAGGGCGTGTACGACGATAGCCGCTTTCGCGATGAGATCGCCAAACTGGAAGTCGACGTCGTGGCGCTCGAAATGCTGGTTCTGCGGGTTCTCGCGGCGGAGAAGTCGGGCAAGCAGACGCTGGACATCGCCGGTTTGTTGAAGATCCGTGGCAGCGAGATACAGCAACGCTACAGCGAGTTGATGATGCTGGCGGCCGGCCCGTATGCGCTGCCGCTGATCCATGAGGCAATGGAAGCCGGATGGCAAGGCGATGCGGTGGGTGCTCTGCACTGTGCGCCGCTGGCCACGACCTACCTGAACATGCGCAAGACCACCATCTATGGCGGATCCAACGAAGTACAGCGCAATATCGTTTCGCAGGTGGCACTGGGCTGATCAACTGTGCATCCAGCCACCGCGCCTATCCGCCCAAGGCAACGCCATGCGAGGCCTCATGCCCTCCCTCAATGACAGGTGACCGATATGGATTTTGATTTCAGCGACGACCAGGACCAACTGCGCGAGGCCGTGCGCAAATGGGTTGAAAAGGGATACGCTTTCGACCGTCGTCGTTCGATTGCGAAAGAAGGCGGTTTTTCGGCCGATGCCTATGGCGAACTCGCCGAACTGGGCCTGTGTGGCCTGTATGTGCCGGAGGCGATGGGTGGACTGGGCATGGGCCCGGTGGAAGGCATGATCGTCATGGAGGAGCTGGGCCGGGGCATCGTGCTGGAGCCCCTGTCGCAAGCCTTGATCGCCGGCGCCCTTCTGAGCGCATACGCACCGAAGGCCCTGGCGGCCCAGTGGGCGCCGCTGGTCGCCAGCGGCGAAAAAATCATCGTACTGGCCTACCAGGAACGCGCCAGCCGGTATCGACTCGACGCTTGTTCCAGCAAGGCCGACAGGGACGGCGAAACCTGGAAGCTGTCCGGCTCCAAGAGTCTGGTCATGGCCGGTGCCAAGGCCGATGCGATGTTCGTCAGCGCCGCCGTCGACGGGAAACCGGCCCTGTTCCTGGTCGAGCGCTCCGCCGCCGGCGTCACGACCCGCGGCTACGGCACGGTTGATGGCGCATGCGCCGCTGAAGTGCAGCTGCACAACGCGTCCGCACAGCTGATCCAACTCGACGGTCTGGCAGCACTGGAACACGGTGTCGATATCGGCATTGCGGCAACCTGCGCGGAGGCCGTTGGCGTGATGGACCAGACACTGGCGATAACCGTCGAGTACATGAACACCCGCAAGCAGTTCGGCGTGCTCATCAGTAGTTTTCAGGCTCTCAAGCACCGGGTAGCCGACATGAAGATGCAACTGGAACTGGCGCGTTCGATGAGCTACTACGCTTCGCTCAAGCTCAACGCACCGGCCCCTGAACGTCGCGCTGCCATGGCACGTGCCAAGTACCAACTGGGGCAGTCGATGCGCTTCGTCGGCCAGCAGGCGGTCCAGTTGCACGGGGGCATTGGGGTGACGGACGAATACATCGTCAGCCACTACTTCAAGCGCCTGACCCAGATGGAAATGGTGTTTGGCGACAGCCTGCACCATCTGGGCGAAGTCTCCCTGCGCATGCAGGACAGTGCTGGCGTATTCGCCTGACCCAGCACGGTTTGTCCCCCAATTTGGCCATGTTTGGTGCGGGCGGCCACACTGACAGACCCATATCGGGCGACGATGGCCACTGGTTAGCGGCGGCGCTTGCCGGGGCCCCCCGGAGTGGCAGCCCGCAGCCAGGGGAGGCAGCATGGCGGCAATCGCGGACGGCAACACGCATCATTGCACCGTTGATGACGGTTCAGATTTCGAACGCTGGCTGATCGCGCGCTCGTTTGCGATGCTGCTGCCCCTGTCTCGTGTGGGGCTGGCGGTGATCGCATTGATGCTGCTGGTAGTGGACCCACTGCTTTTCGCCCACGGCATCTGGGGCGACAACCCGCAACACAGCTTCCTGCTGGCCTGGCACGCCACCGCCGGCCTGTATTTCATTGCCTTTGTCTGTGCGGCCCCGCGCCTGGCCAGGCACCACACCCGCAAGCTGTGCCTGGCGGCGTTCATGACGCTGGGCGCCGCGCTTTTCACCTGGTTTGGCTTCATCTCATGGGTCCTGAGCGGCGACATGTCCACCTACGCGATCTTCTTGCTGACCATGGTCTGCGTATTCAACTACCCCGGCACGCTGCGCAGGGCGTTGAACATCGCCAGTGCAGCGGTATTGCTGGCGTCCATCCTCTGGCTCGACGGCAGCAGCATGTTCTACACCAGTGGCGCCGCGATCAATCTCGTAGCGCTGGCCCTGGTCGCGCTGCTGCTGGACGCCCATCTGATGACCATGAGCCGCGCGCTATTCGACGAGAAGCGCCGGGTGGAGTTTGAACGCGCACGCGCCGATGCCGTGCTGTACAACGCACTGCCCAAGCCAATCGCCGATGAACTCAAGCGCAACAACAGGGTCAAGGCGCAGAAACATGATTGTGTCGCCGTGTTGTTTGTCGATATTGTCGGATTCACCCGGTTTTGTGCCGACCATCCGCCCGGTACTGTGCTGCAGATACTCAACGCCCTCTTCTGCGAATTCGACATGCTGGTCCATCGCCATGGCGTCGAAAAAATCAAGACCATCGGTGACGCCTACATGGTAATTGGCAAGGACAGGTCGGCCGCCGTGGCAAGCCTCGCGCTGGACATGTTTCGGGCGGTAGCCGCATTCAACGCGCACACCGGCCATGGGCTCGCGTTGCGCGCGGGAATGCACGTCGGGCCAGCCATCACGGGTGTCGTCGGGCTCCATCGCCTGCACTACGATGTTTGGGGCGACGCCGTCAATACCGCCAGCCGGATGGAGTCGACGGGCGAGACGGGCAGGATACAGGTCACATCCGAAGTGGCGCATGCGTTGCAGGGCGACTTTCAATTCGAGTGCCGCGGCGCGATCGAGGTCAAAGGCAAAGGGCGGTTGCGCACTTTTTTTCTGCTCGGGCCCGCCAGCCTCGGAGCAATCAGCGGGGCCGCCGCCAACTCACCGTGGTCAAACGGCGAAATTGCCCGCCTCGCAGTCTGACAAACGTCAGGACATCAGGCGCGACGACTTGGGCAGATGGGTCATCAGGAACTCCATCTGGTCTGCCAGGATGCGCCGATTGCGCAGGATGAAATCCTCCCACAAGCTGGGGACATAGGGCGCATACAACAGCGGCATATGCGCCTGCTCTGGCGTACGACTGCTCTTGCGATGGTTGCAGGGACGGCATGCGGTCACCACGTTCATCCAGGTATCGATGCCAAGTTGCGCGAACGGCACGATGTGCTCGCGCGTCAGGCTCTCTTCCTGGTGCTGCTGCCCACAATAGGCGCAGACGTTGCGGTCGCGCGCGAACAGCTTGCTGTTGGTCAGGCTCGGCTTGAGATTGAACGGATTGATATTGGGCACGCCCTTGGTGCCGATGATGCTGTTGACCGCGATGATCGACTGCGCCCCCGTCTGCGCGTTATGGCCCCCGTGAAACACGGCGACCTCACCGCCCGACTCCCAACGCACCTCACCTGCCGCATAGTGAATGACGGCTTGTTCAAGCGAGATCCAGGATTGTGGCAAACCCTGGGCTGAGAGCTTCAAGACCTTCAAGAAACGCCTCCTCGAAAAACGCCTTGCAACGCGGACACCCGACACACCCGACACACCCGACTGCATGACAATGCAGGATGTGCCACACAGCGGGGTGCACCACAATATACCTGCTTTCCATGGCATCCTCGCGGCCACCCCGGCCGCGGTGCGATGCCCCTCCAAATGAACACCAGACAACGCGCATGAAAGTCTTCCGTGGCCTGCAACACTCCAAGCTTGCAGCCGGGTGCGCGCTGACGATCGGCAATTTCGACGGCGTCCATCGTGGTCACCAAGCCATGCTGGCGCTGCTGCGGGCAGAAGCCGCCCAACGCGGCGTCAAGAGTTGCGTACTGACCTTCGAACCGCATCCGCGCGACTACTTCGCGGCCGCCAACGGCAAACGAGAATTGGCTCCGGCCCGGGTCGCCAGTCTGCGTGACAAACTGCTGGATCTGGCGCACTGCGGCATTGACCAGACGGTGGTCATACCCTTTAACGCGCGCCTGGCGGCGCAATCGCCCTCGGCTTTCATCAACGCAGTGCTGGTGCGAGGCTTGCGCGCCCGCTACCTGCTGGTGGGCGACGATTTCCGGTTCGGCGCCCGCCGCGAAGGCGACTACGCCATGCTCGATGCCGCCGGTGACGCGAGTGGTTTTGACGTTGCGCGCATGAACAGCTATGAGGTGCATGGCTTGCGGGTGTCGAGTTCCGCGGTTCGCGAGGCCCTGGCCGAAGGACGGATGGCAGATGCCGAACGCCTGCTCGGCCATCCGTTTCGCATTTCGGGGCATATCGTGCATGGGCGCAAGCTCGGACGGGAGCTGGGCTTTCCGACACTGAACCTGCGCTTCTCGCACTGGAAGCCCGCCGCCAGCGGCATCTTCGTCGTGCTGGTCCATGGATTGGGCCATGATCCGCTGCCCGGTGTTGCCAATCTGGGCGTGCGGCCTTCGCTGGACCCCCATGATGTCAACGGCGGCCGGGTGCTGTTGGAAACCCATTGCCTGGACTGGCCCGCGCCGTGGGGTCGCGACGATGGCTACGGTAAACTCATCCGGGTGGAACTGCTGCACAAACTGCACGACGAACTGAAGTACGACGGCCTGGATGCGCTGCGGCGCGGCATTGCCCTGGACCGCGACGCGGCGCGCGACTACTTCGCATCGAGTTACGCGCAAACCCACCGGCAAACCACCCGCGACCGAATTTAGCCGGCGAAAAGCCCGGGGCTCCCGTCACGCACATGCGAGGGTTCCAGGCGTTTCGCCGACACGCAACTGACACCACGATGGCGCGCCGCTTGCCCGGCCTGCCCGATCACACTGATTCCAGGAGGCCCGCGTACAACAGCGCGGCCAGCACCATGACTGACAAGACCGATTACCGCAGCACCCTCAACCTGCCTGAAACACCGTTTCCCATGCGGGGTGACCTGCCCAAACGCGAGCCAGTCTGGGCCCGGGAATGGGACGAGCAAGGCGTCTACAAGCAGCTGCGCGATGCGCGCCGGGGCGCCCCCATGTTCATCTTGCACGATGGCCCGCCGTATGCCAATGGCCAGATCCATATGGGTCACGCTGTCAACAAGATTCTCAAGGACATGATCGTCAAGGAGCGCCAGCTCGAAGGATTCGACGCCCGCTATGTCCCGGGCTGGGACTGCCATGGCCTGCCGATCGAGAACGCGATCGAGAAGAAGTTTGGGCGCAACCTGCCGCGCGATGAAATGCAGGCCAAGAGCCGTGCCTTCGCCACCGAGCAGATCGCGTTGCAGATGGCCGATTTCAAGCGCCTGGGCGTATTGGGCGAATGGGACCACCCCTACCGCACGATGGACTTCAAGAACGAGGCCGATGAGATCCGAGCCTTCAAACGGGTGATCGAACGCGGGTTTG
>JANNKH010000035.1:0-44956 GCA_031396205.1 Rhodoferax sp.
TCGCCGGTGTCCCGGGTCCCTTGTTGTTCCTGCAACGCTCAGGCGTTCGGGGCGGACAGAAACACTAACCTGACATCAACACACCAGCGACAACGTACGGATATCCCAGGGCAACTGACAGACAGGACGATGAGAAACAGAGAAGCCAAGAATACGAAACCTGAACCTTGAACTGAATCAGTTGTGCCGGCGCAACCGTGTCTGCAACTATGCGGCACAACGCGTTCGCGAGCGCGTGGTCGACCAGGTGGCCAGCAAGCCTCAAGCTCAAACACATCGAAGGGCTGGTGGAGCGATGGCGAACTGAGGGTCTAGCCGTGGGCACTATCAAGAACTGGATGGCCGAGCTTCGCTGGTGGGCCGAGAGGATTGGTATGTAGAACTTCATCGTGCGCGCCAATAACCGTGTCGGCAGCCCCGACTTCGCTGACGCTCGCGCGCAGATCGAACGTCAGCAATGGAGAAAACTGTAGACCTGCATTGCAGCGATACCTGCCGGTCGCCAAACACAAAGAAATTGGTCCGACTTCTCGTTAGCGGTCATTGGCGGCCCCGTTCCAATTTCGTGATTTGCTCATGGCCAAATCTCGTAAGACGTAGCAACAGAACAAATGGTCGCCTGACAGCCGACATCCAAAAACACCTCGTAGCCTCAAGCCCAGAGACCGCTTCGGGAACAACCGGTGTGTGTTTGCTCATTGTCGCGTGATGGCCAGGGGTCGTCACACGACACGGTTACATCTGCGAAAAGTCAAAGCCAGTTTCTGCCGATCAGACTTGATCGGTCAACAAAGACGCCAGTAACCTAATAGCAACCGTACGCTGCGCCACAGACAGGCCCGCTACCGTTGGAATAACCTCCCGCAATAGTTGACAGACTGAGCCTCTTGCCCATTCCCGCTTCAACTGAAACGGTAAAGCATATGAATCCATCAACCATCCCACTGTCCCACTCCCAACCGGTTGACGCAGACATGGCAGGGCAGGCCAACCCCGGTCACGGCATTCCCTCGCAGGACCCGGATGCGGCGGCGCAGACTCCGATGGAACCCCAGGATGTCGAGCGCGAGGCCAACTCAGTGCTGATCGGTGGCGGCGTAATGGCAGGTGCGGCCACGGGTGCCGCCATCGGTATTGCGGTGGCGGGTCCAGTCGGCGTTTTGGTCGGAGCCTCGCTCGGTGCGGTTGCCGGTGCACTGGGCGGAGCCGCCGCCGGAGCCGCGGCGAACCCAGACGAGTCGGGCAGTGTCGACACTACGCTTGCGGAAAACGTGAACCTCCACATTGACGACAGCGGTGGCAACGGCAGACCGGTGGTCCTGATCCATAGTTGGCCACTGTCAGCTCAGGCTTGGGAGCCGCAAGTGTCGGTGCTTCAAGCCGCTGGCTATAGGGTAGTCGCGTATGACCGACGAGGCTTTGGGCGTTCGGACAAGCCGGAGTCAGGTTATAGCTACGGCGCGCTGGCAGACGATCTGCAGCGCGTGATGGAACAGTGTGGACTGCAAGATGTGACGCTGGTGGGTTTCTCGATGGGCGGGGGCGAAGTGGCACGCTATGTCGGGCGGCACGGCGAATCGCGCCTGCGCAGTGTGGTGTTTGCCGCAGCGGTGCCGCCGTACCTGATGAAGACGGCCGACAACCCCGAAGGACCGCTCACATCCGAGAAGGCGCAACTAAAGAAACACGCGCTTGAGCAAGATCGGAATGCCTACTTCGACGAGTTCACCCAGAATTTCTTTTCCGCCAACGGGGTGCTCCAGGTCACCGAGTCGCAGCGCAGCGCGGCGGTTGCCCTGTGCCAGCAGTCGGCACAGCATGCTGCGTTGGCGTGTATGGACTCGTTCAGCACCACCGACTTCCGCGAAGACCTGAAGAAGCTGACCGTGCCCACGCTGGTGATTCATGGCGATGCCGACGCAATTGTGCCCATCGATGGCTCGGGCCTGCGCACCCACCTCGCCGTACCCCACAGCCAACTGGTGACAGTAAATGGTGCCCCCTACGGGCTGAATCTGTCCCATGCAAAGGCGTTCAACGATGCGCTGCTTGCGTTCCTGCGGGAGCGTCCTTAAAGAATAGCCATCGGTCGGATCAATTTTGTCGATTACTCCTGCTCAATTCAAACTCTACAAGGATCTGTTGTGCCGCAAAAAGCCTGGAGCGCCAAACGCGAACGTCAGTACACCCACATCAAGGACAGCCTGTTGGAAGGCGGCAAGCCTGAGCGTCTGGCCCAAGAGATCGCGGCACGTGTCGTCAATAAAGAGCGAGCACAGCACGGCGAATCGGTGACTGCCAGCGCATCGTCGATCAACGACATGCCCGCAAGTCGACGTGGCGGCTTGCGCTCCCACCAAGGCCCGGGTGGTCGAACCCTGCTTCAGCTTCGCAATGTGGCCCGCCAGCGCGGTCTGAAGGGCCGATCCGTCATGAACAAAGCGCAGCTTGAAACTGCCCTTGCGGTATGACTACGCCGCCACCCCTCACTCCCGACACGGGTAGCCCCGAAAGCCCGCCAGTGGTCGCAGCAGAGGCGCGTACGGTAGCGCCCTTGCTGGTCGGTAGCCTGCAGTCGATCACTGGCTCGCGGCTGTTCACGGTGCCATTGAACGCGCTCCTCGTAGAAGTGGCGGCGCGCTTATCCGGCGCTCAAATCAGCGTAGTGGTGGTGTGTGATGCGGCGGGTGCGGCAATGGGCATCATCACCGAAACCATACTGGTTAGGCGCTTGGGTATGGGTCAGGCCGACTTCTTCACAACCCATGCAGAAGACGTGATGACGCAAGATTTCACAACCTGCGCGCCAGAGGAGTCGCTGTCCGATGTACTAGCGACCATGCACGCGCGCGGCCTCATTCACGTGCTGCTAATGGGCGTTGACAAACAACCAACGGGGGTGCTGAATGCACGCGACGGGTTGCGGGCGCTTCTGTTAGCTGGCAGCTACGAAGAGGCGCTACTGCGCAACTATGTGATGGGCATAGGCTACCAATGAAAAAACGAACGTGAGCACCGCCCCGATCAAGCCCATTGTCCTGATTACCGGTGCCAGCGGCAACCTGGGTCGCTCGGTGGCCGAGGCCTTGAGTGGTCACTACAAAATAGTCGGCCTGGACCGCGAGGCCAAAGACGCAGCACCTGGCAGCAAAGACTTCTCCGTTTTGGCAATCGATCTCGGCTCGGATGAATCGGTAACGTCGGCGTTGAAGGTGTTCCGCACGACCTATGGTTCGCGCATTGCCAGCGTCGTGCACCTGGCCGCCTACTTTGATTTCACGGGCGACGACAATCCGCTGTACCAATCGGTCAATGTGGACGGGACACGGCGTTTGCTGCGGGCCTTGCAAGGCTTCGAGGTGACCCAGTTTCTGTACCCCAGCACAATGCTGGTGCACGCGCCTTGCAAGCCCGGCGAGTCGATCAATGAAGCACAGCCCATCGCCCCAGCCTGGGCCTACCCAAAATCGAAGGCAGCCGCCGAGGCAGTGGTACGGGCGGAACGCGGCCACATAACCAGTGTCGTCCTGCGCTTGGCAGGCGTGTATGACACGCACACCATGGTGCCCACCCTGGCGCAGCAGATGGTCCGCATCTATGAGCGCGACCTGCAAAGCCACCTGTATTCCGGCAGTACGCTGGTCGGGCAGTCGGCACTGCACAGGGATGACATGCTGGACGCGCTCAAACGTGCCGTGGACCGGCGCGCGCTGCTGCCCACCGGCACTGAGATACTGATTGGCGAGGCCGAGGCGGTCGGCTACGGCGCGTTGCAAGACACCCTGGGCCAGCTGATGCATGGCGCGGACGATTGGCTCACGCTGCAGGTTCCCAAAACGCTGGCCGTAGCAGGTGCCTGGGTGCAGGGCCAGTTGGAGCCCTTGGTGCCAGATGCCATCGACGGCGGCAAGCCACCCTTTGTCCGGCCCTTCATGGTGGCCATGGCCGACGACCACTATGCACTCGACATCCGCCGTGCACGCCAGTTGCTGGATTGGGAACCCACACACCGCCTCGCCGATGAATTGCCACAGATGGTGAACAACCTGAAGACTGACCCAGTTGCCTGGTACACCACCAATTGCATCGTGGCACCAGACTGGGTAACCAGCGCGATCGATGGCGAAGCGACCAAGCCTGCGCAAGCACCCGCTGCGCCAGTGCCGCCCGCAGCACCCGTGGGTGACGATAACCCGGACGTGCTGCGCACACGCCACGATGCGCAGCGCCAAGCCGAGCATGGCGCCTGGCGCTGGGCGCACTTTGTCAACATCGGCCTGGGTACGTGGTTGCTCACGCAACCCCTGTTGGTTGGCGTTCAAGAGGCCGGGCTGCGCGTCAGTGAAATGGCCATGGGCCTGTTGTTGATGGCGGCTGCGGGCCTGGCACTGTCTTGGCGCGCGCTATGGGCACGCTGGCTGTGTGCTGGCATCGGTGCAGTCGTTATGGCACTGCCTTTTTTGTGGTCCACCGCCAATGCTGCCGCATACCTGTCGGACACGCTGGTGGGTGCGCTCATCTTTGGCCTGGCTGTGTGCAGCAAGCCCGAGCCGGGCTCTTCGGCACTAGCGGCGCTGACAGGCCCCAACGTCCCGCCAGGCTGGAGCTTCAACCCGTCCGAATGGAGCCAACGTGTACCCATCATCGTCCTTGCGCTGTTGGGCCTGTATGTCTCGCGTTATCTGGCGGGCTACCAGTTGGAGCACATCCCGGGCTTGTGGGACCCGTTCTTTGCCGGGTCGCCCACCGACCCCCGCAATGGCACTGAAGAAATCGTCACGTCCTGGGTGTCGAAGGCATTCCCGGTGTCCGATGCTGCGCTGGGCGGTTACACCTACCTGCTGGAAATCCTCACTGGCCTGGTGGGGTCACGTCGGCGCTGGCGCACGGCTCCCTGGCTGGTGCTGTTGTTCGGCCTGATGATCGTGCCATTGGGCATGACGACCATCCTGTTCATTGTGATTCAGCCGGTCGTGCTGGGCACCTGGAGCACGCTGGCATTGGTGGGCGGCGCGGCGGTGCTGATTCACATTCCGTATTCGCTGGACGAACTGCTGGCCACCTGCCAGTTCTTGCGCCGCCGTGCCCTTGCAGGCAAGTCGTGGGTGCGCGTGTTGTTCGTGGGGGATACCGACGAACTGCCTGCCCCCGACGCGGCCCGGTCAATAATGTTCAGTGACAGTGACGACGAGTTTGACCGACCTCTGGGCGTGGTGTTGAAGAACATGCTGGGTGGCGGGGTCAGCCTGCCTTGGAATCTGGCCTTGGCGGGCGCCATTGGCATATCACTGCTGTTCACCCGCGTAACGTTGGGCGCCGACGGTGCCCTCGCCCACGCCCACCACATCATTGGCTGCCTGGTGTTAACCGTGTGCGCCATTGCTGCGGCCGATGTGGCCCGGCCGGCTCGGGCATTGAATGCGGTACTCGGCATGGGCTTGGTGCTGGTGCTCGTTGTGCTAGGTGGCGACACCATGACAACCGCCGTCACCGTCGGCCTGGGGTTGGCTCTGGTTCTCCTCAGCATTCGCCGCGGGCCGATAAATCAGAGCTATGGCAACTGGAATCGCTGGTTGGTTCAGAACTGGCAGTGGAGCGTTACGCTGAAGCGTCTACCCATAGTTTGCCATCGCACAGACCTGGCTCCACTGGCAGCGCACAGTGCACTTTCATCAACCACTTTGGAAAGTCAGCATGAACTACATCGATGGATATCTCATTCCTGTGAAAACAGGCAACAAAGAGGCTTATCGCGAAATGGCAATCAAGGCGGCGGCTTTGTACAAAGAATTTGGCGCAACACGCATCGTGGAATGCTGGGGCGATGCTTTACCCGATGGCAAAGTCACCGACTTCAAGCGTGCAGTGAAAGCCGAAGGCGAAGAAAACGTGGTCTTCTCCTGGATCGAGTGGCCCTCGAAAGCGGCGCGCGATGCAGGCAACGAAAAATTCATGAACGACCCGCGCATGAAGGCCATGGGCGACATGCCTTTTGATGGCAAACGGATGATCTACGGCGGCTTTGAGCCGATGCTGGATGCGTGACCAACAATCACTTCAATTTCACCACCAAACGAGAGGATTTCACTATGAAAGTTCAAGCATACGTATCTTTCAGCGGCCGTTGCGAGGAAGCTCTGGAGTTCTACAAAAAGACCCTTGGTGCCAAAGTCACCAACCTGCACCGCTGGAAAGACAGCCCTGACGAAGCCATGAAGTCGCCGCCCGGTTATGAAGAAAAAATCATGAATGCTGTTTTTCGAATTGGCGAAACCGAGCTGATGGCCGACGACGGCATGGGCGAGAAACAGGCCGAATTCAAGGGGATGACGCTCGCGATCGAGGTGGCTGATGACGCTGAAGCGAAACGCGTTTTTGCGGCACTGGGTGAAGGTGGGGTTGTCACGATGCCCTTGGCAAAAACGTTCTGGACCTCTTCATTCGGCATGTTGACCGACCAGTTTGGTGTGCCGTGGATGGTGAATGTAACAATGCCAAAAACGTAGAAAACGAGCAGGCAAAAATGACAGTCAAGCGCATGGACAACGTTGGCATCGTGGTGGAGGACCTTGATGCCGCCATTGAGTTTTTCACCGAGCTTGGACTTATCCTCGAAGGCCGCACGCGAATCGAAGGCGAGTGGTCCGGCCGCGTCACTGGAGTGCGCGGACAGCGCGTTGAGATCGCTATGATGTGCACCCCTGACGGCCACAGCCGAATTGAACTATCACGCTTCGACGCTCCTGCCATCGCGTCTGATCACCGCTTGGCCCCCGTCAATTCTCTGGGATACCTGCGCGTCATGTTCGCCGTCGAGGATATCGACGACACGCTTACTCGGCTCAGCAGGCTTGGAGCGACAGTGGTCGATGAAGTCGTCAACTACGAGAGCATCTACCGCCTGTGCTACATCCGAGGTCCCGAAGGAATTCTCATCGGACTCGCACAGCAGGTGTCGGAGCAGAAATTCCGTGAGGCTCCTATGGAGCCCAAGCGTTGAGAACTCAGGCGTTGGCGTCTAACCCGTCGGCCCACTCGCGACAGCCTTCGGTTGCCGCTGGCCTCCAACGTTGGGCGTCAAAAACTATTTCAGCAACTCTCGCGTGAGTCAACAAATGCAAGCACAACCGTTAATAGCTGTTCGGGATGTTCAAGCCAGTAGCCTCTGGTACCAAGCTGTGCTTGGGTGCGAGAGCGGGCATGGTGGGCCAGAGTACGAACAGATGGTCTGCCAAGGCAGAATGATTCTGCAGTTGCATCACTGGGACGCCCATGAACATCTACACCTGGGCGATCAAAACACAAAGCCATATGGCATTGGTGCGGTGATCTGGTTCCAAACTGACGAGTTCGATCAGGCGGTAGCGAGGATCAGCGCGCTGGGTGCCGAGGTGCTCGAAGCGCCAAAGGTCAATCCTACCGCGGGGCACCGAGAGGTCTGGTTGAAAGACCCAGACGGCTATACCGTCGTCATTGCCGGGCGCTACGGTGATCTTAGCGAGAGGGCGGCAATGTGAAGCCGAACAGCTTGTTCGTCTCGGCTGGGCAACTAAAGAATGCCGCTTCGCGGCTAGTGTTGCCGGCCGGGCAGCTTCGACGTTGGCAGCAGAAAGGCAACGTCGCATGACGCACGACACTCTCTTCATTTCTGCCACGCCCGATCTTGCATCGCTGGATTTCGAGCGTTCGGTGGACTTCTTTTGTTCCTGCTTGGGCTTCACAAAGCGCCATGTGCAGCAGGGGGTATATGGAGTCATCTCTAAGGGCGGTGTCAGCATCCACTTTTGGGCGTGTTCGGAGAAGCACATTGCAGAAAGCACCAGTTGCAGGATTCGCGTTGAAGGGGTGGAAGCGCTGTACTCGGTTTGCTCCACACTCGGCGTCGTGCATCCCAATGCTCCGCTTGAAAGTAAGCCGTGGGGTTCCAACGAGTTTGGCATCCTCGACCCTTCACTGAAGCGCAGACGCGAGCCACCGTGACGGTGCAGGACGGCGGCGACAAGATGCGCTTCAACTGGGAGTGGAAGAACGGCGGTAGAAAGTGGCTGCCTTTGTGTGATCGCGTTGCTCGACGCGTCGCCGCTGAGGCCTAACCATTCAGACAAAGCGGATGCCACAGGGTGTCCACCCGCTGCGCTCACGGGGCACCGTGGTCGCCGCTTTCCTCAGACCTCGTTATGCAACACACACCTGATTCGGAGGATTGATATGACTTTTGAAGATTCCCAGCAGACTGAACGCGTGACCCATGCAACATTGGTGTTCGAGCGCGAGGTTCCCGCGACCGTCAAAAAGGTATTTGCAGCCTTCGAAAACGCAAAAATTCGGTCGGAGTGGAGTGCGCCATCAGACACCGCCACCATCATCTATGACCAGGAAGATTTTCGAGAGGGCGGCGAGGATCGTTACCGTTGCGGCTCTAAATCTAACCCCAACATTCACGGTACTACCCGCTACCTTGAAATCATCCCACATCGCCGAATTGTCTCCAGCGAGACGATCTCGATGGATGGAAAGCGCCTCTGCGCTTCACTTATTACTCTTGAACTTGCGCAATCGGGCAGCAAAACGAAGCTACGAAGCACCAGCCAAACTGCGTCATTCATTGGTCAGGACATGATCGAGGGAACTGAGACGGGAAACAATGGTTCACTGGATAGCCTGGTCAACTACTTTTCCAGAGATCAAGCGTGAATCGTGTGCGGGCGGCCAAAACGTATTATTTATCTATGTGAGGAAATGCCATGACTATTAAAGGTAGTTGTCACTGCGGTAACGTCAACTTCAATATTGATGGCGAGATTCCGAACCAACTCACGCGTTGTACTTGCTCTTTCTGCTCCAAGCGTGGCGCGCTCTACGCCTACTATCAGCCAGAACAGTTTCACATTTCCGTTTCGGGAGAAAGCGATGGAATCTATCGCTGGAATACACAGATGGTCGCACATCATTTTTGCAGCAACTGTGGCATTCCAACCTTCTCGGATAGTCCCGCATTCGAACCGGACGGTAGCTGGGACAAAAAGACTCGCCGCATTGGCGTCAACGCCCGGCTCTTTGATGGGTTCGATGCAGCAACCGTGTCAGTTACCGTCATTGACGGAAAAAACCTTTGGTAATGGACGCACAGCCCAATTCAGGCGTTAAGTTGCACAGCGCCATGCCGCGTTACGTCGCTTTCCTTCGCGGTGTCAGCCCTCTAACCGCCAAGAGCGCCGATCTGAAGCGCTCCTTCGAGGTCGCTGGATTCACGAATGTGAAGACCATTCTTTCGAGCGGCAATGTCGCGTTTGATGCTTCTGCAAAATCCGAGTCCGCTATCGAGAAACGGGCTGAGGTTGCACTTCAAAAATCACTTGGCCGAAGCTTTTTCACCATCGTTCGTCCCTCGGTCTATTTGAACGAATTGCTGGCCAATGATCCGTACACCAACTACACGTTTCCACCTAATGCGAAACGCGTGATCAGCTTTCTTCGGGCTTCCTGCGAGTCGAAAGTGCCTTTGCCGCTTGTTTCCGATGATGCTTATGTTCTCGGAATGATCGGCCGAGAGGTATTCACCACCTATACGGCAAACCCGAAAGGCCCGGTGTTTATGCAACTCATTGAGAGGGCCTTCGGTACGACTGTCACGACACGCACCTGGGAGACAGTCAGAGAATGCGCTACCTCGTAGCCCTATCGCAAGTGCAACCTCACCCGAAGCTCGAAGCAACCTGCGCGAATAGCCGCGCAGGCGCCTCATTGCCACGCTGCGTCACCCTCAACCCCATCGCGGTCTTGCCCCACAGATTCAAACTGCCAACAGGCTTGTGCTTTTCCTTTTACGCCCCTAAAGCACATCTAATTTGAAGAAGAAAATCATGACTACCAATACAGCCGCCGCAGGACAACAACTTTCGTTCCACGCAGAATTGGAGAACTGGACTGAAGGAATGGACTACTGTGCGGTTCCTGTACCAGCCGCAATCACTGAAGCGTTGGGAACGAAAGGTCCAGTGCTCGTCATGGCTTGCATCAACGACTCAGCGCCCTTTCAGGTGAGCCTCTTTCCAGTCGGCGGCGGTAAGCACTACATTCGCATCAAGGCAAAGGTTCGCAAAGAAGCCAACACCAAAGTCGGTGACCGCATTGAAGTGCGGATCACCGTTCTTGATCGTGCGCAAGTAGATATTCCCGAGGACTTGATGAATGCACTGCGAGCCGAAAAGGCGGAAGAATCTTTCAAGCTACTGCCTCCGGGCAAACAGAATTTCATCGTCCGGCGTATCAACGAAGCAGCCAAGCCAGAAACTCGGGAGAGGCGAATTCAGGAGGCACTGGAGGCGGCGCAAGGGGCGGCCTAACTCGAACGATCACCCTCACCCCTATCGCGGCCTTGTCCCACAGATTCAAACTGCCAACAGGCTAACGCTTTTCCTTTTCTGCCCCTAAAAACTCAACTCATTTGAAGAAGAAAATTATGACTACACATACGGGTAGCTGCCACTGCGGTGCCATTGCGTTCGACGTGGACGGCGAAATTGACAGCGGCCTCGCCTGCAATTGCTCCATTTGCTCCCGAAGGGCGTCTCTCCTCTGGTTCGTTCCAAGAACAGCGTTGCGACTCAAGACACCAGAATCCGACGCCAGCACATACACCTTTAACAAACACGTCATCAAGCATCGCTTCTGCGCAAAGTGTGGCATTCACACCTTCGGCGAGGGTACTGATCCCAAGGGAAACGCTGTTGCGGCAGTCAATCTTCGATGCATAGAAAACCTCGACCTGAGCAAGGTTCCAGTGAATGAATTCGATGGAAAGTCAAAGTAATCTGTCCCACGTGCCGTGACGACTTCAATCGGGTAGGCAACGGCTTCTACCCGTTGCCCCCACACCCCCCACCGTGCGGGTCAGCAGTGGGCGGTTCAACACGTTGGCACGCTCGACGAAGCTTTTCCTTTATTTACCGTGTAGCAGCCAAGGCCACATCTGCCAGTGACGCATCGTGAATGCCGGGGCTCGCGCTTGGACAATACACAGCCCGATGGTCCGACATCTCCTTATCGCCGTCGACGATTTTTTCAACAAATAGCCCTGTACCGCCAAGAATCAAGCGCCATCGCCAGGAGTGTTTGCTGATTCTGTACCGCACCTGAGCGCAACGAAATAGCTCTGGATGCAGCAGGTAGGCCGCTGCGGTCAGGTCAAAAGAGAAAAAGCCAGGCTGCTCGATGTCCTCGCGCCAAAACGACAGCCACTCGTGGGACCTTTCGCTTACCCAACGCGCTGCCGTACCGGCACGCGCCATGGCATCTAGATCGGTTTCAGTAATAGTTAACGCCTGCGCAGCCTCATAGGGAACAAATGTCACCCGGATTCCTAGCGAAAGAAGCTCGGATGCAGCGGAACGGTCCTTGGCGAAGTTGAAATCCTTAAATATCGGTCCATGGCCAAAAAGGAGGCGCGCAGCGCCACCCTCAACGGGATGGAACACATGCCCGGGCCGCTGACCCATGACCGTGACTATTTCACGAACTTGCGGTGCAAGGGCAGGATGGCTTCGCAGCACAGCCGCAACATTCGTGAGCGGACCGAGAGCAACGATTGTCGTCGGCGCCTCGGCAAGTGCACTGCTTATGGCGTTCTCCGCCAATGTCGGATCTACGTCGTCGGTGCCATCGAGACCTGAACTTCGACCACGGAACACGGGTGGAGCTGAAAAACCTTCGCCAGCGAGCCGGGAGACGAGTTCCCGGGTAGTGCGATCCGTCACCCCGATCGCAGCGTTCCCAAAAATCGTCGAAATGCCCACTACTTGTAAGCCCGGCGCTTTGAGCAGTGCGAGCAGGGCCAAGCAGTCATCTGGGTCGGTGGTCCGACTGGCTCCACAGGCTGCATCAGTATCGATCCAGATTCTGCGGCCTTTGACAGCATGGGTGCCTGCGGGTGCCAAAGTGAGATGTTCGATGTCGCCGCGCCCGGTGCGCCAATCTGCCACCGGTAGTGACAGCACCACGACAATCACGAGGACCAGTCCCAGCATAACCACCAATACAGTTCGAAGCTTGGCCGATACTCGCAACGCATACCCCCTATCGTAGTTTCGATGCAGACGCTTCAAGAAGCGACTCACGTTTAAGGTGGGCGCACTTGCGACGGTCACTTAAGTTTTGTGTCTTCAAGCTTCACTTCCGCCATAGCCTCTGGTTCGAGTTCTTCGGCATATCGATTCATGCGAACGAATATGCCCCAGCAGGCGAGTAAAACTCCGGCAGAGAGCACGATGCTCGCAGCGTATAGCATGTGCTCGGGGTCTTCGTACGACGCCTTGAAGGTTGCAACCAGGCCTTCAATGGCCAGCGCCACCACAATGACAACCAGAAACCTTGATAGGAAGCGCCGCACGCGAGTTGGCCCACTAATGCGAGCGTCGCGTAAAACTTCCTCTTCCGCAATGGTCTGCGCAATCTGCAACGCCACCACTGCCGCTGCCAAGAGGCCCACAGCTTCAATGATTTGCTGTGCGGCACTCCGATCCAGGCCACCTGAAAAGGCTTGCCAGCCAACCTTGGCGGCGATGATGATGAGCATGGCTGCGGCGCAGGCAAAGAGCATTGCCATCAGGCCATGGAGTATCGCAAATACGTGCAGAAAGGACTTCATTTGGAGATCATGACATAGCAACAAGAGACGACTGATTGCACTGCATTTTGTTAAGAATCTCGCCTATCCCATCGATGGACATCCCATGCAATTAGTCGCACTTCTGGCGGCTGTGGGCAATGCGTCAGTATCCAAAAGTTCGATTTGAAATATTGAAATGAGTAAGAAAAGTCGTCACGTGCCTTCTCCATTTCGGCGACCATAGCCTCCCAGTTGACTTCATTCGCGACCATGACTTCTTCAAGCTTTGTATCTGCCAGTTTTGACTGGTGGCGTAGCTTGGATACTTCGTTATCGTACCTCTCGCGTATTTCGGCTTTGGCATTCCTTGCACCGGCTTCCAGTTGGGTCACTTCGGTATTGAGTGCATCCAACTGGGACCGCATTATTTCGAGATAGGTTTTTCTGGATGTCATGGCAATGATGCCTCATAGTCGTAAGTGCGCTTGAGCAGAAATACATTTCTCTGCATTCGCTCATGTATGCGGGCTCAATACCGGGAGGCACAATCTAGAAGATCATGGGCCAGCTTGTCCGTGTGCTACCACACTGACATGCACCAAGGGGATAAGAAGATGATGACGAATGTCAAAACATGAAAGTCCGCTTTCAGCGAAATCGAAGGTCCGCTCACGCCATTTCGAGAAAAGCCATGCGAGGCCCACGAATGTCGGCAGTTGGCCTGTTGCTGCCTGCCGCTGGCACCATTCCGACGCGTAGAACGACCCGGCGTGAAAAAAGTCGTGAGGCCGGGTTGCAACGGGATCAGACAGTCGCCGCGTCGATCCGAGGTACAGTAAGCCGGTATCAAATTGCACAGGCAGGTGTCTGTTCGGCAACATCGCGAGATTGACGACGCCGCCGCGCCGCAGAACCGCAGCCTGGCGATCCCAGCTTCGATCGGTATTGAATGCAAATGTTGCTCGGGCGGTGAATCCGAGATCAGAAGAATTCGTCCGCGACGCCGGCCAACCGATCATTCAACCGCGCCACTGCTGCCGCCGGCCGTGTGCGATATGTGTGTTCGCTGCCGCTGCCTCGATCGACCCAGTTCAGTTTCAGCGCCTCATACACCGGCCGCCAGCCATCGCGCTGGCGCAGCAGCATCGCCGGATTGGGCAGGTAGTGCCCATTGCGCGTGCGCGCCCAGAGTTTGCGCGCCGGCTTGTAGCCGCTGTCGACCTCGGCGCGTGCCAGTACCTGGTTGACGTAGCTGCGCTTGCGCCGGATGTCCTTCCGCAAATGAATGGGCAGTGCCTCGAGCGCCTGATGCAATTGCTCGGCGAAGAAACCCTGACCGTACTTCCAGGCCGGGTGAGGCCGCGCAGAACAATGCGACCATTGGGTCTTGAGCCCGGCCAACATCAACGTGAGCACCCAATACTCGCCTTGATGATGCTCGACGCGCACCAGTCGGCCGTCCACCTGCACGTCGATTCCTGCCGGCGCGATTCGCTCGAACAGCAGCGCCAGTGCCGCTTTGGCGAAGGCGGGTTCGTCGATCGACCGGTTGACAGCATGCTGCCACGCGGTGTGCCCAAACTCGTCTTCGGCTGTTGGATCCGCGCCCTTGTCGAGCAGGGCTTGCACGAGTGCGGCGTTGCCGGCTCGCGCGGCCAGCATCAGCGGCGTACCACCCACCGGCGTCAGATGGTCGACACCGTGGGCGTCGCACAGTCGCAGGATGTCCTTGAAGTTCTTCGCGGCATAGGGCTGCAGGTGACGCTGCCGCAACACGGCCACTGCGCGCAGCGACAGCTCCTGCTGCTTCTTCCAATCGGGCAACTGCACACCGAGCATGGCCGAATCGCCAATCCAGCCGAAGTCGCCGTCGGGCGCCAGACTGCGAGCCGGCTGGAAGTTGGCGCGCGCAAGTTGCTCCACCCAGGCTTGCTGACCGTGCCATAGCGCATAGTCCAGCAATGCCTGCTTCTGTTTGGCGCTTGGATTGCCGCGGTCCAGCGCCTTCGGAGCAAGGTCTTCGATGAGCTGGTGACTCCACGGGGTCCACGGCACCGGCTTGGCCTGCAGGAAGGTGTCGCGGATCGCGCGAGCCTGCTCTTCCTTGCCCTGTAGCTCGAGCTTGCGCGCTTCCTGCGCCCATTCTTCCTTGCTGGATGTTTGTGCCGGGGTGACACGGCCCTCGCCGAGCCGCAGGCCGAGGAGGCTGATCAGCGGATGACCGGTGTCGGATTCGACGATCGTCAGGCTCTGCACGGCCCGCGTCATTGCCACATACAGAGCGTTGACGTAGAACTTGTACAGCTCGAGCGCCTTGTCGCTCTTGTCCTTGGCCCGACGGTAGTCGAGTTCGTCTCGTTCGAGGTCTTGCGCCGTGACGCCGTCGCAGACCTCGGCATAGGCCGCGCGCTGGCCCGAGACGATGCCCAGCAGGAGCACATGCGGGTACTCCAGGCCCTTGGCCTCATGCACCGAGAACACCAGGGGTGTGCGGAACTGCGCCCTTGCCGCGGGCTTGTCTTCGTCGCGCAGCACGATCACCGCATGACGCGCCGATGCTCGCGTGGCGGCGTCGAGCTGCTTGAGCGCTGCGTCTTTCGCCTGGACCAGACTCACCTCGCCCGGCTCGCCCGAAGTACTGAGCACCAGGAAGTTGCTCTCGCGGTCGATCGATCCAAAGCGCGCCTGCTTGATCTTGAGCAGCATGTTGGCCAACTGCGTTACCGCCGACGTGTTGCGAAAGTTCGCCTGCAGCACCTGCAGTTGCTGGCGCTGCGCGGCCTGGCCGACCAGGCCGGTCCAGAACAGAGTCTTGACGGCCGCCCAGGAGAAGAAATTCGGGTGCACGATCTGGTTGGAGTCGCCACACAGCAGAAACTGGCCGGGAGCCTTGAGGCAGGCCAGCACCAGAGCGAGCTGGACGCCCGTGAGGTCCTGTACCTCGTCGATGACGATGAAGTCGTAGGTTGCCTGCGCCAGCGCCCGCCAATCGTGCGCCACCAGGTTCAGGTCGAACAGGCCGGCTTCGTCCAGCCACAGCCGGTAGCGGCCGAACAGGGCATGCGCCGCGTGCCGCGCCGCCGGCGCCAGCAGGCTCTGACGGATGCCGAGTGCCAGATAGTCGTGCAGGCCAAGTGGTCCGGCGCTGTGGGCACCGATGACGCCGCGGAACTCCTCGAACAGGGCATGGGCGTCGATGTCGCCGAGCGCCTTGACCGCGTCGCGATGGCGGTCGAACCATCCGCGGAAGGCGTTGAAACTGAGCTCGCGCCCCTTTGGCACGCGCAGCGTTTCGAGGAACTCGCGGTAGCTCAGGAACTCGGCTTCCTGTGCTTGATTGTCATAGCCGTGGGCGTCATACAAGGCGCGCGCCGACTGCGCCAGGTAGGCCGACTGGGTGACATAGAGCACCCGGCCATGGGCGTCGCGCAGCTTGGCCAATGTGACTGCTGTCTTGCCCGAACCGGCCGAGCCGACCAGCACCACGGGCGCCGGCAGGCGCCGCACGGCTTCCTGCGCGTCGTCAAAGACGATCGGCTTGTCGAGCAGTTCGAACTCGCTGCGCGTGGCGTGCAACCAGCGCAGGGGCAGGGCCGCGGCGGCGAACTGGGCGGGATCGGCATTCGACTCGTGATCGATCTTGGCCTCGTCGACCGGCGCACCGCGCAGGAAACGCGACTTGTCGTAGGCATGGTTCTCGATGACCTCGAGAGCCAGACAAACCGTTTCACCAGCGTGGCGTGCGAATTGCAGAAGCAACCGGTTGCTGTAGTCGAGCTTCGCACGATAGTAAGCACCGATATGCAACTTCTTGACATCAGCGCTCTTGAAATCACCGGCTTCGATGGCGGCGCGCACCTTGGCGAAAGCGGGTTTGACCCGACGCAGGTCGAGGTCCTTGTATTGCAGGAGGCGCATGGGGTGGCGTGGAGAAGCGGCAGTGGCGTGAGCCACGATTGTGCCGGGCTGCATCCAGATACGGCCCCTATGACAGGCAGGATGTAGCTACGGTGGAAGTTGCCGGCCTTGTATTACCTGGCGGCGGCCACCGCAGACGTCCCGCGGCTCGCCGCCTTCTCCCATTCATCCAGCAGATCGGCCCACCGCTGCATCATCACCACGCGATCGGTCAGGTGCTCGGCGTGGTTGTAGGTGCGCCTTACCGAGTTGGGCTCCTGGTGCGCGAGCTGGCGCTCGATCCAGTCGGGCCGAAAACCCACCTCGTTGAGCCGCGTGCTGCCGGTGGTGCGGGTGGCGTGCGGGCTGTACTTGCCGCTCCAGCCGAGCACATGCAGCGCCTGCCGGAATGAAGCCATGGCCATCGGTTTGTTGCGGTTGTCTCGCCCCGGGAAGACATGCTCCCACCGACCCGTGACGCCATGCAGCACCCGCAGCAGGTCTACTGCTTGCCGAGGGAGCGGCACGGCGTGGATTCTGCGCTGCTTTGTCCGCTCGGCCGACATCCGCCAGAGGGCGGCGTCGAGGTCGAACTCCGACCACCGGGCCTCTACCGCCTCGCGGGGTCGGCACAGCGTCAACCACATCAGCCGAAAGGCGGCGAGCGTCTCATGGCGGCCACCGTGGCCGGCCATGTCGCGCAGCAGCTGGCCGATCTCATCGGCTTCGAGCGCGCGCTTGTGCTGGGTCTTGTTGGGCGGCAGCGCTCGGCGCACCGGGTAGACCGGATCGCGATCCACGCGAAGGGTGGCCAACGCGAGCTCGAACACGCCGGCCATGCTGCGCTTGGCCTCGGCGGCCACGCTCGGCCCGTTCTTGCGGGCGGTGGTGGTGAGAACGTCCAGCACGTGCGTCGGGGTCACCTGTTTGATCGGCAGCGGCCCGATCTTGCCGAACACCACGCGTTGCAGCATGTCCAGGCGGCGCTTTTTAGTCACCGCCTCCCAGTCCTTCATCGCCAGCCACTCGTGCGCCACGGACTCGAAGGTGGTGGCACCGTCCTGGTCGCGACGCAGGCGGGCAAGCGGTCGATCGTGCGCCGGATTGATGCCCTGCTTGACGAGGTCGCGTGCGCGGGTGCGCTCATCGCGCGCTTCAGTCAGCGTGAAGCGGCCACCTTCGCGGCGTGCCTTGGCTTGTTCGAGCGTCTCGCCCCTGGGTGCCACGGCGTAGTCGCCAATGGCGAACATGCTTTCCTTGGTCACCCCCTGCACATTCAGCTTGAACCGGTAGCGCCAGGCCTTCACTCCGTTGGGCTTGACCTCGAGCAGCAGGCCGCTGCCGTCGGGCAGCTTGCAGGGCTTATCGTGCGGACGGGCCGCGCGGCATTGGGTGTCAGTGAGCATGGGTACCTCGGGTTTGGTGGCCGTACCCACCAAATTGAAGGTTGGTGGAGAGACCGTACCGCAAAAATACCCGCTTTGCGATTGGCTTGCAACGGTCTTCCCTGGCACAGAGAGGACGCTGTTTTCATTAAAAATCAATAACTTAGGATTTCAGCAGGGCCCTGGAAAGGCCGCCAAAAGCCGGGGATTCCGTCAGGAGCTGAACAGGAAGTTCATCACGTCGCCATCCTTGACCACATACTCCTTGCCTTCCGAGCGCATCTTGCCGGCATCCTTGGCACCTTGTTCGCCCTTGTAGGTGATGTAGTCATCAAAGGCGATGGTCTGGGCCCGGATATAGCCCTTCTCGAAGTCGGTATGGATCACGCCGGCCGCCTGCGGGCCGGTGTCGCCGACATGAATGGTCCAGGCGCGCACTTCCTTGACGCCCGCCGTGAAATAGGTCTGCAAGCCCAACAGCTTGAAGGCTGCGCGGATCAGCCGGTTCAGGCCGGGCTCGCTCTGGCCGAGTTCCGCAAGGAACATCTGCCGGTCTTCGTCGGCCATGTCGGCCATCTCGGCTTCGAGCTTGGCGCAGATGGCGATCACCGGTGCTTTCTGCTTTGCGGCATATTCCTGCAACCGGTCGAGCAGCGGGTTGTTGTCGAAGCCGTCTTCCGATACGTTGGCAACGAACATCGCCGGCTTGGCCGTGATCAGGCAGAACGGCGCGAGCACCGCCAGCTCTTCCTTGCTGAAGTCGATGGCGCGCACCGGCTTGGCTTCGTTGAGCACGGCCTGGCACTTTTCCAGCACGGCCACGATGCGCGCGGCCTCCTTGTCGTTGCCCGACTTGGCGGCCTTGCTGTAGCGCACCAGGCTCTTGTCCACGGTGGACAGGTCGGCCAGGCACAGTTCGGTCTGGATCACCTCGACGTCCGAAATCGGGTCGATCCTGCCGGCCACATGGATCACGTTGTCGTCTTCGAAGCAGCGCACCACGTTCACCGTGGCATCTGTCTCGCGGATATGGGCCAGGAATTTGTTGCCCAGGCCCTCCCCGGTGCTGGCGCCGGCAACCAGGCCGGCAATATCGACGAACTCGACGATGGCCGGCACCACACGGTCGGGCTTGACGATCTGCGCCAATTGCGCCAATCGCGGATCGGGCAATTCCACGACGCCGACATTGGGCTCGATGGTGCAAAAGGGGTAGTTCTCCGCCGCGATGCCCGCCTTGGTCAAGGCGTTGAAAAGCGTGGACTTGCCCACGTTGGGCAGGCCCACGATGCCGCACTTAAGACTCATGAAGATTCCTTTGAAATCAACCCCATCCGCACCATTGAACCCCCGGTGGGCGAGGTCAGACTGCCCGCTCCGCAGCTGGCGCGATCGCACGGCGCATGAACCAGAGCGGGTGGGACAGCACCGGATGCGCGAGGAATTTGTCCTCGTTTTGCCTCGGGGAAACTAGCTGGGGATTGTACTGATCAGCGAGTTGCTGCTACGCAGGGCCGGCGCAGCCGACGGGCAAGTGAGGCCCCAACGTTCGTGGTAGGTGGCACGGAGCGGCAGGACACGCTTGGCCCAGAAACGGTGGACACCTACGCCCGCGCCATTCGCACCATGGGCGAACATTTCGATTGGCAGATCGACACCCTGAGCGAGAACCAACTGACGGGGTACTTCCGCCAGCGCATCGCCTCGCACTCCTGGAGCGCCGTCAAGCTCGACCTGTATGGCTACAAGTTCTACGTTGTCCACGTACTGCCCCATCCCTGGTCCATGCCAGGGCTGATCCGCCCACCCAAGACCCGCCGGCTGCCCGACATCGTCACGGTCGAACAGGCCCAGGCCCTGTTTGGCGCCACCCGCGTCCTGAGCTACCGCGTATTCTTCGTCACCGTGTACAGCCCGGGCTTGAGGCTCAGTGAAGGCCTCGCCCCGCGACCGCCTTGTACCCCTGCCTGCAGCTACCCTGCAAACGCTGCGTCGCCAGTGCAGGGTATACCGCCTATCAGGAATACTCCATTGTGTGTCGCTGTTTGACTCCGTGGTCAGTCCTTGTAAAGGGTTAGGCGCCTGCCGCATACGGAACACTGACAAGGACGCGAAACTCTTGATGTCAGCAGAAAAAGCCATTGTTGCCTTGGAGGGGGGGTCGGGCAAGGCTACCGACACCACAATGGCAGTACGCCTGCCGCACCCAACACAAATAGTGCTCCAGGGGCTGCCCACATGTGCAGGAAACCTGACACGTACGCTTGTTTCGGATTCTTCGGCAGATAGCGAACAGTGACTCTGGTGCTTGCCGGCATGCTCTTGGCAGTACGGCCGGCAACGGATGTGAATTGATGCTGTTTGCCCCTGGCGTCGATGTAGATGACGACGGGAAGATAGAAAATCGAATCGTCTGCTTCTCTGGCCTCGTGGCCAACAATGCGTCCTGTGGCAACGAGTCCGAAGAACTGAACGTGCATCCGACGAGCAAAGAGCCAAGCCCCGAGCGCGAAACAGATCGAACCGACAAGGGAGAAATACACTGCCAATTGAGGCGCCTAACGAGGCTGTGAATAAAGTCGGTCGATCTCGTCCACGATTGCGCTTCAGGGGTCCTTCACCCCTTACCAAGGTTGCGATCGTTCAATACAGCGCGTTCTACCAGGTCGATTTTCAAATTGAATTCTCCGCAGCAGCGCACAACGTGCTTTTATGCATCCTCAACGCTCGACATGAGCGGCGGGCCAAAGGGCGCGAAGCAGCTTTTTGGGACGTCCGTTCGATGGAAAGGTCAGGGAAGCAATCGGCTCGCTGCCGAAAATCGCGCCGAAGAAGCCCGCTTCGTCGTAATTGTGGCAAGGTGAAATGCGGTGCTGCTGAAATCCGATGTAGCAATGGTGCAAATCGCCCGCGGGCTAGCATGGTCCTGGGTGGCGTCATCGACATGATGTCGGAAGTGCATCGCACTTCTGTGCCGTACCGCCAGACCGGGACGATCAACCGGTACGCGAGTTCCCCAGCTTCACGCCGGACCTCCACGCGTTGGCAGATTGGCTCACGGGCTGTGGCGTGGAAACGGTGGCGATGGAGTCCAAGGCGGTTGCCGCGGCGGCCCACAAACTGGCGCGGCTGATCTACACCATGCTGACCAAGGGCGAGGAATACGCCGACCCGGGCTAGGACTATTTTGAGAAACGTTACCGAGAACGGGTCTTGCGACAACTGTCCCGGCGTACCAACAAAATGGGCATGAAACTCGTCGCCGCCGAACAGCCCGCCTAAGTACACCATTACGAATCAATCACTTGGGTGGTGTTTCTTGAGAGGCTGCACTTGCGATGTGAATCTTGATGACGACCGAAGCAGCGCTACGCTCAACCTGGCCGCGAGACACCGCTTCAATGTTGTTGCCATCTGGATCGAAGACATATGCCGCATAGTAGCCTGAGTGGTAGGGGCGTTCTCCGGGAGGGCCGTTGTCTCTTCCGCCATGCGCCAGAGCGGCTTGGTAGAACGCATCAACCATTGCCGGACTATCCGCTTGGAAAGCGAGGTGATGGCGCCCGGTCAGTTCGCCTTCTACCTCGTCACTCTCTCGTCCCGATATGAAGAGTTCATCCACCCACAAATCGTAATCATCAGAGCCGCCAATTGGGACTCGCAGCGCATGAAAGACTGGGGTATAGAAAGCCTTACTCGCAGCGAAGTCTGTGACGACAAGGCCAATGTGGTCGATCAATCGGCCACGATGTCTTTCTCGTATTTCCATAGGTCGCTCCTAGTGCTCAGCTTGGGGGTCACGTGCGCAGGCAAAGCAGAGAGGGGTTTCAATGGCGATGGCAAATCTCGATGCTTCATTGTGCGGCCCAAAATGCCGAAGTCAAGCCGCAGCGCGCTTGCGCGTTGTCGTGCTTGGACGACCAGTTAAGTTTTTCGCCGTACCGCCTCTGCGAACAAGCCTGACCTCCAACTTGCAGCCTAGAGCTTCCGCATACCTGGCCAGGGTCGCGAACGATGGCGAATGCTTGCCGCTACCTGATTCCATCCGTGCCACCGCAGACTGCGTGGTGCCAATTTTCTCTGCCACCTGCGCCTGAGTGAGCCCCTGTTCCGCCCGAGCCTTCAAAAACTCATCCAAGAGCACATACTCTTCGGCCACTTGGTCAAACTCTGCCCTCACTTCCGTGCGCCCAAGGGCCTTGGCGCGCAACTGCTTATGCGTGATCATCCTTCCACTCCTTCATGCGTTTGCGCGCAACAGCCAAATCCTTGGGCGGTGTCTTATCAGCCTTCTTCACAAACTGGTGCAACATGACTATTTGGCGCTTTACAAGCGCGCAATAAAAAACTCGCCCAATTCCTTCCCGAGACTTCAGTCTCGACTCGAATAGGCCGGATCCCATGGCGCGGGTGTGGGGCATGCCAAGGTCCGGCCCGTACTGCATCATTCGATCAGTCAGTTGCAGATACCGAGCCAACAGGCCGATAGGGAGTGCGAGCACCGCCTCTTGCAGTTTCTCGTCGTGCCGGTCCACTGGCGTGTTGCCGCTGGCACCGAGAGAATGCCCGGTGCGTCATTGCCGACCATCATTACCGCATGACGATACGGCTCAGCTGAATCGAATATTGCCGCCGGCCGGCTGTCCGACCCGCAACACCAGATCCACGCCCTCGACAGTGATCGCATTCATGCCAAACGCGACGCCGCCAACGCGCTGGTCGACCCGGTAGTTTTGCAGCATGTCGCCGACGGCCGGATCGCTGGCGGCGGTCTGCGGATCGATGTTGGGTATCGGACAGCGCGGGCAGGGCTTGACCGGCCGTAACACCACCGATCCCTCGGACGTCGTGATCCGGATCGCATCCATCCGGTCTTCGTCGTGTTCGTCGATGCCGGTCAGCACGATGTTCGGTCGAAAGCGTTCGATCGTGACGGGCGCGATCCCCTTGGCCTGGAGCCGTCGGTTGAGGCCATCGAGTGATGCCTGGCTGACCACCAGCAGCGGGAATCCGTCGCTGAACTGGTTCGGGGCCTCGATGCCGTCGGTCCATTTCAAACTGGCCAGCCGGCGCTGCTCCGGGTCGAAGCGCACCAGCCGGAACGGACGCGCCGGACCACCGGGGGCGCGTTGCGGCGCCAGGTAGTCACTGAACCATTGCGCTGCGACGTCGCCCATGTCGTAGGCCTGGATCAGGTCATCCCAGACCTGGACGCGGGTCACAGCCTCGACCCCGTCGATGCGCAGATGCAGGGCCAGCATGCCGGGCGCGCGCAGGATGATCTCATTGGTCTTGATCTGGGGCCGCACCAGCGCCATCCGGGGATGCTCGCGTTGGGTCACGAACATGCCGCCATCTTCCACCACCATCCAGCTGCGGTCCAGATCCAATCCGGTCTCGGTCAGCGTCGCTTCGGTCAGCTCGACCCCGGCGCAGGACTTGACCGGATAGATGAAAAGGCGGGCGATGGTAGCCCGGATATCAAAGGGAGCGGTGGGGTCCGTTGGATTGGTCACGGTGAGGGCTGCTTGCGCGGCGAAGGGCGAAAACGGCCATTGTGCATCGGGGCCTGGCCGGTCACGCCGCGCCGCCCAATCCCGCGTCGCGGCGACGGTCAGGACACGGTCCCTAAAATGGGGCCAATGGCAAGAACACTGGATGTCTGTATACGCGGCGGCGGAATTGTTGGCCACGTGCTGGCGCTGCTGTTGGCGCGCGAACGCCTGCGGGTGGGTCTGGTTGTCGCGGCCAGCGGCGTGCAGGGCGATGTGCGAGCCTATGCGCTGAACCGCCGCTCGCGCTCCCTGCTCGAGGGTCTGCGCTGCTGGCCGCCAGAAATAGATGCAACGCCGGTTGTCCGGATGGATGTACAGGAAACAGGTGCTGGCGCCGTGCATTTCGATGCCGACGTACTGGCCGTGCCGGCGCTGGCGTGGATCGTGGACGTGCCGGTGTTGGAGGCGCAGCTGGCGCAGGCGGTGCAATTTCAGCCCCAAATCGAGGTGATCGACACACCGCGCGATGCCACACTCACTGTGGTCTGCGAAGGGCGTTCCAGCGCATCGCGCCAGCAGTTCGGTGGCGAGCAGGACGTTATGGCCTATCCGCAATGGGCGATCGCCACCCGTCTGGTCTGCGAGTTGCCGCACCAGCAGACGGCCTGCCAATGGTTCACGTCCGGCGATATCCTCGGATTGCTCCCGATGCAAGGGATCGGCGGGAACTTGGTGGCCGCGGTATGGTCTATCCCCTCGGAGTCGAAGAACCCGCTGCTGGAGGCAACGAACGAGGTGTTCGAGGAAAAACTGCAATTTGCCTGCGCGAGCCGGTTTGGCCGCATGCGCCAGGTCGGCGCGCGTGCGGCCTGGCCTTTGCAACGCGCCATGGCCACGCGCTGGAGCGGCCTGCGCGAGGGCAAGGCCTGGGTGCTGGCGGGCGATGCTGCGCATGCGGTGCATCCGCTGGCTGGCCAGGGACTGAACCTGGGTCTGGCCGATGCGCATGAGCTGGCTGCGGCAATCCATGCACGGGACTACTGGCGCGGCGTCGACGACGCAAAAATGTTGCGACGCTACGAGCGTGCACGCAAGGCCGATGTGGCCCTGATGACCGCCGCCACCGATGGTTTGCAGCAGCTGTTCGGGCACACCGGTGGCGCCTGGGAAAGCGTGCGAAACTGGGGCATGCGGGGGTTTGACGGTAGCGGCCTGCTCAAGGCCTGGGTGGCGCGCCAGGCGATGGGGTTGCCGCTCGTCCCTGACGATTCCACCGGGCCCGCGGGCCCCCTTCCATTGACTGGATCTGCATGAAACTATTCAAATGCCTGGCAGCCGCGGTGGTGCTGGCCGTGGCGCTGCCCGCGCTGGCGCAGGAGGCGGCCATCCGCAAGAACCTGGGCGAACGCATTCCCCAAATGCAAAAGATCGACGAGGTCAGCAAGTCCCCGATGCCGGGCCTCTATGAGATCCGGGTCAATGGCACCGACATCTTCTATACCGACGCCGAAGGCAATTTCCTGATCCAGGGCAATTTGATCGACACCCGGGCGCGCCGCAACCTGACCGAAGAGCGGGTCGAAAAACTCTCCGCAATGGATTTTGATGCATTGCCGGTCAAGGATGCGTTCACCGTCGTGCGCGGCAATGGCAAGCGCAAGCTCGCGGTATTCGAGGACCCCAATTGCGGCTATTGCAAGCGCTTCGAGCGCGACTTGCAAAAGGTCGACAACGTCACGGTCCATATGTTCCTGTATCCGATCCTGGGTCCGGATTCGGTCGAAAAGTCCAAGAAGATCTGGTGCGCCAGGGATCAGGCAAAAGCCTGGCTGGACCTGATGGTGCGCGACCAGTCACCCGGTGGCAGCGTGACGGTGGCGTGCGATGTTGGCGCGATCGCGCGCAACGTCGAGTTGGGCCGCAAGCACAAGGTCAGCGGCACGCCGACACTGGTATTTGCGGATGGCACGCGGGTGCCGGGTGCGATCAGCGCCGCCCAGGTCGAAAAATTCCTGAACGATGCCAAGTGAGGCGCCGCTGTCAGTTGGCGCACGTTGCGCAAGTACCTTGATGCGCGCATGACGATGCGCGGCGCCGGCGTTGGCGTGCAATGCCGGGTCGAATTGGCGGACCTGCACGCGCACCTGTTCCGGGTCACGATCATGGTCGCGCAACCGCAGCCCCTGCAGCGGGTCGCCTTGCCGGTGTGGATTCCCGGCAGTTACCTGGTGCGCGAGTTTTCCAAGAATCTGCAGAACCTGGTGGCGCGCCAGCGAGGACGCTTGTGCGAGGTCCACCAGACCGACAAAAGCGGCTGGGAGATCGCGTGTGATCCGGGCTTTGCGCTGGAACTGCAGTACGAGGTCTATGCGTTGGATAACTCGGTGCGCACGGCCTGGCTCGATGCGTCGCGCGGGTTCTTCAATGGCACCAGCGTGTTCCTGCAAGTGCAGGGGCAGGCCGGCTCACCGCATGGGGTGGAGCTGGTCGGTGGCGCGCAGCGGGCGTCATGGCAGGTGGCCACCGCACTCGCGCCGGTCAAGATCGACCGGCACGGGTGGGGCCGATACCAGGCGCGCGACTATGACGAACTGGTGGACAGTCCGGTCGAGATGGGCGAGTTCTGGAGCGGCAGCTTTGTCGCATGCGGTGTGCGCCATCGAATGGTGGTTGCCGGTGCCGCGCCGGGATTCGACGGGCAACGCCTGCTGCACGACACCCAACGCATCTGCGAAACAACGATTCGCCTGTGGCATGGCCAGCCCGACAGCCAGGCGCTGGCCAGCAAGCCGCCGCTGCAGGACTATGTTTTCATGCTCAACGCGGTGGACGATGCCTACGGTGGTCTGGAGCACCGCAATTGCACTGCCTTGATCGCTGCGCGCAAGGACCTGCCGCGCGTCGTGCCCAAGGGCGCCGCAACGAAGCAACCCGATGGCTACACCACGCTGCTGGGGCTGATCAGCCACGAGTATTTCCATGTCTGGAACATCAAGCGGTTGCGGCCCGCGGAATTCGTGACGTTCGACTACGGAAAGGAGAACTACACCCGGCTGCTCTGGTTCTTCGAGGGCTTTACCAGCTATTACGACGACCTGTTGCTGCGCCGCTCGCGGCTGATCGACGACGCGACCTACCTGCGTTTGCTGACCAAGACCGTCAATCAGGTGCTGCAGACACCCGGGCGTCGGGTGCAGAGCGTGGCGCAGGCCAGTTTTGACGCCTGGGTCAAATACTACCGCCAGGACGAAAACACCGCCAACGCAACCGTGAGTTACTACACCAAGGGCGCCTGCGTGGCCCTGTGCCTTGACCTGAGCCTGCGGGCGCAGGGGGCGGTAACGCTGGACGATGTCATGCGCGGCCTATGGCAAATGTGCCGGGACGGCCCAATGGCGGAGCATGATCTGCTGGCCGTGTTGCAGGACCTGACCGGCCGGGCCTGGGACCGGGACATCGCCGCCTGGGTGCATGGCAAGCGGGACCTGCCGCTACGGGAACTGCTGGAACGGCACGGCGTCGTGGTGCTGGAAGAGCCGGCGCAACCGGCGCAGGCGCTGGGCCTGCGGGTCGCCGAGCAAGGCGCAATCCAGATCAAGACGGTGATGCGCGGTGGCGCGGCCGAGCGCGCGGGGTTCGCGGCAAACGATGAATGGCTGGCGGTCGAGGTCGGGCGCGGCCGATCGGCGCAATGCTGGCGCCTGTTGCGGCTGGAGGATCTGGCCTTGTTTGCGATCCCCGGACGCAGTGTGACGGCGCTGGTGTCGCGTGACCGGCGTCTGCGGCGACTGCCTCTGGTCGTCCCCAAGGCGGTGACCACCTGGCGCCTGGCGATACGCAACAGCCAGCAGTCGGAGCCGTGGCTGGCCGGACATCCTTGATTCAAATTGCCGGCAGGTTCGCCTCGACCAACGCGCCAAATGCATCGGCCTCGGCCTTGCCCCGGACTTCGCGAACGACCGAGTAGGCGCGCTCAATCGCAGCGATGAAATCCGCCCGGTTGCCGGTCGATTCGATCTTCAGGCACAAGGAATCCGCGGTCGGCCCGAGGGCTTCGATCAGCTTGTGGCATGCATTGGCCTTGGCCTGTGCCAGCGTCGTGCTACCGGCCTTCGTTGCGGCCGCTGCAGGCTGCGCGCCGGCGGTGGGCGGTGCGCTGGGCACTGGGCGCGCGCCGGTTGCCGGGTTTGGCAACGGCGCGGCGCCAGGGACCGGTTCGATGAAGCCACCGCGCTCGAGGTCGTCCAGCATCTGGTTGACGTCACCGAATCCGGTCGCCAGCGCCAGCAGATCGTTATAGGTGCGCTTGCCATCAACCAGGATCAGCAAGGCGCGCGAACGACCCGCCACGCCATGCAGTCGCGCAGCGATGGCCTCGGCGCCCTTTGCGGATTTGCGGTACATCGACTGGGTGTCCATGTCAAGCTTTCAGCACGGTCAGTGTAGCTGGCGAGTCTGACAGGACCGAGCCCCTGATGAGCGTGCTTTTTCCGCGAAACAGCGCGATCATCTCACCCCGCTGGTTGCTGACACGCATGTCGTAGATGCCGTTGCGCCCCTGAAGCACCTGCTCCTGCCCGACACAGGTGAGGTTGTCTCCTACATGTGCAGGACGCAGGAATTCGATGCTGCAGCTGGCTGCCACGGCAGCCTGGTTGTGGCTGTTGCAGGCAAAGGCGAAGGTCGAGTCAGCCAACGTGAAAATGAAGCCACCGTGGCAGATCTGATGCCCATTGAGCAGCGCGGGCCGCACGGTCATGCGCATGGTTGCGCATCCCGGCCCACACGCGACCAACTCCATTTGCATGAATTCGCGTGAGGCCCTGTCGGCGGCGAACATCGCGGCGCCGACCTGGCTGGCCAGGGTCTGGGGGTTTTGCGCTGTCCCGGGCAGCTCTGTGACGCCACCCGCTGTGCCATTGGATGCCAGCGGCCGCGGCGAATCGGTGGGCATGGCCTATTGCCCAGTGAAAGCCGGCGGACGTTTTTGCAGGAAAGCAGTCACGCCTTCGATGTAGTCGTGCGTGGCGCCCATTTCCGATTGGGTCGCGCGCTCGACGCTCAGTTGCTGCTCCAGCGTTCGGGCATGGGCACCCCCCAGCAGGGCGCGGATTGCCACCAGTGCCTTGGTGGGCATGCCTGCGAGGCGTTGCGCCAGGGCGCTCGCGGCGGCCAATGGGTCGTCCGCCAGATCCCAGATCAGGCCCCAGTCGCGTGCCTGGGTGGCGGACAGCTTGTCGCCGGTCAGCGCCAGGCCCATCGCCCGGGCCAGTCCCAGGCGTTGCGGCAGGAACCAGCTGCCACCGGCGTCGGGCACCAGGCCGATCTTGCTGAAAGCCTGGATGAAGGTGGCGCTCGGTGCCGCGATCGCGATGTCGCAGGTCATGGCCAGTGACGCACCGGCTCCAGCAGCCACCCCGTTGACCGCCGCGATGCAGGGCATTCGCAGCGCCTGCAGGCGCCGCACGGTGGGATTGAATTGCGCCTCGATGATGGGCCCCGGGTCGGCGCGCTTGACCAGATCCGGACCGGGTGCGAGGTCGAAATCGGACAGGTCGGCGCCGGCGCAGAACCCGCGTCCGGCGCCGGTGATCACCAGCGCCCGGATGTGGATGTTGGCCTCGGCCTTGTCCAGCGCGGCCCACAGGTCGTGGTGCATCTGGCGGTTGAAGCTGTTCAGCGACTGCGGGCGGTTTAGCGTGGCGATGGCCACCGCTCCCTGCTCTGCATACAGTACGGTGCTATCGGTCATGTAGCGCCTTCTTCGAGAATGGACAGTCTGACATCGTAGCGCAATCGCTTTCTAGGCTTATCCCGTAGCATTGCGGCCTGCACCACCAAGGAGGAGAATTCGTGATGGCTTATGAAATGATCCAGGTACGCGTTGAAGGCGGCAAGGTTGGCGTGGTCACGCTGAACCGTCCCAAGCAGCTCAACGCGCTCAACGACCAGCTGATGGATGAACTGGGCGCAGCGCTCAAGGCCTTTGACGCCGACCCGGCCATTGGTTGCATGGTCATCGCCGGTAGCGAAAAGGCATTTGCCGCCGGAGCCGATATCGGGGCCATGGCAAGCTACAGCTTTGCCGATGTCTACAAGGGCGATTACATCACCCGCAACTGGGAGCAGATCCGGCAGATCCGCAAGCCCGTCATCGCGGCGGTCAGCGGCTTCGCGCTGGGCGGCGGTTGCGAGCTGGCGATGATGTGCGACTTCATCATTGCCGCCGATAACGCGCGTTTCGGACAGCCCGAGATCAAGCTGGGCATCATTCCCGGCGCGGGCGGAACGCAGCGCCTGCCGCGCGCGGTCGGCAAGTCCAAGGCGATGGACATGGCGCTGACCGCACGCATGATGGACGCGACCGAGGCCGAACGCGCCGGCCTGGTCAGCCGGGTGGTGGCGCTGGACAAACTGATGGACGAGACGCTTGCAGCGGCGCTGCAGATTTGCGACTTTTCGCAAGTCGCGGTAATGGCGGCCAAGGAATCGATCAACCGGGCATTCGAGGCAAGCCTTGCCGACGGCATCATGTTCGAGCGCCGCATGTTTCATGCGCTGTTTGCGACGGATGACCAGAAGGAAGGCATGGACGCGTTTGTCAACAAGCGCAAGCCGGTGTTTCGCAATCAATGAGCCGGGGGCCCCTAGCGCAAACAGCCGGCCGGCGGCCAATACGGCCAGAACCCTGGTTATAATTTTGGGCTGCGCTGCGATCGCAAGGTCGCATGCCGGTAGTTTTCGATGGCGCTTTAGCTCAGTCGGTTAGAGCGATGGAATCATAATCCACAGGTCCGCGGTTCGAATCCGTGAAGCGCCACCAAATCTGGTTTCAGATAGGTCCAAAAATGACCAAAGCCCCAAGTAAATCAACGACTTGGGGCTTTTTTCATGTTCGCATAGGACCGGGTAAGTCCACACACATCCGACTCCTGACCGGGTAACGTACCGGGGAACTGCACCCATTCGGCCCTATGTGGCAGAGCGTTACCCGGTCATGGCGGCAACTGACATCCTCGCAGACAAGACCATTCGCGCAACCCTCAAAGAGGCGGTTCAGGTAGGCAAACCGCGCAAGATCAGCGACGGCGGGGGGTTGGTACTGGAGGCCCGTCCTACTGGCGCCGGGTGGTGGCGTTTGCGGTTTTGGCGCGACGGCAAGGAAGGCTTGTTGAGCCTTGGCACGTACCCAGAGGTGTCGCTCAAGGATGCCCGACGGCGCCGCGACGATATCCGTAAGCTCGTGGCCGCAGGCAAGGAACCCAGTGAGCACAGGAAGGCCGAAAAGGCGGAACGAGCGCGCGCGAGGGAATCCAAGGCGCTGGCTGATGACGTTTGAACCACGCCATGCGCAACGCGTCGATGACGATGTCGCGCGTCATGTCCTGGCGCAGGCTCCAGCCGATCACCTGACGGCTGAACAGGTCAATCACCACGGCCAGGAACAACCAGCCTTCGTCGGTGGCGATGTACGTGATGTCGCCTGCCCAGACCTTGTCTGGCTGTGCCACGGTGAACTGCCCGTCGAGCAGGTTTGGCGCGATTGGCAAGTCGTGATTGCTGTCGGTGGTGACCTTGAATCGGCGGCGTCCCTTGTTGGCGCGTATGCCGTGCAGCTTCATGAGTTTCTGTACACGTTCCTTGCCCACGCGGATGCCTCTGGCCAACAGTTCCCGCCAAGTGCGCGGCCAGCCGTAGCCACCTCGGGTCTCGGCGTGGACGGCAAAGTGCGTTCACCGCTGCAGATCAGCTTCCGGCCGCGCGACTGACCGGGTTTCGAGGGTCCGTGGGCACCAGCGGGATTCCGCGACCGGAAAGTCTTGCGCGCACGGGGAATGCGCCGGATACTGATTCGGCATCAGCGCAATACGTCAGCACCGGTGCCAGACCGCCAGAGCCGCCATGCGCATGCGGCACAACAACGGAGATGCCATGAAAAATGCCGATACCGGCGACAGGCCACCACGCGATGCCGCACAAGAGTTCCTGGACAAGGTAAGCCCGCTCGGGACGCCATTGGACGAACACGACTCGGCGCACTACCGCAAACTCCTCATTCAGCAGGGTGCCGGCGTTGGCACGGGTGACGCCCTGCGCCAGCCACTCAATCACAGGTTCGCGCCGCTGGCCACGAAAAAAGCCGCGGACCCGGATGCCGTGCCGCCGCAAACGCCGGCGGCATGATGGCACGGAGTTTCACCTCCCTCGCCCAGCGAAGCCATCGAGGCGATCGATCATGGCGCGCACCGGCTCCATTCAGGCAAATCGTGTCGCCGACCTGACGATGAGAAAAACACGCGTCTTCCCGTTTTCTATCCTGACTTTCATGGCCACGGCGCGTCTATCCACCATGGCTGAACTTGTTGCAAAAGAGCAGATATGACGTGGCCAACCTTTTCGTTCCTGCGTGGTTCTGCCAGGGTGCTGGCGGCGCTTGCTGTCTTGCTCTCGCTCACGGGCTGCCTGCTGGACGGGTTCGGCCTCGGTTCGTCCTACCAGGCCAACGAGGCTGGAGCGGTCGAGCCCGTTGCCAACCTGCGTACCTACCGCGTGGGCGGTGGTACTCCAGACGCACCCGTAGTGCAACTTCGCTTCGTGCGTGTCGGCGCGAACCAATACGTCATGGAACAGTTCGTGCAGGAAGGTGCGGACGTGAGTTTCGTGGCGGTCCAGTCCACGTTCGTGCCGCTGGAAGGCGGTTGGCACATGTTGTTCTGGCGTGACCGACGATTCTCCAAGGGCGTGCAACTGGTTCGTTTCGGCCCGAACACCATGGAGATTGCGGAAGTCTCCAAGCTGGACGCACCGATCGCGCGGATCATGGCCAGCAATGGCATGAAGGTGTCCAAGTCGTTCGGCGGCACCGGTCTTACCCTGGCCGGCGCGACGCCACAGCAGTTGCCCTCCGCCCTCGGCGCAGTGGTCCGCCTGCCCGGCCTGCGCACCATCCGGCTCGCGGCCACCGATTCCGTCCCGGCGGACATCCGCAATCGGGCCATGCCTGAAAGAGCGCCGCAGTTTGCCGCACTCGACCTGCAGGACCTGGCCGACCCCCAACAGGCCAGCCGCATGCTTAACTACTTTCGTGTGCTGCATGGCGAAGGTGTGGGATTGGGCTCGTATGCCTACGCTAGATTCGCGTACAACGGCTGGGGCATGCCGAAGGACACACGGCTGGCGCGGGAGCTGGCGACCCGGGCGGTGGCGCTGGGTGTCCCCATGGCCAACAACTTGCTCGGGGTGATGGCCCTGAACGGCATTGACGAACCGGTTGACCAGGTCCGATCGGTTCGCCTGTTCGAACTAGCGGCGCGGGCTGGAGAAGGCGGCGCCTTCAGCAATCTTGGCATCGCCTACCTGAAAGGGTACGGCGTGACCAAGGATCCGGCGCTCGCTGCACAGTGGTTTGAGCGTGGCATCGGTGTAGGCAATGAACGGGCGATGGTTCAGATGGCCGATATGCTCCTCGATGGCGTAGGGGTCGCGAACGACGACAAGCGCGCTGCGGAACTGCTCGACCGCGCTATCGGGGCATCGCACCCACACGCAATCGCATTGCGGGCTTGGATGTATGCGAAAGGCCGGGGCGGACCGGCTGACCAGGTAAAAGCATCACAATTGTTTCTGAATGCGGCGCAGCTCGGCAGTGCATTCGGGCAGTGGCAAATCGGATCGCGGCTGATGGAGGGCAACGGAGTCGCCGTGGACCGCGATCAGGGCGTGAAGTGGCTGAAGCAAGCCGCGGATGCCGGCGTCGCGGAGGCCAAACTGGCCTACGACCAGGCAAGCCAGGCTACTATCCCGCAGACCAAGGGGGAGGCAACCCCGCCTCTAGCCCCGGGTGCCGGCATTACGGTTGTGGCCCGTCTGACCGACGGACCCCGGATGGTTCGAGGAACACATTGGCTCATCGACTCGTCGGTTCGACGGTACGCAAACACACTGATGTTCGACGTGGCACGCGCCGCCAAGGGGGAAAGCGACGACATGTTTCATTTCTGGAGGTATTGGGGGCATTGCGCGTCGAAGCGGATCAGCCTCATTGCAGGGGCGACAGGTTTTGCAAAGCCGGGCGATGTGCTGTTTGCCTATCGCAACCGGTCCGATCACGGCATGGACGTTCAGAAAACGCTTGATATCCCGACGCCCTTCGTGAACAAGGACGACCCGGACGCAGCCGATTCGCAGGTATACCGGACGCAGGTTTTGCAGCGCTTCTGTTCCATGCAACTGCCTGCCTCGACCCAGAGGCAGCGTGTCTCGATATCCATGGGCCGGCAACGCAGTGGCGGACCTGAAGTGGACCAGCTCGCGCTGGAGTCCGTGGTGCGCCAGGGTTCACTCGTGGAAGGCGCCATTTTCACCCGTCCATTGGCGGCGCTGCCGCTGAAAGCCGGCGAAACTGAGCCCGATTATGAATACAAAGGCGCGAGCCAGACTGTCCGAATGCTTGTCGCCAACTGCACCACGCGCGAATTGGCGACCAAAGAGCGATGGACGAGTGACGAGAAGGGCACACCCTCGTTGCTGGCCAGGAATGAATCGCCTTCCGCCGCTGCCAAGGGAACGGTCGGCGGCACCTGGCTCGACGCCTTGTGCCAGATGTGACCCCGCCACGTGGGCAATAGCGTCTACTTTCGCCAACATCGGACGGTGTTGATTCGAGTCGCTTGTATTGCGGCCATCGTCTGGATACTTGCAAACTCGCAAGTTTCGGCGCAAGCGCGGCACGCGGTGCTCCTGGCGGAGCGCGACAGCCTGGGCGTTGGCGCTGGCACCTCACTTTCACGTGAAGGCAGATAGACCGGATCGCTGGAACGACCCGCGTCATCGATCATCTTGTCGTGCCAGTACCTGCCGTTCTTGCCCGCCTCGACAGCGGGATCGTACCTGGGACTGTCGCCGCCGTGGTAGCCGATGCCGTATCGCTCGTCGTAGTTCATGCTTGCTCTCCCACCTGGCGGGCTAACCGCCACCGCATTCGCGCGCGTATTTCTGCTTTTGCCGATCGTATGCATCGGTCCATATCTTCTTGCCCGACTCCGCCCTGACGCGGACGTTTTCCACCACTTTCGCGAGGTCGCCGCACCGCGTGGAGCCGGTGTTGCCCGCCGTCGACCCCCCGGACGGCCTGATTCCGCTCTCACGCGTCGCAGCGGGCACGGAATCGGCCACCACCATCGCTTTTGGCTCGGACGACGATCCGGACATTTGCAGCCTGACGCGCAATGCGCGCGCGTCCTTCGCCGAATTGGCGTCGCCTTTTGCTGCCGCCATGTCCCACAAACGAAGGGCTTCATCATCATTGGTGGATACGATCGGCGCCGAGTTCTTGTTGCGTTTGGACGCATAGTGCCAACCCAGAGAATGGATACACCGTGCCTCGCCGCCATCGGCGCAGCGCTTGACCAGATCGAACCCTTCCTTGCGATCCTTCTCACTGGCCAAATTGCTCAGGCAAAGCGAAGAAAGACTCGTTGTGGATACCACATCCCCCTGACGCGCACCCTGGAACCAATAGGGACACGCCAAGCGTTGCCGTTCTTCGATCGGGAGCTCCCTGCGATTCATCTGGTTCTGTCCCATCATGAAATAGGCGCTGTTGTCCCCTGCCTTGACCTTGTTGTCGAAGTCCTGCTTGTCCGACTTGGCCTTCGCTTCGGCCGAAGCCTTGGACGACTGCGCTTCGAGCTTGTCGCAGATCGGCGCCACGCCCAGCAGCTTCGACATGGCACCCGCCGCGGGATTGCTTGACTGCGCCGCGAAGCCGGCGCATAGCTGCCGGTCGAAATTCGTCAGCCGCTTTTCCAGCGCTGCGGCGTCAGCCGCGAGCTTGTTCTTCTCGGCGCAATTGCCGCACTTGGCCAGCCGCTGCTTGAGGTCGTCGAGCTTGCGATAGTCTGCATCGCGCTGGCTCATGTGGCCTTTGAAATCCTGGTGGTGCTGCATGCCCTTGGCCGCCTCTTGCCCCATGGTGTAGCCCCAGAGTTCGGACCGTTTCACGTAGTCCACCTGTGCGCCCGACGGCTTGCACGCGAGGACGAAAAAACTCAGAACGAAAATGCGCCACATGGAAGTCTCCCTGATGAAAAATACCCGGCGACGGGTTGAAGTCGAAAGCCTCCAGGGGAATCGCGCAGCTCAGCTCGCTTCACTGGCAGGTCACCGGCTCGTCCCCCCAGCGCGTGGACGGGATGGACGCCGGACAACTCTTCTCCCGGAGCGAAATCGACCCCCACGCAGTGCGGTAGGTGCAGGCCTCCAAACCGGGCGTAAAGCTGCCCGTCACCGGCTGCGAAGATGCAAGGCACGCGGTGGTGTAGGGCTTGTGGGTGCGCCGCCACAGCGTTATCGGGTCCTGGAGGTCGTTGCATTCGGTGATGTCCTGCGGGGCGAAACTGGGGCCATCGACAAACGCGTCCTTCGGCACGGACGCGAGTTGCTCAGCCGAGACGTAGGAGCTCACCGAGACCCCGGAGAATTTCTTTGCGTAACAAGCGCACCAGCCCTCGGCGACGCCTTCGCCGGCCTGGCGCCGGCACTGGGCGTACACGCGGCCCGCGAGCGCCGACTTCGCCTTGTCCGGCTCCTGGGCCAACCATGCCATGGCGCCCAGGCGGCCCTTGGGAAGCAGCGGGACCAGCGCAAGGTTCTCCGCGTATTGCTTCGTGTTCGCGCCGCACCTGTTTTGCTGGACGAGCAGCGCGACATCGTGTTTCGCGGGCTCCGAGGGCGGAACCTGCAGTGCCTGTTCACGTTCGGCGATGCAGGCTTCGCGTGCATAGTCGGTGGGTGAGCGGCTGCAGTCCTCGCCGCTTTTCAGAACAGCATCCACCACCATGAGCACCGAGCTGAGGTCGGCCAGGCTGCCCTTGCCGCTGAAAACGCGTTTTGTCGCGCCGGCGAGATTTTCCTGCGCCCTCTGCGCGATCCGCGCCATGGCGGACTGCGGAACCGCATCGGGGCACAGGGCCTGCAGGCGGTGCAGCGACGTCAGCAAATACGGCGGATCGGCTTCCTCGAAAGGCACCGAGGTCCAGCGGCCGGCGTGGACAGCGGCGACGAAACCGGGGCGCTGGTAGCCTTGCGTTTTCAGCGTGATCGGAGCTTCCGGCGCCGGCCGCATCGCAAGGATGGTGGACCGCCCGGGCTGCTCCTGCCCGGAACGCCGTTCGGCGCACAGGTATACCGCCAGCGTCTGGGACTGCTGGCGCGGCCCGCGCTCCCACTCGGAGCGGCAGGTATCTAGCGCCGCATCGGAAACCAGTTGATGGGTCTTGCCACGGTCCAGCAGGGTTTGGGCGCAGAAGTCACGCCCCAGGTTGCGGTTGGTGGACCAGTTGGCGCAGGTGCCATAGGCGCCCGCGACCCAGGAGGCGAAGCTTTCGCCCGCACGCGGCGCGCGCAGCTGGGGCCCGTCTGGCGCGGTGGGTGTACCGGCACGCGCCGTCGCTTCGCGCGTTGGTGGAGCCGCCGGTGCCGCGGCCACCTCGGTTTCGTTGCGCGCAACGGAGGGTTTACCGGAATTTCTGGCCTGGGCCTGCGGGCGGGGCCGCTCTATGCTGGCTTGCACGGCATTACGCAGTCCGCAGCGCGTCCAGGCTGCCAGCTCGACCTGTCTGCCACGCTGGCGCATCTGCTCCTGCGCGCGGCAGTCATCCACCTGGCCTTGCGTAAGGTGTCCCTCCGCGACCGCCCGCTCCATCATCAGGGCGAAACAGCCGGAACGGTCGCCACCGCTTCGGCCCGCTGCCTGGCATTCAGCGCGAATGCCGCGTTCCCAGGATGCATACGCCGGCCCGGCCGATGCCGGCAAGGAAATCGCCGACAGGCAAACGGAAAAGAGAAACTCAACCAGGCCACACGCCATCCCGGCGTTGCCAATTCCAACTCTCGTGGTTTGCATCTTCATGCTGGCTCCTGTGTTGCCGGCCTCCGGCCTCCGTCCGCGGCCATGTTCATGGTATCTGACGCAGCTATCGGGGGGAAGTCAGGAACGATCTTGTTCTACTCCTGACCCGAGACAGCACTGGCAACCGCCAGGGCGCCGGCGGCGGGACACCGTCCATCAGTCGTAGACGATGACCGCCTATCCTTGGGTGCAGCAGCATGCCGCGACTTTCTTCGCCCAGGCCGAAGACGCTGCCGGCGCCGACCTGCCGCAGTTTGTCGAAGACGAGTTCGACGCTTTCCTGGAATGCGGCATCCTGGCGCACGGCTTAGCTCCGACATAACTTGAGTACAAGTTAGTCTGCGCTGAAGTTTGCGCTTTCGACCTCGACCTGGAGCACTGCCCGAACTGCGGTGGCGAGCTGAGGATCATTGCGGCGATCCAGGAGCCGTCGGTGATCGAGAAGATCCTCACGCACCTGGGGTTGCAGGCGCGTGCGCCGCCCCGGGCGCCGGCCCGTGGGCAGGCGCTGCATGCGGCCTGAGGGCGCCCAACCGTGACAGTTCAGGCGACCCGGCGACCCGGGCCGCTGGGGTCGGCTGCGTCCGAGTGGTTGCGGGACCGATGGAAGCGGCCCCAAGGCAAGGGATAACCCGTAGACGGCGCCAGAGGCAGACGCTTTTTGGCTGGGCCATCAACGCCCAACAGCTCGCCAGCAGATCTCAGCCTGTATCCAAAGACAGATTGATGCGCGTCAGGAGCTGCGTTCCACCCCTGTTCCCCCTGTTCTGCCGTGCTCGGGGTGTCGTGGGGAAGAAAAAGGGGCGTTTGAAATGCCTATTCCCGCCAGAACCTGATCGTCGACGCCGGGCTGGCGCAGGTGTCGGTGGCGGGCTGAAACCGGGCTCGTCGGCAGGCAGCCTGGCCGGTGCGCCGTGCATTCAGCGTGCCTGTGCGCCCAGCCGCCACAAAGACGTCAACTCCGCTGCCCGCGCCGCGTGCAGCGGGTCGCGGGCATCCGCGGCCTTGGGATGCACCGGCCGGATATCGTCGCGGCCCAGCACCCGCAAACCGGCATCGCCGAACAGCCCCAGCAATTCGGCGCGGGTGCGCAGTCCGAGGTGTTCGGCCAGGTCCGACAGGATCAGCCAGCCTTCGCCGCCAGGGGCCAGATGCGCCGCCAGCTGCGCCAGGAAACCGCGCAGCATCTGACTGTCCGGATCGTAGACCGCATATTCGATCGGCGCGCTCGGGCGCGCTGGCAACCACGGCGGGTTGCACACGACCAGCGAGGCCAGGCCTGGTGGGAACAGGTCGGCCTGCAGCACCTGCACCTGGGCGCTGCATTCCAGGCGCTCGAGGTTCTCTCGCGCACACGCCAGCGCACGCGGGTCCTGGTCGGTCGCAACAATACGTGGCACACCACGGCGCACCAGCAGGGCAGACAGGACGCCACTGCCGGTGCCGATGTCGAAGGCCACATACGGCAACTGCCCGGTGGGCGGCAAAACAGCCGCAGCCACCAGCGCCACGTATTCACCCCGCTGCGGCGAGAACACGCCATAGTGCGCGTGGATCCGGTTGTTGGGCGCGTGGCCCAGGGCCGGCACCTCCACGCCCTTGACGCGCCATTCGTGCGCGCCGGTCAATCCCAGCAGGTCGCGCAGCGACGCGACCGAGTCGCCGGCGTCGGACTGCGCCGCTCCCCAGGCCTGTGCACAGGCAGCGCGTGTATCGGGCGCACGCCGCAGGTCGATCCGGTAATCCGCGTCGAACGTCAGCAGCACCATGCCCAGCACCCGCGCGCGCTGCGCCTGGGCTTGCCGGTGCCGGTGAAATTGCGCCGCCATCCCGCCATCCGATGCCGCGCCAGCCACCGGCGCCGGCGCCTTGATTCCGACGGCCTTGCGCCGCTTGCGGGCCGGCACTTTGTCGATGCGCCGCGCCAGCGCCTGCAACAGCTGGCGCGCATTGTGGTAGTCGCCGCGCCACAACAAGCCAGTGCCGGCACATGCCAGCTGGTACGCCGCGTCGGCGGTCATGCTGTCGTCGGCCAGCACCAGCTGGGCGGGCGCCGACGCGCCACGCTCCGAACGCCAGCGCGCCGAACAGGCGACGCCGGCTTCGGTCCAGTGCACGCGCGGCGGCAGGTCGGCTGTCGCCGGCTGGCCAGACGCCTTGTGGGATAAAACCGCCATCTTGAAACCCATCACCCGTGTTGTTCAATAGACCGTTGTAGCAGATCAGCCGTGGCCCGCTGCGGGCGACGCCGTTCAGTCCTTCTCTGGCCAGCACCGATCGCAGTCAGACAACGCGAAGATGTGCAGCGGCTTTGACATGACCGCATCCCCGAGTCTCAGCGCCAACCGTCCGTCTGTTCCCAGGCAGCCAGCATGAACAACAACCTCACCCGCGCTGAGCATCGGCTTGCAATTGCGCACGTGCTGCGGTGGTTGTGCCCGCTCTGAAATAAAGGCTCCGCGCCCCCGCCTTGGAACGGGACCGCGGAACACGGCACGACCAGCCAGTCGGCGCCGATGGGCATCGAACGCTGGGCCGGCACGATGTGGTCGCGCTCGACACAGTTCCTGGCCAGCGCCAACAGCGGCGACATCACCCCGGCCAGAACCTGGTCGTGGTTGCGGGCCTGGCACCGGTATCGGTGGCGGGCAGACACTGCAGAGGCAGATGTGCAGGAAACGACAATTCGCTTCGGAGAACTTCTAAGCTGTCATCGATCAAACGGCAATACGTCGAACGGAACAGGCCGCCCAACAGACTACGGATATATCGCGGTCCAGACGCCAAAAAAAACGGGGCCGCTTTTGCGGCCCCCGGTCGGGTTTGGTCATCAACGTGGCCGGCCACCACGCCAGGTTGTTGCGCTATGCCGAACGGCGCCTACGAACCGCGACCAGACTGGCGATCGCCAAGCCGACCAATGCAAGGCTTCCGGGCTCGGGAACTCCCGGTGCCGGCTCGTCGATGAAGAACTCATCCATACCGAAGCAATCCACGGCGTTGGTCGCGAAGAAAACGACTTTGTCGACCGCGTCGAAGTTGCTGCCCAGGAAGATTTGCGATCCAGGGAATCCCCAGTCCTCGGGAGGCAATAGAAGGGCAGCTCCCGTCGAGGCGTTTGCTACAAAACCTTCGACAAACGCCGTTTCGTTCCCGCTCGCGGCACTACCGCCGGTATCGGTATTCGAGGTAAGAATAAAGTAGTTGAGGTCGAACGTGCCGCCGCCAATTTTGGTGATCTCGATCGACGTGACGCCGCCAAAATTGCCGGTAGCCCAGTGCGCATGGATTACATCGTTGGCGCTGCTGTAGTAATTGCCGATGTTGGTCGCAAAGCCCGCACTACCGGCATTGGTGAGGAAGTCGAGCCTGAAGCCGCCCTGCTCGTAATAGTCGACGTTGTCCCAGAGGTTGGAGTTATTCGTCGTCTCGGTCGTGGCATCAAGTCGGGTAACAGTCCCGCCTGTGAAATTGATCACGGCGGCACTTGCCGTAATACTCAGCGACAACATCAACGACGCCACCGCGGTGATACCTAAAAACTTGAATCTCATAGTTTCTCCTTTGAATCAAGAGCGTGGACATGGCAAACGAACAACATTGCAGGTACCTGACCGAAAAAAATGCTACTCTGCAGGCAGGGCAGAAGCAAATTTCGCACCACGTTACAAATTAAAGTTTAGACCATTGATATAAAACGATTTATCTAGTCACATCGTCCTGTGTTATTACCTTTATTTACATTTACTGTAAGAATAATCGACATGATCTTTGCGGCTCCTCATGCAGCGCATCGCATGGAGGAAGGTCTGAACGAACCGCAGCTGGACGGCGCCAGCAGTCGCATGCGCTCCAATTTGCCGGTCCACACGCGAGTGCCAGGCGCGGGCTGTTGTTGTCCAAACTGGTTACCCGGCACTCGTGCAGACCAGCTCGTGCGGCGAAAGCGCCGATTCAGCGACGACGGCGGGTTGGCCGTTGGGCTTTGGCCAAAGCTGTTTGAACGCAGTTCCCTCAGCTGCCACGCACCCGCTTTCGTCGACTGAAGGCGTGACCGATTTGAACGTGCAGCCGAGCTACCGACCCGACGTTCAGGCCTTGCGTGGATTCGCAGTACTCATGGTCGTCGTATTTCACGCCTGGCCAGAGGCCATGCCTGGTGGATTCATAGGCGTTGACGTTTTTTTTGTCATCTCGGGCTACCTCATTACTGGTCTGCTTGTGCGTGAGTTCGATGCCAGCGGCCGGATCGACTTTGCGGCGTTCTACGCGCGGCGTGTCAGGCGACTGTTCCCTGCGGCAATGCTCGTGATTGCGACGACTGCGGTCGCCGCGGCGATGCTACGCTCGCCAACGACATCGGGAGATCTCGTCTCTGGTGCCATCGCGTCGGCGCTCTACGTGAGCAATCTGTGGTTCTCTGTGCTCTCAGTCGACTATTTGCAGGATGGCTTGCATCGCAATCCGCTGTTGCACACCTGGTCGCTCGGCGTAGAAGAGCAGTTTTACCTCGTATGGCCAGCGTTGATGGTCGGCGCAACCATGATCCTGTCCCAGGTAGCTGCGAGCCGGGCGATCGCCTGGATGGTTGCAGGCGTTTCGGTGCTGTCCTTCGTCGCCTGTGTCTGGCTTACGCTGTACTTTCCCAGCTGGGCGTTTTTCAGCCTTCCCGCGCGCGCCTGGGAGCTGGGCCTCGGTGCGGCAGCCTTTCTCTTGCACAGCCGGGCGGGCGCACTGGGAGGGTCGGCCCGGCGAATGATGCTGGTCGCGGGGTTGATGTGCATCATGGCGTCCGCATTCGGTTTCTCATCCCAGACGCGGTTCCCCGGCTATGCGGCCTTGGCGCCGGCGCTGGGCACCTGGCTCGTAATTACCAGTGGGACACAGGTCGTCGGTCAACGTTCGTTTGGCCTACCCCGACTGGCCGTAATGGAACGGCTGGGCGATTTTTCGTACTCCTGGTACCTGTGGCACTGGCCCCTGCTAATCCTGCTGGGCGATTACTGGCCGGCATCCGGTCGCCATCAGACCGCGCTGGCGGGAGTGACGGCATCGCTGGCACTGGCCGCTCTCACATTCCGGTTTGTCGAGGATCCCGCTCGGCACCATAAAACCCTCCAGACAGCGCCCGCTCGAACCCTGGCTCTTGGGCTGGCACTCATGGTCATTACCGTCGCCGTCGCGGCGGCAAGTCGCTTCATCGCGCCCGTTGCGCAGGGGGATGTTCGCCAGAAAATGGCCCAGGCATCCAGGGACCGACCTCGCCTGTATGACGACAAGTGCTTTGCCGCCGCCCTGGACGTCGACCCACCGCGTTGCACTTATGGCGTTGTCGATGCCGAGCATTCGGTGGCCCTGGTTGGTGATTCGCATGCCGCCCAGTGGTTTCCTGCGATCGAGCAGTTGGCGAAGGCAAAGGGATTCCGGCTCGAGGTTTTCGTCAAGGCTGCCTGTCCGTTGGCTGAGGTCGAACCCTATGACCATAAGCTGATACGCCCGTATGTGGAATGCACGCAGTGGCGTGAACGGGTGTTTGAGCGACTTACCGCACTGCGACCCGCGCTGGTCATCGGCAGCAACGCCAGCCAGTACGAACCTTTCGTCACTGGCGATCACGCGGCCCAGGTGGGCTGGCAGGCAGGCCTGGAATCATCGCTGCGTCGCCTGGCCGGCGTGGCAGGTCATGTCGTGGTGCTGGGTGACACTCCCCGGCCAGGTTTTCACGTGCCTACCTGCCTGGCGCGCAGGCAATCCAAGCAAGGCCCAACCGATGCCACGTGCAGCTTTCAGCTTTCCGACTCGGTCATGCGCGACGCCCTTCGGATTGAGCGCGCTGCGGTTCAGGGACGCACCAACGCCTCGGTTATTGACATGAACGACGCTATCTGCACGACACCGACCTGCCAGGCTCAAAAGGGTGAAGTGGTTCTCTACCATGACTCCCAGCACCTCAGCGCCACTTTTGCCGGCTCGCTGTCGGAGGAACTCTGGCGCCGTCTCGCGACTGGTGCCCGCGCTACCCTGAAGAATTGAGCTGGCGTCGGGGCGCAGCGACAACCGCTACCCGCAGTCGAACGCTGCCGCATCGATGATCTGCACCACCGCGTCGGTATTCAGCGGGCCATACAAATGCGGAAACAGGCCCGCTGCGGGAGTGTGGCCATCGTCAGTTGCACCGAGCATGGGCGCGGCTGCCTCGAAACGCAATGGCGAATGCAAGCGCACCGGGTCCACCACCAGCACAACCAGATCGGGCACGCCAGAATAAAACGCCGCAATGACTCTGCGCACCTGGTGGCCCTGCGACAAATGAATGAACCCCTCGGACGCCAGACTTGGTGCCCGGTAATGGTCTTGTGCCATCGCCTGCTGCGCAGCCTCACGGCTGCAGATATGGAATACCCGGTTCGCGACGACGGTGTGCGCCATCAGCTTGCTGGCCCGCTCAGGCGGCTACCGGCTGTGCGCGACGCGCCTTGGCGGATATCTCCAGCCTTTCGGCTGCCGGGTTTCAGGAGATGTGGCCGGCTTGGGCGCCCGCGTGAGCGGGCATGGGCGATGCGGTAACGGGCATCAGCCGGGCTGACTCAGCCAGTGGGAAATGAACTGGGCCGATGCTGCGCCAAATTCATGTGGATTGCAACAGTAGCAGTGGGTGTCGAGGTATTTTCGCGCTGCCGGACTGGCAGAGGGTTTGCGCCGGGGCTGTCAGCATTGCGGACAGTGGGCGACACAGTCGTTGCGTCAGGCGGCTTGCCAACCGCCGCGCGAGTCTTGCGTGAGAGGCGCCGATCGTGCGGCCGTGGATAGTCGTTTTCGGCTTTCTTGGTCGGTCGACGGCTTTGCGCGGGCGTGGAAATCGCCGTCCCGGATCGATGGATAGATCGTGCCGGGGACGCCATCTCCCAGTGGCCGCTATCCCCTACCGCGGCGGCGGCCCGATGATGACCGGCATGCTGGGCGGCACGATCAAGGTCATGTTCATCAACCAGGACACGGCCCTGCAGCACATCAGGGCCGGCAAGCTGCGTCCGCTGGGTGTGACGAGCGCCCAGCGCAATCCGCTGTATCCCGACGTGCCCACGATCGCCAAATCCGGCTTCAAGGGTTTTGAGGCGCTGTCCTGGTCCGGCCTGTCGCTGCCCAAAGGCACACCGCAGCCGGTGGTGGACAAGCTCGAAGCCGCAATGACGCAGGCCTTGACCTCCGCCAGCATGCGCCAACGGCTGGAGTCGCAAGGTTTTGTGGTGCCTGAACCGGGCTCCAAACACTACACCGCATTCGTCAAGAGCGAAATGGAGCGCTGGACCAAGGTGATCAAGACGGCTGGTATCAAGATTGATTGATTGATTGATCTGCATCGGACGGCGGACATGGCCCACCAATTCGGCCTCTTGCTTCCAGCGGCAAGTCAGGCAAGCAGGTCCATGTCGACCCGGATGTAGTCTCCCCGATAGGTCAACTCACCCAGATAAATGACCGTGCCGTCTGGTGCACAGAACACGCGCCTGATCTCGGCGACTGGTGCCGAGACTGAAATATTCAGCGCGTTCGCGGCTTCCACGCCGGCAGTCGAAATCGTGAGAATCTGCCGCGCCGACCCGATCTGTACAGACTTCAGGTCCATCAGCACAGGAATGATGACCTCGCGGCGGAATCG
>JANNKH010000038.1:0-42144 GCA_031396205.1 Rhodoferax sp.
GGACAGCAGCACTTCCTTCGGCCTGCCGGGTGTCGAGACCAGCCGTGCCTGCTCGAGTTCGGCCAGCGACTCGGCAAACTCGTCGGCTGCCGTCTTGGCATCGCGGTCGGTGGGACGCTGAAGTCCGAAAGGATCCTCGGCGACTTCATGCGGCGCCGAGGCCTGGATCATCCAGGCGCCTGGCCGTTCATCGTCCTCTTCGTCGGTTGCTTCGCGTACCTGTGGCTGGTGCGCCAAGCGGGCGCTGCGGGTGGGGCTCGCCGATTCGGGGTCGGATGCGCTGTCGGCTTCGAGCGCCAGTGTCGACGCCGCGCCCGGCGCCAGAAGTTCGCCAGTCCACCAATCCTTGTACAGGGGCTGGGTCCCCAGCCGACCGGCCATCGACGCACCGCTCTGGAGTTCGTCCGCGATGTCGCGCGCCATGCGCCTGGTCTTGTCGGGCGATGGGCTGCACAGGACGTCGGTGCCCAGCGCCACGATCGGTGCGGCCATCAGCCGACGCGCCCAGGCTTCGAGCGGCTGGCGCGCCGTGGTGAAGCTGCCCATCGCCGGACGAGCCCTCAGCGCGGCTGACCGCAAGGCGCTCAGCGGCGCTTGCATGCCCGGCAGCAGTTGCGCCAATGCCGCGTCGGCAGAGTGGGCCTCGATCAGCAGGTAGATGTCCCGCACCAGCGGCGTGATGTCGTTGCCCGCGCCCGTCGCGCTGCCCCGGACGACGCGCATCGCCTGCTGCAGCGCCACCGTGCGATACCGCTCCAGCGCCAGTGGCACATCGATCAGGCCGGTCGCGGCAGGCAACCAGATGCAGCTGCCGTCCGTGGCCGGGATCGCGCCCTGCACGCGGGGGCGCTGCTGGCGCTGAAAGGCTGTCGCCAGGAAGGTGGCGCGTGCCGGAACCTGGGCTGTGCGCAGACGGTAGTCGCGACCGAACACGGCCACGATCAGCAGATCCAGGCGTTGCGCGATATCGGCCAGCGTGAGCACGGGCACTGCCGGCGCGTTGGCGCGGTTCCTGCGCCACACGCCCTGGACGAAGTTCGTCGCATGCAGCGCTGCGTCGGTGATGACGTCTTCGGCTTCGGCCATGCCCGGTGACCCGCGTTCAGACGAAGGTGGCGTCGACCAGGTCGCGCATCACGCCGACCAGCGCTTCGTCGTCGGACAAGGGAGAGACGATGGCGGTGTAGCAGGCCTGGCGCGCGCCGATGCCACTGGCCACCAGGGCGGCAGCGGCGATCAACAGCCGCGTGCTCGGAACTTCCGCCAGGCCACGATCGCGCAGGCCACGCAACCTATGCGCCAGCGACACCAGCGCCACGGCGGTCGCATGGTCGGCGCCCGCTTCGCGTTCGACGATCGCCGCCTCCTGCTGCGCCGGCGGGAAGTCGAAATCGAGCGCCACGAAGCGCTGGCGCGTGCTCGGTTTCAGGTCCTTGAGCATGCGCTGGTAACCCGGGTTGTACGACACGATGAGCTGAAAGCCCGGCGCGGCATGGACCGTCTCGCCGGTCTTGTCGATCGGCAGGAAACGCCGGTGATCGGTCAGCGAATGAAGAACGACCATCGTGTCCTGGCGCGCCTCGACGACCTCGTCCAGATAACACAGGGCGCCCTCGCGTACGGCGCGGGTGAGCGGGCCGTCCTGCCAGGCCGTGCCATCGTGCCGGATCAGAAATCGGCCGATCAGATCACTGGCCGTCAGATCGTCGTGGCACGAAATCGTCACCAGTGGGCGCTTGAGCTGCCAGGCCATGTGCTCGACGAAGCGGGTCTTGCCGCAGCCAGTGGGACCCTTGAGCATCACCGCCAGGCCGCGGGCGTGGCATTGCTGGAAGATCGCAAGCTCGTCCCCGGCCGCCAGGTAGTACGGCTCGCGCTCCGGCGCCACCCAGGCAGTCACGCCGGTGCGGGCGTCACCACCGGCCGCAGCCCCGGCTTGCGGCCATCATCCACCTCGAAGCGCGGCGCATGGCGGAAAAAGTCGTAGATGAACAGACCCACGCCGATGGCGAAGATCGACCCGGTGACCACGAGCATCACGAAATGCACCTGTATCTTCAACTGGGCGTCCAGGTAACCCATACCGAGAATGCGCTCCAGGTAGACCTGGGCAATACCCGCAGTTGCGAAGGACAGCGTCATACCGAACATGCCGCCGATCTGCAGCCAGAATGACCAGTAGCCGATGCTGCTGCCCTGCTCGGACCTTGCGGGCGTCATCGCCGGCAGCGCAAAGCTGATCATCGCCAGCGTGATCATCGCGTACGCACCGTAGAACGCGGCGTGTCCATGCATCGCGGTTATCAGCGTGCCATGGGTCCACTTGTTGACGTCCGGGAAGGTGTGGGCCAGCCCCAGCAGACCGGCGCCGAACAAGGTGAACACAGCGCTGCCCAGCGTCCAGTGCAGTGCCAGCGTGTTCGGGTGCGACATGCCCGAGCGACGCATCGCCGAGTAGGCGTAGATCGCCATGCCGACCAGCGCCAGCGGCTCCAGCGCGCTGAAGACGCCGCCGATCGGCAGCCAGTACGCTGGCACGCCGACCCAGTAATAGTGGTGCGCCGTGCCCAGGATGCCAGCGATGAAGACAAGGCCGACGATCACGTACAGCCATTTTTCCATCACCTCGCGGTCGGCACCCGACAGGCGGATCAACAGATAGGCCAGGAAACCGCCCTGGATCATTTCCCACACGCCTTCGACCCACAGATGGATGGTCCACCAGCGGTAAAAGATGGCGACCGTGTAGTTTTCGTATTCGAGCAAGGCCGGCAGGTAGAGCACCGCGGCCAGGCCCAGGCCCAGCACCAGCACACCTTCGGTCGTGGTAAAGCGCCTCGACTTCCAGATCGTCATGCCGATGTTGTAGAGAAACAGCAGCATGCAGATCACGATGACGATCTTGTGTGGCAACGGCTGCTCGAGCAGCTTGTTGCCGGTGCCGTAGCGGAACAGGTAGCCCACCACGGCGGTCACGCCCATCAGGGTCCACAACACCAGCTGCACATAGGCGATCTTGACGCTATGCAACTCGGTGCGCGATTCGTCCGGCACCATCCAGTAGGTCGCGCCCATGAAGCCGGTCAGCACCCACACGATCAGCAGGTTGGTGTGGATGACCTTCGTCACGTCGAAGGGCAAGATGTAGAGCAGCGGATCCGGCCCGAGGTACTTGGCGGCTGACAGCAGGCCGAACACCAGCTGCAGACCGAACAGCACCATCGCGACGGCGAAGTACCAGTAGGCAACCGATTGAGACCTGTAGCGCATGGCGGGATTCCTTGAGACGGGCGCCGGACTACTTGAAGGTCGCCAGGTAGGCGACCAGGTGGATGATCTGTTCGGAGCTCAGATCCTTGCCGTAGGTGGCCGGCATGAACGACACCCCGCTGGCCGAATACATCGCACCGGCGACTGCGTGCGCACTGGGCTGGGCGATGGACTCGCGCAGGTACGCGGCTGCATCCTTGGCCTGGCCCTTGTAGTCGGCCGACGCTATCGTTTGCTGTGCGCGTGTAGCCACACCGGCCAGCGACGGCCCGGCCATGTTGGCGCCAGGCACCAACGAGTGGCAGGCGGTGCACGCGGGGGCCGACGTCCTGAACACGATCTCGCCCAGCGCGATGGGATCCATGCCATCGACAGCGGGAGTGGATGCGGTCGGCGGCGCCGCCTTGACGGCAGCTGCTGCCTGGCCGGCCGGCAAGGCACCCATCGGCCCGACACCCGCGCCCGTCACCAGAATCGGCCGCGGCGGCCAACCATTGTTGTCCACCTTGCTCACCCAATCGAGAAACGACACCAGGTCGGCGATCTCGACGTCGGTCATGTCCTGTCTGGGCATGAGCCGCCGGTGACGCTGCTCGTCGTAGAACTTTGACGGATCCTTCAGGTAGGCCTGAAGATACGCGGCGCCACGATGCTGCGCGATCTTGGTCAGGTCGGGCGCGTAATAAGCGCCTTCGCCGAACAGCGTGTGGCAGTTGATGCAGTTGTTCTTGTGCCACACATCCTTGCCATGGGTCACCTCCGGCGTGATGTTCTGTGCATTGGTGAGTTTGGGGAATTGCCGGTGACTGTCGATCGTCAGGCCCAGAAAGGCCAACGCAGCCACCACGGTCGAACCGATCGCGAAAAGCCTCGCCTGTCGCTTGTTCATGGTTCGATCGTCAGCGTCAGACGCTGATGCCGGTCCAGTAGACTATCGCGATGGTGCCGGCGTAGGCGATGCCGGCCAGCATCATGGCAAGCACGACATGGCTGAAAATCCTGAATCCCTGGTACGCTGTCATGGACGCGGCGTCATCGGACTGGCCGGCGGAGAATGCGGTGGGAGGGCATTGGACACATGGGTTGATGCTGCTCTGGCCGACACCTTGCGTCTGTGCGCCAGCGTACACAAGCTACCGCGCGACACCGTGATCCGGGGCGTGGCCCTCACACACTGCGCCGGACCATCAGTTCATCGCGCGCCTCGGGCGTCTAAAGCCGCTCGCGCTCCGGCGCCGGATCGTCATTGATCAGCCAGGGTTTGATCGAGTGGTACTGCTTGACGAAGCCGGTCAAGTCGACAAACAGGTCGCGGATCGCCGGCAGGCATGCGAGGCCTGGCATCGGCATCCGGGTCGACGCGGTAGAAAGGGAAGATGTGCACCGCACAGATCAAGGCGGCTGCGGACGGGCATACCGGTCGGCGCGGTCGACCAGGCTGAGCATCAGATCGGCCGCTCGCAGCGTCACCGGATGTGGCGTGCAGCCTGTTCGCGGTGAGATGTAGGTCGCCATCCCTTGCGCCAGCACCAGCTGTCGGTCTGGTGCCTCGGCCAGCAGCGCGATGACCAGGTTCTCCAGCGCGATCACGCGAATGCGCAGTTGCACCAACTCTGCATTCGTCAAGGGAGCGTCATCACAGGATGGCTCGGTTCGCGCGGACTGCAGCCTGGGGGCTGCCTCGCGTCCAACGGCGACGCCCGGCCTCGTCAATGGGCTCGACATGGGTCACCTGGACGTTGCGGGCCGGCAGAGCGCCCGGGGCGGGGCCCGCCGATTGCCCGCGGTCGAGCTTGCATGTGGTTCATTGGTACCTCTTCCTGAGTGCGCTCACCGCACGCGCAACAGGTCCGTCGGACTTTGACGTTGCTGCCGGGTTTCGGCAGCTTGAACAGGCGCGATTGTCAGCTGATCGCAGCGTGCGCGCAGCGGGTATGCAATGTCTGTGCGATAGCGCACACAACGCGCGGGTTTGGATCTCCTTGGCAGGCTGCACCAGCAGCGGCAGCGTATCGGGGTCGTTGGCGAAACGCAAGGTTTCGGCCGGCTGCAGACTGTGGGTTACACCGAAGTTCGCTGCCTGCCGCGAGCGCCTGGCGACACCGCGCACATCGTCGACATCCGCGGCGGCCTGCGAAACGAGCGCATCGGCTGCGCCGCCCGCATCGACTGTCGTTGCAAGGTTTGATGGTGCGCAGATTCAGCTGGCGCATGCAGACGCGCCCGCAGCCGCCAAAGCGGCACGGGCATGCAGGGGCTCCTCGATCGCACTGCCGCAGCCAAGGATCAGCTAAAGTGCGCGCAGATGACCCGCAACACGGAATCCCCGAGCCTGCTGCACACCGACCTGGACCTGTACCAGCCCGAGCAGCTCGTCGATGCGCTGGTGGACGACCAGCTGCAGGCGGTCGAGGCCGTGCGCGCCAGCCGGTTGCCGCTCGCGGCGGCGGTGCGGGCCGCCGTCCCGCGCCTGGCCGCCGGGGGGCGGCTGATCTATGTGGGCGCGGGTACGTCTGGCCGCCTGGGCCTGCAGGACGCGGTAGAGCTTTGGCCCACGTTCTCCTGGCCGCCGGAACGCGCCATCGCGCTGCTGGCCGGTGGCATGCGCGCCGTGACCTTGGCCGTCGAGGGGGCGGAGGACGACGAGCCCCAAGGTGCGGCCGATCTGCTGGCCGTGACGCCGGGCGCCAATGACGTGGTGCTGGGCGTGGCCGCGTCCGGCAGTACTCCGTACGTGCTGGGTGCCCTGCGCTGTGGCCGCGCGGCTGGCGCGTTGACCATCGGGATGGCAAACAACCCCGACAGTGCGGTCGCAAACGCGGCCGAGATCGGCATCACGCTGGACACCGGACCCGAGGTGATCTCCGGCAGCACACGCCTGAAAGCCGGTACCGCGCAGAAGATCGCGCTCAACAGCTTCTCCAGTGCAGTGATGGTGGGCCTGCACAAGGTCTACGGCAACCTGATGGTGGACCTGCGTGCCACCAACAGCAAGCTGCGCAGCCGCGCCATCGACCTCACGATGCGGGCCAGCGGCAGCAGTGAAGAAGCGGCACTCGCGGTGCTCGAGGCCTGTGCGTTCCAGATCAAGACCGCCATCGTGGCGTTGAAGCTCGGTCTCGATGTGCCATCCGCGCAGGACCTGCTGGTGCAGTGCGACGGCAGTGTGCGCCGGGCATTGAACGACGGCTGACGGTCGATCACCAACGACGGCCGGGCGCCGCTCGCGCCGAGGTCCGGCCCCTAGGTGCGCTGGCTGCCTTCTGGCTGCGCGCAAAATACCACCGACGCCGGCCGCCCAGTGTGCGGATGGATCGGCCAGTGTTCGCTCTGCAGCCGCAGCCCGCACGCCACGAACAGCGCGCGCCAGCACTTCAGCGTGCGGAAATACCAGGGCGCGGCATGGACGAAGCGCTGGTTGAATCCGTCCCATGATCCTTGGCGCCAGCCGTCTTCGTAGGCTTGCGTGCCGCAGGCCTGGACCGGGTGCAGGGTCTGCACGATGAAATGCCCGCCCGGGTTCAGCAACGCGACGACGCCCCGTAACAGCTGTTCGGTCGACTCCTTGCCGATCAGCGCGAAATTGCAGCTGACGGTGTCGGCGCGCCAATCCACGGCGCCGCGGGCGATGTCGTCGTAGCTGGCCACGGCAAACTCGCCGCCCTGCCTGGTCGCCGACGCCACCAGCGCCGGCACCACGTCCAGCCCGCGCGCCGCGATGGCGCGCCCCAGCAGGCGGCGCACCAGCCAACCTTCACCGCAGCCCACGTCGATCACGCTGCCAGGCTGCGTGGCCACGATCGCCGACTCGATGGCATGGTTGGTGGCCAGCACCCGGCTGGAGATCTCCTGGTTGCGGATGGCCTCCACCCATGGCTCGGCGTTCTGGTGCCAGCAGTCCAGTATCTGTTGCTCGTGATCCATCTCTGCGGTAGCGCCCGACAGTTTGTCGGCACTGCCCTGGACGGCTGCCGCGACAACGTCCACACCGTCCGGGTTGGTGCCCGACATGGCACCGCCAAGAGTCTCCGTCGCCATAGGTCCCTTTCCCGCGCAGTGCGGATCCTTGATCCTCAGTCGATCCCGCGCAAACGCGGGTCCAGCCGGTCGCGCAACCCGTCACCCAGCAGATTGAAGCCGAGCGAGGCTAGCAGGATCGCGAGACCGGAAAACAGGCTTGCCCAGGGCGCCATGAACATGTAGTCGCGCCCCTCCGACAACATACGCCCCAGCGAAGGCGCCGGCGGCTGGGCGCCGATGCCCAGGAAGGACAGGCTGGCCTCCAGCAAGATGGCGCTCGACAGGGACAGGCTGGCCTGCACCAGGATGACGCTCATCAGGTTGGGCATGATGTGGTGCACGATGATGCGCAGGTCGCCAGCGCCGAAACTGCGCGCAGCGTGCACATAGTCGGCACTGCGCAGGACCAGGGTCGGCGCGCGCATCAGCCGGGCAAAAATGGGTGCATACACCACCGCGATCGCGACCACCGTGGAGGCGGTGTTGGTGCCCAGGATGGCGATCACGCCGATCGCCAGCAGGATAATCGGAAAGGCGAACAGCACATCGGCAAGGCGCATCACGACACGGTCGATCCAGCCGCCTTTGTAGCCGGCCCAGATACCCAGGCTGCCGCCCACCAGCAACGCCATGAACACAGCCGAGAACGCGATGCCCAGCGACGAGCGATAGCCATGGATGATGCGCGACAACACGTCGCGCCCGAGCTTGTCGGTGCCGAGCAGGAATTCACCGCTGGGCGGCGCCATGCGCGCCTCGACCGCCTGCGCCACCGGGTCATACGGTGCGATCACGTGGGCGAACACCGACACCAGCACCTGCGCCAGCACCAGGGTCAGGGCGAGCATGAGGATGGGATTGCGCACGAAGTCGCGTCCGACGTTGTCGAGCCAGCGCCGCATCATGCTGGCGTCCCGGCGCGCTTGTCGATGACGCGGTACAGCAGGTCGATGATGGCGTTGATCACCACGAAACCACAGGTCACCAGCAGGATCGAGGTCTGGATCAGCGGGTAGTTGCGATCGGCGATGGCGCCGAGCATGAGCCGGCCCAGCCCCGGAATGGCAAACACCTGTTCCACCACGATTGCGCCGCTGAACAGGTAGCCGGCCATGATGCCCAGCGCCGTCACATACGGAATGAGCGAATTGCGCAGCGCGTGCTTGAAGGTCACCGTCCACTCGCCCAGGCCCTTGGAGCGCGCGGTGCGGATGTAGTCCTGCCCCAGCGCGTCGATCATGGCCGAGCGCATGATGCGCGCCAGCGAGGCGATCACCGGCAGCGCGCAGGTCAGCGTGGGCAGGAAGATGCGTTGCAGATGGGCCCAGGGGTCGTCCAAAAGCGGCGGGATCGAACCCAGCGTCTGCCAATTGGGAAACCAGGCCGCCCAGCCAAAGATCAGCAGTGCTCCGAGCCAGAAACCCGGCATGGTGACACCGGTTATCGTGATCAGACGCATCAGCACATCGGAGAAACTGCCGCGGAAATAGGCCATCAGCGCGCCGGCCGGGATGGAGAACAGCACGGCCAGCAACAGCGACAGGAAGGTGAGCTCGGCGGTGACGCCAATGCGCTGGCCGATGTCCTCGATCACCGGCTTGCCGGTCCAGATGCTGGTGCCGAAGTCGCCGTGCACCATGGCACCGATCCAGCGGCCGTACTGCACCGGCAGCGCGTCGTTCAGGCCCAGCTTCTCGCGCAATTGCTGCACCTGCACCTCGCTCGCGTCGCCGCTGGCGCCCAGCATCACCTGGGCGGCGTCACCAGGGATGAGCCGAATCATCAGGAACACCAGTACCGAAACGCCCAGCAGTACACCGGCCAGGTCGAGCAGACGCCGGAAAATCAGCTTGGCCATGTCAGTTGTTCCACCGCGTTGGGCGCGACTCACGACGCACGAAACCTGTATGCGGCGCGGATGTCCGTCTTCGGCCCGGTGCGGACGAACGTTGACGGGATTGAGCCGGCGTTGTGCGCTCGCAGCATTGTCGCGCTCGGGCTGTGAAGGCTTGCGAGGCCAACGCGCTGCGCTTCACTGTGGCGGTCGGGCGCTGAACGCGCCGACTGCCCCACCATGAGCCCGCGCCGGCTTCCGCCTGCCGCGACGCGCGCCAACGTCAACGCACAACAACAGGCCAAGCACGATCATCCGCGCAAGGCCGACAGCGGTCCATGCAATCCCCTGATGACGGCAATCGCGCGTTATGGACGCAAGTTTCATTTCAGTACCGCCCGGCCGTTCCGAAGGTACTGACAGTCCCCTCGGAGGGCAGCGAACGCAGTGCGTGTGGGGGCAGTTTCACTTCAGGCCCCGTTGCATTGCGATGGCGCCGTGCGCGACGCCGTGCCGGTCCTGCACTCGGCGCCTTCTTCTTTGCCCTATTTTTCCAGCGTGGTCTGGCGCAGGTAGAACAGCGAACGCGTGCTGATCGGGGCGAAGTCCTTCACGTTGGAGCGCATGGCGGTGAACAGGTCGCCGTTGGCCAGGAATGCGATCGGGCCCTGGCAGGCCAGGGTCTTTTGCACGCCGTCGTAGATCTTCTTGCGCTCAACCTTGTTGGTGGCGGCGCGGCCGGCATCGAGTTGCTTGTCGAGATCGGCGTTGGCGTATTTGAAGACGTTGGTGGACGAGCCGGTGTAGAAGGTGCGATAAAAATAATCATCGGGATCCACGCCACCACCGTTGAGCGATACGAAGGCGGTGAAGTTCGAAGCGCGCCAATCGGCCACGAACTTGCCGATCTCCTGCGCCAGCAGTGTGACCTTGAAGCCGCCTTTGTCCAGCTGGGCCTGCACGATCTCGGCCGTGTCCCTGGCCACCGGGTTGGGCAATACGTTGATGGTGATGGCCAACGGCGTGGTCACACCGGCCTCCTTGAGCAGGGCGCGGGCCTTGTCGGGGTTGGACTGGTAACACGGCAAATCGGTATAAGGCACCGCCCACTCGGTCAGCACCGCCGGCAGCGGCGCTGCGATCGACGCGCGGCCGAGGTAGACGCCACGCACGATCTCATGGCGGTTCAACGCGTAGTTGAGCGCCTCGCGCACCTTCGGGTTGTCGAACGGAGGTTTGCTGACGTTCATGCCGACCAGGCTGTAGCCCAGGTCCGGCACCTTGGTTGTCACCACGCCGGGGATGCGCGCCAACGCGTTGACGGTGACCGCATCGACCGAGGGGAAGAACTGGTAGGCGCCACTGGCCATGCCGGCCTGGCGCGTGCTGGCCTCCGGCACGATATTGAACTTGAGCCCGGCCAGCTTGGGTAGCCCGGCCACATGGTAATCGGGGTTCTTGACCAGGCTGACATGGGCATCGGTCACCCACTTGTCGAACTTGAACGGCCCGGTTCCCACCGGCACCTTTTGCAGGTCGGCTGCGTTGGCCAGGGACTCGGCCGGTACGATCGCGAGGGCCTCGAGTTGGCCCACCAGCGGCAGCGAGGGCGTGTTCAGGTTGATGACGACGTCGCCCTTGTCGGCCACGATCTCCTTGACCATCGACAGGCGGGCGGCGTAGGGCGAGCCGGTCTTGGTGTCACGCACGCGCAAGAGCGAGGCCACCACGTCGGCCGCGCCCATCGGCTTGCCACTGTGGAACTTGACACCGGGCTTGAGCTTGAAGCGGTAACTCAGGCCGTCCTTGGAAATGGTCCAGGACGTCGCCAGCGAGGGCACGATCTTGAGGTCCTTGTCGATGGCGGTCAGGCCTTCGTAAATGTTCTTGTTGATCAGCACCGTGTTGAAGGCGGGCACCACATGCGGGTCGAGTCCGGCGGGCGACCCATCGGCGGCAATCTCCAGCACCTGTGCGCTGGCCAGGCCGGCGAATGCGAGGCCGGCGACCTGCGCGACAAGGCGCAGGCCCAGCGGGCGGGAAGCGGTGGAAGCATTGGGGGTCATTCGGAAATTCCTTGTGATGTGGCGCTGCAGGGCCTGTGCAAGACGGAGTCGAAATGGCCGCCCGTGGCCGCAGACAGTCAGGAGCGAAACAATCTTAGCACCAGCCACGAGCCGGGCCCGGCCCAACAGCGCTAGCGCGCGCTCAAGGGCCCGATGGTCTTGCGCAGCAAAAATTCCGAGTGCCCGGCGACCAGAAAGTCGGTCAGTTCACCCACCTCGCTGTAGCCCAGCCGCGCGTAGAAGCGCCTGCCGGCCTGGTTGAACGACGACACGCACAGGAACACGTTCTGGTGCTCGCGCAGGATGCGCCGTTCGGCAAAGGCCAGCAGTTGCGTGCCATGGCCTTGGCCGCGGAATTGCGGCGCCAGACCGATGGTCTGGATGTAGCCGGCGAAGGTGCCCTGCAGGTTGAGTAGCAGGAAACCCGCAAAACGCCCGTCGACATGCGCCACATAACGCTCGCGCCCGGGCAGGCGCACCGTACGCAGCAGCGACTCGTGGTCCTGACCCAGCGTGCGCCAGGGGTCGGATGCGGCCATCAGGGCGGCACAGTCGCGCTCCTGCGCTTCGTCGCTCAGTTTGGTGATATCCATCGCGATACGACTCGACGGGCTGCTCACAACGCCTCCACCACCCAGTCGTGGATCTGCGGTCGCAGCGCCAGGAAAGCCTTGTTGTCGCGGCCAGCATGGACGCGGTTGCTCAGGAGCGCAATCAGCAGGTCGCGCTCGGGGTCGTACCACAGGGAGGTGCCGGTGAAGCCGGTGTGGCCGATGGAGCGCGGCGAAAAGTACTTGCCGCAACTGGCGCCCTGCGCCGAAGGCAACATGAAACCCAATGCCCAATCGCCGGCCTGCGGCGCAATGGCACGTTGCGCGAACAGCTGCGCAGTCGCCTGGCGCACATGAGCGCCATCCAGCGCACGCAGCTGGGCCCGCAGTTGCAGCCCGTAGGCCGCCAGGTCGTCGATGCTGCCGAATAACCCCGCGTGTGTGGATATGCCGCCGAGCGCCCAGGTGTTGTCGTCGTGCACCTGTCCCTGCAGGCGCAGATGGCGCCAGGAGCACTGCTCCGTGGCGGCATATTGCTCCGCCGGTTGCAGTGGATGGTTGTCGACATGGAAGGCCAGGCTGCTGCCCGGGTAGGTGCGGGCATGCAGGCCTTGCCAGACCTGCAGCAGGTTCTTGCGGTGCAGGCCCTCCAGCACGAAGCCCAGCAGCATGAAGCCCAGGTCGGAATACACGGCCTGGCCGGTGCGCGTGAACGGTGCCGACTGCAACTGCGCATACAGCCATTGGCGCCGTTCCTGCCAGGTCTGGCTGCGGTCCACCGTCTCGTAGAAAGGCATCCACCATGCGATGCCCGAGGTATGTGTCAGCAACTCGGTGATGCGGATGTGCGGATGCCCGAAGTCGGGCAGGATGTCGCCCACGGTGGTGTCCAGCGTCCACAAACCCTGGTCGAAGGCCTGCATCAACGCCTGCTGGGTGAAAACGATCTTGGTCAGCGAGGCCAGGTCGTAGTAGGAACTGGTGTCGCCGACCCGCAGGTCACACACCGGCGCGCCGCCGGCGCAGGCACGCAGCACAACGCCCGGGGTAACATCAGCGATGGCCGCCTCGATGCGTGGCGCCAACTTCAGTTCCGGGCTCGGCCGAGTCATCATTTCATAAATGTACAACCCACAGACTCCGTTGCTGGACATCCAGGACCTGAGCGTGTGCCTGCGCACCGCGCGTGGCACCCACACAGTGCTGGACCGGGTGTCGGTGCAGCTGGAGGCTGGCAAGACGCTGGGCCTGGTGGGAGAATCGGGCTGTGGCAAGAGTGTGACTGCGCTGGCCATCATGCGTCTGCTGCCACGCGCACAGACGATCTACGCCGGCGGCCGCATCCTGTTCGGTGGGCAAGACCTGCTGGCCCAGTCGGAAAAACGCATGCGCGGCTTGCGCGGCAGCCAGATTGCGATGATCTTCCAGGAGCCGATGACCAGCTTGAACCCGGTGCTGACGGTGGGTGACCAGGTCGCCGAGGGCCTGCGCCTGCACCGCGGCATGGATGCGCGGGCCGCGGCACTGCAGGTGGTGCGCCTGCTGGATCTTGTCGGCATCGCGGCAGCGGCCAAGCGGGCGCAGGCCTATGCGCATGAGTTGTCCGGCGGGCAGCGCCAGCGCGTGATGATCGCCATGGCACTGGCCTGCCAGCCCAAGCTGCTGATCGCCGACGAACCGACCACCGCACTGGATGTCACGGTGCAGGCGCAGATTCTGCGGTTGCTGAGCGACTTGCGGCGCGAATTCAACATGGCCATGCTGCTGATCACGCACGATCTGGCGCTGGTGGCCGACCACTGCGATACGGTGGCCGTGATGTACGCGGGCCGGGTGGCCGAGAAGCGCAGTGTGGATGCCTTGTTCGCACATCCCGCCCATCCCTACACCCGTGCCCTGCTGCAGACCGCGCCGGCCCGGCATACACCGGGCAGCATGCTGCCCACGATCGCGGGCGCCGTCCCGCCACTGGGCGCGCGTGCCGACAACTGCCTGTTTGCATCGCGCTGCCCGCGGGCCGACGCACGCTGCGAGCATGCCGCACCCCTGCTCGCGCTCGGTGGCAGGCCCGACGAGCAGGCCGCTTGCTGGTATGCCGATGCCGCCTGACACTATGCCACCCTCCTCCTCCCCAGCACCCCTGCTGCGCGTGACGGGCCTGAGCAAGCACTATGTGCTGGCGGGCAACAAGCCGTTCAAGGCGCTCAACGCGGTGAGCTTCGACCTGCACGGCAGCCGCACGCTGGGTATCGTCGGCGAGTCCGGATGCGGCAAGTCGACGCTGGGCCGCACCCTGATGCGGCTGCAAGATGCCAGCGCCGGCACCGTCATCTTCGATGGGCTGGACTGGATCTCGTCCGGCGCGAGGCCGCTGCGCGAACACCGGCGCAAGATGCAAATGGTGTTCCAGGATCCGTTCTCCTCGCTGAACCCGAAACACAGCGTCGGCCAGGTGGTGCGCGAGCCGCTGGACATCCACTGGGCCGACAAAAGCCGTGCGCAGCGCATGCAGCGCGTGCACGAACTGCTGGCCACCGTGGGCCTGGCGCGCAGCGACGCCGACAAATACCCGCACGAGTTTTCCGGCGGGCAGCGCCAGCGCATCGCGATCGGGCGCGCGCTGGCGCTGGAGCCGCGCCTGCTGCTGGCCGACGAGCCGGTGTCGGCGCTCGACGTGTCGATCCAGTCGCAGATCCTGAACCTGTTGATGAAACTGCGCCGCCGGCACGACATGGCGATGATCTTCATCTCCCATGACCTGTCGGTGGTGCGGCACATCAGCGACGACGTGGCCGTGATGTATTTCGGCAGCATCGTCGAGATGGGCGCTGCGGGCGACATCTTCGAGCAGCCGGCGCACCCCTATACGCGGCTGCTGCTGTCCTCCGTTCCCAGCCGCAACCGGGTTGCCGGCGCTGCGCACCGCGATGCGCAGACCGAAGTCACCGGGTCCGAGCTCCCCGACCCGGCCAACCCGCCCACGGGATGTGCCTTCGCCGCTCGCTGCCCGCAGGCCATGCCGCGCTGCCAGGACGGCGCCCCGGCACTGGTGCACCGCCGGGTGCCGGAATTCGTGCGCAGCAAGGTTGTGGCCTGCCATCTCTACCTGCAGGAACACAATCCGCAATTCCATTCGATCAACACGCCAAATCCCTGAAGAAGAGAAAAGATGTCCACTTTCGAAATTGACGGCGGGGTCGCGCTGCGCGGCACCGTGCGCGCCTCGGGCAACAAAAACGCCATCTTGCCCATGATCGCGGCCTGCATCCTGACCGATCAGGAGGTGGTGCTGGAGAATGTGCCCGACATCATCGATGTGCGCCACATGCTCGAACTCATCACCGAGATCGGCGGCACGGTGGAGCGCAGCGGCGAGCGAGTCAGCATCCAGGTGGCCAGCTTGAAGAGCAGCGAAATCAGCCGCGCGCTGTGCAACAAGGTGCGCACCTCCATCATGTGCGTTGGACCCCTGCTGCACCGCCTGGGCAAGGCAACGGTGTATCCGCCCGGTGGTGACGTGATCGGCCGGCGCCGGCTTGACACCCATTTCTATGGTCTGCAAAAGCTGGGGGCCAAGGTCACCCTCAACGGCAGCTACGGCTTTGTGATGCCGGCGCCACTTGCGGGCACGGAGATGTTCTTTGATGAACCGTCCGTGACCGGCACCGAGCACATCCTGATGGCGGCCGTGGTGAGCAACGGCCAGACCCTCATGCGCAACGCCGCCTGTGAGCCGCACGTGCAGGACCTGGCCCACATGCTCAACGCCATGGGCGCCAGGATCAGCGGCATCGGCACCAACTTGCTCACGATCGAGGGCGTGGCCTCGCTGCATGGCACGACGCACCGGGTGTGCCACGACCACGTGGAGGCCGCGTCCTACCTGGCGCTGGCGGCCGCCACCGGCGGCGCGATCACGGTGGAGGGCACCGACGTGCATTCCTACTGGATGTGCCGGCGGGTGTTCGGCATGCTCGGGGTCAGGATCGAGTTGTACAAGGACCACATCACGTTGGCCGGCAACCAGGAAATGCGCGTCACGCCCGACCACGACGGATCCATCCCGGTGATCGGCGACGGCCCATGGCCCCAGTTTGCGACCGACCAGATGAGCTGCATGATCACGCTGGCCACGCAGGTGACGGGCAATGTGCTGTTCTTCGAGAAGATGTTCGAATCGCGTCTGTATTTTGTCGACCGCCTGATCAGCATGGGCGCCAACGCGGTCATCTGTGACCCGCACCGGGTGCTGATCAGCGGGCGCTCCAGGCTCAGGGCCACCACGCTCGCCTCGCCCGACATCCGCGCCGGCATGGCGCTGCTGGGCGCGGCCCTGTGCGCGCAGGGTACGTCCACGGTGCAAAACGCCAACATGATCGAGCGCGGCTATGAGCGCATCGAAGAAAAGCTGCTCGGACTGGGGGCCCGCATTACACGCCGGATGTGAGCCCGACGGGAGTTTCGCCGGCTTGCACCACCGGACAATGGCAGCGCCCCATCGGCAATCCTGTGCCGGAGCGCGCGGGAAATCGCGAACCGGCGATTCGACCACCTTGCCTGCTTTGACCAACCGATCAACGGGACTGACCAGTCTTTCCCGGCATGCGAAGATGGCCCATGAACCAAGCTCTTGACCTCATCGTCTTTGGCGCCACCGGCTTCACCGGTCGCCTCGTTGCCCAATACCTGCAGTCCAGCTACGGCGCCGACAAGGGCCTGTGCTGGGCGCTGGCCGGCCGTGATGCAGTGCGGCTGGCGGCGGTGCGCGACGCGATCGGCGCCGACCCGGCGCTGCCGCTGCTGAGCGCCGACGCGGCGGACGCTGGCGCGCTGGCCGCGCTGGTGGCGCGCACGCGCGCTGTAATCACCACCGTCGGACCGTACCAGCGCCATGGCGAGGCGCTGGTACGCGCCTGCGCTGCGGCAGGCACCGACTACGTCGACCTGTGCGGCGAGCCGGCCTGGATGGCGGACATGATTGGGCAGCTGCAGGCCCCGGCTGCGGCGAGCGGCGCGCGCGTCGTATTCTCGTGTGGCTTCGATTCGATTCCATTCGACCTTGGCGTCGTTTTCTTGCAGGACCAGTCGATGCGGCGCTTTGGCGTGCCACTCAAGCATGTGCGCGGCCGCGTACGCGTGATCAAGGGAGGGCCGTCCGGAGGCACGATCGCCAGTGCCATGGCGACGTTCGAGCAAATGCAACGCAACCCCGCAGTAGCGCGCACGATGGCCGACCCCTTCGCACTCACGCCGGGCTTTTGCGGCCCGCAGCAACCCGACAGCGATGCGGCCCTGTACGACGGCATTGCCGGCGGCTGGACAGCGCCCTTCATGATGGCGCCGATCAACACCAAGAACGTGCACCGAACGAACCTGCTGCGCGGTCACCCCTGGGGGCGCGACTTCGTCTACGACGAGCGCATGCTCACCGGCCAAGGCGCAGGCGGTGAAGCGCGCGCACGGCTCATGGCGGGTGCGAACGGAATACAGAACCTGATGCTCGGCTTCGCGCCGGCACGCGCGCTGCTGCAGCGCTTCGTATTGCCCAAGCCGGGCAGCGGACCGAACGCGAACCAGCGCAGGACCGGGCGCTATGAGCTGCTCTTCATGGGCCAGTCGGCCGACGGCCAGACGTTGCGTGCCCGCGTCACCGGCGACCGCGACCCCGGCTACGGATCTACGTCCAAGATGATCAGCGAAAGCGCGTTGTGCCTGCTGCAGGACATCGACCGCCGCAAGGCCGCCGGCGGCGTCTGGACCCCAGGCGCCGCAATGGGGCTTGCGCTCGTGCGACGGCTGCAGGCCCGTGCAGGGCTGACGTTCACCATCGAGGCTTGATCACCATGGCCAAACCACGGGGCCGAGCGCTCGGCCTGCCATTTCCAGGCCACACCGGCCCGTTCAACGCCATCACGGATGTACCAGGTGTGCTGGTCGGATACCGCACGCTGGACGGCCGCAGCAGCGACGGAAAAACGATCAAGACCGGCGTGACTGCCGTATTGCCGCGCGGCTACCATCCCGAGCCGCAGCCGGTGTGGGCCGGCATCCACCGGTTCAATGGCAACGGTGAGATGACCGGCACCCACTGGATCGAGGACGCGGGCTATTTTTTCGGGCCGGTGTGTATCACCAACACCCACAGCGTGGGCATGGTGCACCACGCCGCCGTGCGCTGGACCATCCGGCAATACAAGTCGGTCTGGCCGGGCCAGCATATCTGGGCCATGCCCGTAGTGGCCGAAACCTACGACGGCGACTTCAACGACATCGACGGACTGCATGTCACCGAAGCCGATGCGCTGGCCGCGATGGACAACGCCCATAGCGGCCCGGTCGCCGAGGGCAATGTCGGCGGCGGCAACGGCATGCGCTGCTACCAGTTCAAGGGCGGCACGGGCACCTCGTCACGCGCCATCGCCATCGATGGGAAGCCCTACACCGTGGCGGCACTCGTACAGGCCAACCATGGCCAGCGCACGGTGTTCACCGTGCTCGGCGTGCCAGTGGGCCAGCACATGCCACTGGGCGGCAGGACGGCGCAGGAACTCGGCTCGATCATCATCATCCTGGCCACCGACGCACCGATGCTGCCGCACCAGCTGCAACGCCTGGCGCGCCGCGCCGCGCTCGGGTTCGCGCGCAATGGCACTTTCGGCGGCAATTCATCGGGCGACATCTTCCTGGCCTTCAGCACCGCCAATGCCCGACCGCTGCCGCAGTTCTCGCCGTCGCACCTGCAGATGGAGCACATCAACGACAGCGCCTGTGATGCGGTCTACCTGGGCGCGGTGGAAAGCACCGAGGAAGCGGTCATCAACGCGCTACTGGCGGCCGAGGATGCGCCGCAGATGGGTCCGGATGCGGGCATCTGCAGGGCGATCGACCATGCACAGTTGCTGGGCGTGATGACGCACTACGGGCGACTGCGCTGAGGCCAGGCGCCTGCGGCGCGCAAAAGCGCCAGCCAGAAATGACGCGAACGGCTAGCGCGCATACACCAGATCGCGCAGCCCCAGCGACAGGACCGGCACATAGGTGATCACCATCAGGCAGGCCAGGATCACCAGTACAAACGGTACGAGGTGCACGACGATGCGGTCGAGTGAAATTTTGGCCACGGTACACGCGGCGAACAGGTTCACGCCAAACGGTGGCGTGATCATGCCCAGCGCCAGGTTCACGACCATCACCAGGCCGAAGTGGATCGGGTCGATGCCGAAGTGAATTGCCACTGGCACCAGGATCGGCGCCAGCACAATGATGGCGGCGCTGGTCTCGATGAACATGCCGATCAGGAACAGCGCCGCGTTGATGCCCAGCAGGAACATGGCCGGCGTTTGCAGCACCTGTTCGAGCCAGCGCCCGATCGCATCCGGCACGCCGGCACGGGTGATCAGGAACGCAAACAGCCCGGCATTGGCAATGATGAACATGATCACCGCGCTGGACATCACCGATTTTTTCAGGATGCGGCCCAGGTCGGCCAGGCTTATCTCGCGGTAGACCAGGCCGCCGACGATCAGCGCGTAGAACACCGCCACCGCCGATGCCTCGGTCGGCGTGAAGATGCCGCCATAGATGCCGCCCAGGATGATGACCGGCATGAACAATGCAAAACCCGCCTGCCAGGTGGCCTTGAGCACGCCCAGGCGCCCGTCACCGTCGTTCTTGCCCCATCCCTTGTACTTGGCATACAGGTAAACGAACAACATCAGTGACAAGCCGATAAAGATCCCGGGCCCGAAGCCGGCGATGAACAGTTCGCCGATCGAGACCTCGGCGGCAACACCGAAAAGTATCATCGGGATCGATGGCGGGATGATCACGCCCAGTTCCGCGCTGGTGGCTTGCAGCGCCGCGGCATAAGCAGTGGGATAACCGTGCTTGATCAACGCCGGGATCAGGATCGCGCCAATGGCAAAGGTCGTAGCCACGGACGATCCCGACACCGCTGCGAAGATCATGCAGGTCAGCACGCAAGTCATCGGCAAGCCACCCTGCACGCCGCCCACGATGCTCTTGGCGAACTCGACCAGGCGGCGCGAAATGCCGCCGGTTTCCATGATGTTGCCGGCCAGGATGAAGAACGGAATCGCGGCCAGTGGAAACTTGTTCAGTGCGTTGAACATCTCCTTGACCGAGATCAGCATGGGGGCATTGTTCATCTGCATGCCCGCGATCGCGGACAGGCCGATGGACACCGCCACCGAGACCGACAGCGCAAAGCACAGCACCATCGTGGAGATCATGACAAAACTCATTTGGAAGCCTCCGCGCAGCGCGCTGCGGCATGCGCCTTGGGAGCGGCCCGGCGGCTCATTGCGCCGTCTCCAACTCATGGCGCTGTGGATCGAGCAGGTTGCCGATCAGCCCGATGATGCAGAACACGCCGCCTACCGGCAGCGCCAGGTAGGCCCAGAACATGGAGACGCTCTCGAGCCCGATGACCGTCTGGACCTTGCCGCGGTTGGCATAGTCCCAACCCCACCAGATGATCACCAGAATCAAGGTCATTGCAGCGACGAAGACGACCCAGTCGAGCACGCGCTTGATCCGCGGCGGGCTCCAGCGGTATATCACGTCGACGCTGACCATGGCGCCCTGGCGAAACGCCATTGGAATCCCCATGAACACCATCCAGATCAGGCTGAACCGGATCAGCACCTCGGTCCACTCGGCAGGCTGCTCGAGGATGAACCGGGTGACGATCTGGAACATGCCCAGTCCGGCTGCCACCGCCAGCATCGCGCAGGCGGTCAGCATTGCAAAGCCGGTGGCGTACCACTCGAAGCGCAGGAAGGCTGGCTTCACGGGACGCCTCCGCCGAAAAGGCACGCGCAGCAAGGCAATCGGTCCGCGGGCACGATCGGACGGCGGGAGGCGGCCATGGCTGACCTTACTTGACGTTGCGGATGCGGTCGATCGCAGCCTTGCCGAACTGCTTCTCGAAATCGGCATACACCGGCGCCAGCTGGGCCACGAACTTGGCCTTGTCAAGGTTCTCCACCACTGTCATGCCCTTGCTGCGCAACTCGGTCACGCCCTTGGCGTCGTCTTCGGCAACCCGCGCGCGGTTGGCTTTGGTGCCCTCCTTGGCCGCGTCGAGGAAGGCCTGCTTGTCGGCGGCGCTGAGCTTGTCGAAAGCGGCCTTGTTCATCAGCCAGATGGCAGGCGAATACACATGACCGGTCAGGCTCAGGTGTTTTTGCACCTGGTCGAACTTGGCCGCCATGATCACCGACAGCGGGTTCTCCTGTCCGTCGACGGTGCCTTGCTGCAACGCGGTAAACACCTCCGGGAACGCCATCGGTGTCGGCACGATGCCAAAGCCCTTGTAGGCTGCGATATGAATCGGGTTCTCCATGGTGCGCATCTTCAGGCCCTTGAGGTCGTCGGGAACCACCACGGTACGCTTGTTGTTGGTCATGTGGCGCACTCCGTTCTCTGCCCAGGCCAGGGCCTTGAATCCCTTGGGCTCGAACTGCTTGAGCATCTCTTCACCAATCGGGCCGTCGAGCACGGCATGCGCATGCGCCTTGTCGCGGAACAGGAACGGGATGTCCAGGATCTTGGCTTCGGGCACGAAGTTCGGCACCGGGCCGGTCGATGTCAGCGTCAACTCCTGCGTACCCAGTTGAACCGCCTCGATCGATTCGCGCTCACCGCCCAGCGAGCCGGAATAGAAGTTCTGGATTTTGTAGCGCCCGTTGGTGCGCTTTTCCACTTCCCTGGCAAACACGACGATTCCGATGCCCTGGTGCGAGTTCTCGCCAATCGAGATGCTGTTGCGCATCGTCACCTGTGCAGTGGATGAGCCGACAAAACCTGCGGCCAGTGACAGGCCGATGAGCAATGATTTCAGTTTCACGCGAAGTCTCCTTGGATGTGATTGGGAACGAAAAGCAGTGTGTGCGCGGCATTCTCGCCGCGATTGGGAAGGATGGGTCGGTTTTTCAGTGATCGGGGCTGTTCGCGGATAAAACCTCCATGGGAAGGCCTGTGAAGCGGATGTCAGCGCTGCGCGTAACGTTCGATCACCGCGCGGTTGACCTCCACGCCAATGCCCGGGGCAGTCGGAATGGCCACCCGCCCGTGCTGCATCGCGATGGCCCCAAAAACCAGATCCTGCCGGAACGGATGCGCAGACTGGTCGTACTCCAGCATCGGCTCGATCGGGTGCAGCGCCATTGGCGCGGGCGCCAGCGTGGCCAGGAACTGCAGTGACGCGGCCAGACCGATGCCCGAGCCCCACACATGCGGCGTGATCGGCATGTGCCAGGCCTGCGCCAGCGCCGCGATCTTGCGGCATTCGGTGAACCCGCCGGCCGAACACAGGTCGGGCTGCAGCATGTCGACCGCGCGGCGCGATACCCATTCGCGAAATCCCACCTTGGTGAATTCGTTCTCGCCCGCTGCCAGATAGATGTTGGTCAGGTTCTTGAGTTCGCGGTAGCCGTCGATGTCTTCCGGCGAGATCGGCTCCTCGAACCAGTGGATGTCGGCCGGTTCGATGGCCTTGAGGATCCGGCGCGCTGCACCGACGTTATAGGCATGGTTCGCATCGACCATCAGCCGGGGGCCGCGGCCGATGGCGTCGCGCACCGCATGGATGTAGGCGATGTCCTCCTCCACACCGAACCCGACCTTGAGCTTCATCGCGGTGAAGCCGTTGGCCAGGTGGCGCCGCGCCTCGTCCACTGCTTCGGCGGGATAAACCCCATCCTTGCGGCGATAGAAACCGGTGGCATACGGTTGCACGGATGTGCGGTGCGCGCCGCCCAGCAGCTTGTGCACCGGCTTGCCGAGCGCGCGCCCCAGACAGTCCCAGATCGCGATATCCACCCCGCTGATCGCATTCGGAACCGCACCCTTTTGCCCGAACGGTCGCGTCAGGTTGTACATGCGCTCCCATAACACCTCGACGTCGAACGGATCCTGCCCGAGCACGATCGGCTTGAGCGCGTGGTTGATGATGGCCGCTGCGATCTGCGGCGGTTGCAGGCCGTGGCACAGCGACTCGCCCCAGCCGATGACGCCGTCGTCGGTGATGCATTCCACCAGCACCGCGCTGCGCTGGTGCACCCAGCCCATCGAGAAGGCAAAAGGTTCGTCCAGCGGGGTTACGAGTACGTGGGTCTTGAGGTCGATGATTTTCATGGTGTCGCAGGCTTCATGTAGTTTGTCGCTTCGGGCCCGACACGCGCGCAGCGCCCTTGCGACGCTTGGGCGGCTCTTGCAGGCGCCGGCCAAACAGGTCGCGCCGGCGTTTCGTGTCGTCGAGGTGGCGCGTCATCGCCGCCAATGCAGCGTCCGCAACGCGCTGCAGCACCGCGTCGAGGATGGCCTTGTGCAGCGGCAGCGAAACCGTGTGGTTCGGCATGAAGGCCTGCACATCCGTGCCGGCCGGCTCCAAGGCCTGGTAGGCCGCTCGCATGCGCGTGAAATCGACCAGCGATCCGCGCAGCGCGGCCAGCCGGGCTGGCGCCGGCTCGATGGTGTGGCGCAGCTCGACCAGGCCCTTAGCGGCCAGCACCAAGATCGCTTTGCGCAACACCGTGCGGCTGACGCCAAAGCACGGCAATCGTTCAGCCTCGGTGGGCAGCAAGGCACCTGGCAGCAGCCGGCACGCAATGATGTCGCTACCCAGTTCCTGCACCACCTGATCCGTGAGCCCGCGCCGCAGCGGCGCACGACTGGCGTCGACAGAATGAACGGGAGGCAACGGGTTGTACATGGCGGCGATCATGGGAATGGATTTTGAGCAAAGCTTACTATTTCCTCAGAACATCACCAATGCCCACAAGGCCCGCAGCACGCTGGCCGACGCGATCAGGATCAACAGGTTCAACACGTGGCGGCGGAACTGCTCGGCCGACATTACCGCAAACGCCCTCCCTCCCAGCCAGATGCCAAGCAGCATCGGTGGCGTCATCCACAGCGCGCTGCGCAAGGTATCCCTGCCCACCAGCGCCGGTCCGTTGGCGACACCGGTCTGCACCACGCCGGCCCAGACCAGCGCATAGAGATCGACCAGCAAAAGCAGGATGACCATGGTTGCGCGCAGGGTCGCGGCCGGCACCTGCGCTGTGCTCAGCAACAGCGCAACCACGATGCCGCCGATGGCGGCCACACCATTGACAAATCCCGATACCAGGCCGGTGACCAGCCGCACGCCAGCCGTGGGTTGCAGCGCGAAACGTACGCCATTGCGCAACAGGGTTGCCGCCACCAGTAGCAGGCTGCCGATCAACAGGCGCAGCAACGTTTCGGGCACCACCGCCAGCAGCGCCACGCCCATCGGCACGCACACCGCATTGCCCAACGCCAACCAGCTGAGCCAGCGCCAGTCGACATGGCGCAATGCGCCGCGCAACATGCTGATGCTGGCAAATACCTCCAGGATGAAGATCGGCGGCACGACCTGTGCCGGTGGCACGAACAGCGACAGGCCGGCCACGCACACGGCCGAGAAGCCGAAGCCGGACAGACCGCGCACGATACCGGCCGCGAAGACGATCGCGGCGCCCAACGCCAGCCAATACCAGGAGAGCGATTCCATTGCCATTGTCGCCCCGTGCGGACAAGCAGGGCCTAGCGCGGCAGGTCCAGCAACCTGAGCCGTTGCACCTTGCCAGAGGGTCCGCGCGGCAGATCCAGCACAAACCGGATTTCGCGCGGCGTCTTGAACCGCCCCAGCTGTTGCTCACAAAAGGCACGCAGTTCTGCTTCGGCGCAGGCATGGCCGTCGCGCAGCACGACGCAGGCCAGGATGTCCTGGCCGTAGTGGCGATCGGGCATGCCGACCGCTGCGGCGTCGCGCACAGCCGGATGCCGCAGCAGCACCTCGTCGATCTCGCGTGGCGCAATGTTCTCGCCACCCTTGATGATCAGCTCCTTGATGCGGCCGGTCACGAAAAAGAAGCCGTCGCCGTCCCGGTGGCCCAGGTCGCCGCTGCGCAGCCAGCCATCGGGTGTGAAGCTGGCCCGGGTGGCGATATCGTTCTTGTAATAGCCCAGCATCACGTTGGGCCCGCGGATCACGATCTCGCCGGTCTGTCCATCGGGCAGTGGCGCCAGCGCCGCATCGACAACCCGGGCCTCGCAGCCGCTGGCGCGCCCGACCGCGCCGACCTTGCGCTGTGCGGCATCGAGCGGATTGGAAAAGGCCGGCGCAGCGGTCTCGGTCAGGCCCATGGTCTCGATCACGCCAATGCCGAAGCGTTGCTCGAACGCCTGTAGATGCTCGACCGGCAGCGCGGCCGATGCGCTGCGGCAAAAGCGGATCGCCCCGGTCGCCGCCGCCGGTACTGCCTCACCGTCGAGCAGATACGACACCATCGTTGGCACCAGGTTGATCCAGGTGCAATGGCCGTCGATGGCCTGGCTCCAGAACCGCGCGGCGGAGAACCGCCCCGGCATCACCAGGCTGCCACCGTGCGCCAACGGCGCCAGCATCGTCACAACGAAGGCGTTGATATGGTAGAGCGGCAACACCGCGAGCACGCGGTCCTGGGCGGTGAGGCCGTGTTCGGCGCTGATCGCCCGCGCATTGGCAACCACACTGGCATGGGACAACACGACGCCCTTGGGCACGCCGGTGGTGCCGGAGGTATACATCAGCACGGCGGGCATCCAGGGCTCGGGTGGCGAGCACGGCGCTGCCCTATTCCCGTCCCCATCGTCGTCGGCTGGCGCCTGTGGCAAGGGAATCTGCAGCGCATCGGCCTCGACGACCTGCAACGCAATCGGGCGCGCGATCTGCGCGAGCTGCTCCCGTATCCGCGGCGCCCAGTCCGCATTGGCCAACACCAGGCGGCAATCGCTGTGTTCCAGCACATAGCGCATCTGCTCCGGTTGCGACAGCAGGTTGACCGGATTGACGCAGAATCCGCCCGCCATGCATCCCAGCAGCAGCTGCAGCGTCATCAGCCCATTGGGCAACACGACGGACACCGTGTCGCCGGGGTACAGGCCGTGCCCGTGCAGCATCGCCCGCACTGATGCGCATGCCGGCTGCAGGTCTGCGAAACGGACCGCGTTGCCACCGGCAGCGTCGCACGCGTACACGTGTGCACCCTGCGTTGCAGCGGCGCTCGCCATCAGATCGGCGACAGTGCTGGGCTGCTCCCTCATGCGCGCCCGAATTTGTCGAAGTAGGCGCCAAACAGGGCCTGCTCGGTCGGAACCTGTTCCGCGATCGGCCGTGAGATACGGGTGATGTTGAGATAGTGGCGGTAGTTCATGTTGTCGGAGAAATTGTTCCTGCCCCAGGTGCCGCAACCCATCGACAACGAAAACGGCAGACCGTTGTCGAAACTCCCGCCAGTGGCGATGCAGTGGGCCTGGTCGACGATGACGCGGGACACCGGCAGATGCAGGCCCAGCGCCAGCGCGCGCTCGGGGCGGCGGCTGTGCAGGCCCACCGAATGGCCTGCACCCTGATAGGCGTAAATTTGCCCGACCCGTTCCATGGCCTGCTCGAAATCGGCCACCGCATAAATCGCCAGCACCGGGCACAGTTTCTCGCTAGAGAACGGATGGGCCTCGCCAATGCCATCTTCCTCCACCAGCAGCATCGAGGGATTTTGCGCCGCAACATCTACCAGGCCGGCGCGCGCTGCCACCACCGCAGCCGACTGCCCGATGGCCGCGCTGGAGAGTTTTCCGTCCGGCCACATCAGGGATTGCAGGCTGGCTTTCTGTTGCGCCGACAACATCACGGCGCCGCAGGCTTGCAATGCCTCCACCAGCGGCTGGCGCACTGACTGCACCACCACCACGCTGTTTTCGGACGAGCAGCTGGTGGCGTTGTCGAAGGTCTTGGAGCGGGTAATGCGCTCTGCCGCCTGCGCCAGGTCGGCGGTTTCGTCAACGATGCCCGCCACATTGCCGGCACCAACCCCGAACGCCGGCGTACCACTGGCATAGGCCGCGCGCACGTTGGCCTGCGAGCCAGTGGCGACCACCAGGTCGCACTGGCGCATCAGCTCCAGCGTAGCCGCCTTGCCGATCGGGGACGGCAACAGCTGGACCAGGTCGTGTGGCGCCTGGATGCGGTCGAATTCGGCATGGATGCACTCGATCAGCCTTTGCGCGGTGCTCCAGCCCTTGGGTGATGGCGCAATGATGACCGCATTGCGCCCCTTGAGCGCATTGATGATCTTGTTGGCCGGCGTTGCGCCTGGATTGGTCGATGGCGTGACCGCGCAAACCACGCCAACCGGTCGCGCGATCTCGGTGATGCCGGTCTGGGGATGCTCGGCAATCACGCCAACCGACCTCGCCCCCTGCAGGTCGCGCAGCAGACCCAGTGTCTTGCGGTGGTTCTTGCGCACCTTGTCCTCGACATTGCCGATGCCGGTGTCGGCCACGGCCAGTTCGGCCAGCATGCGGTTGCGCCTCGGCTCGATGATGGCCCAGCCGGCGGCGACGACGAGTTCGTCGGTACGGGCCTGTTCGTAGCCGTCGGCCACCTTTTGCGCCTTGCGCGCGCGCGCCACCAGGCTCGCGACCACCGCCTGGGCGTCGTTGGATCCTGCCTGCATGTCAATCTGCCTTGATGTTGGCGTCCTTCGCCAGCTTGGCCCATTTGGGCAACTCCGCCGCGACGGTCTTGCCCAGCGCCTCGGCTGTGCCGCCGACACCTTCACTGCCCTGTGCCAGCAACTTCTCGCGGATCGCCGGCTCGGCGATCACGGTATTGAGTGCGCGGTTGAGTTTCTCGATCACTGCCCTGGGCGTTTTCGCCGGCACGAACATCGCATACCAGGAGTCGACCTCGAAATCAGCGACGCCGGCCTCCTGCATGGTGGGCACATCCGGGAACGCCGTGCTGCGCTTGAGGGTGGACACCGCCAGCGCCTTGAGCTTGCCGGTCTTGACGAACTGGGCCGCTGCGGGAATCGACACCCACAGCAGCGGCACCTGGCCACCCATGACGTCGGTCACGGCCGGGCCGCCGCCGCGGTAGGGAATATGGGTCATCTGTATGCCGGTGCGAATCTTCATCAGCTCGCCCGCCAGGTGCCCGGGTGAGCCGTTGCCCACCGACGCGTATGACAGGCTGTCAGGCTTCGCCTTGGCCATGGCAATCAACTCAGCCATGTTGCCGGCGGCAAACTGGGGTTGGGTCACCAGAATCTGCGGCAGCGACGCAACCGTGCCCACCGGCTCGAAATCCTTGACGGTATCGAACGACAGCTTGGCAAATATGGCGGGGTTGATGGTGTGCGAACTGAGCGTGAACAGCACCGTGTAGCCGTCCGGCGCAGCGCGCGCCACGATCTCGGTGCCGACCGAACCACCGGCACCACCCTTGTTCTCGATCAGCACCGGCTGGCCCAGCGCGGCGCCCAGGCGCTCTTGCACGATCCGCGCGATCACGTCGGTGCCGCCGCCAGGCGGGTAGGGTACGACGAACTTGATCGGTTTGTCCGGGTAGGCCGACGCCTGTGCCATTGCCGCCCATGGCGTTGCCAGTGCAGTCGCAAAAAACAGCGCGGCGGCAACGGCGCGTCGACGAATCGATACAGGGTTCATGAAGGTCTCCTGGTGGTCATGGTGTCTTTGGAACGGACGGGAAAAGCCGGTGTGGTGGCCTGGAAACCGAGCGTCTGGCTGGCGTCGCGGGCGCAGCGCACCACCAGCGCCGAAAGGGCGCGAGCCTGGCTGCGTGCGAAACGGATCGACGGAATGCTCATGCCGATGGCCGCTGCGGGTTCGCCGCGGGCATTGAAGACCGGGGCGCCCAGGCCGCACACGCCAAGGCGCCATTCCTCGCGGTTCTCCGCCCAGCCACGGGCGCGGGTGCGTTCGAGCTCGGCCAACAGTCTGGCGATACTGGTAATGCTATTGGGCGTGTGGGCCACGAGCCGCCCGAGGCGGGCCGACAGCGCCTTGGAATCGGGAGCCAGCGCGGCCAGCAGCGCCTTGCCCGATGCAACGCAATAGGCCGGAGCGCGTCCGCCAACCTGCGAATAGGCGGCCACCGGCAAAGGGCTGTCGAACTTGTCGAGGTAGACGATGTCTGCGCCATCCAGCACCGTCAAGTGGATCGTCTCCGTACTGGCTTGCGCCAGTTCCGCCAGATGCGGGCGCAGTAGCGACTTCAGGTCGACCGCCGCCTCCACCAGTGCGCCCAGTTCGAACAACCGCAATCCAGCCCGGTAGGCGCTGGTTAGCGGATTTTGCGTGACCCAGCCGCATTCGACGAGGGTCTGCAGTGTCCGATGCGCGTTGCTGCGCGCCAGGCCCAGCGCCTGCGCCACTTCGACCAATCGGCACTCGCGCTGTTGGCGGGCAAGCCATTCCAGGGTGCCCAGTCCCTTGACGAGGGTGGAGTCCATGGCGTCAACCGACTAATTCCAATATTCAGAACATTGTTCAAACATATGGAATCAGTGTAGCCACGCCGCCGCACCACGTCAATCGTTGTCGCACCCGGCACAAAAGACCCGGGCCAGCATCAAATCGGGCTACGTGTGGTGTCCGTGTTGGCGCGCGTCCTCCCGCACCATGTCGACGGCCTTCTCGGCCATCATCACGGCCGGTAACGGATGCACCTTGCCACCGGCCATGTCGGCCGACAGCGTGGCCACATGGAACTGGATGTCTGGCCGGTCTGCTTCATCCGGCAATGCGCGCATGAAGCAGCCGCCCTGATTGATGCCCACCGCGAGCGGCCCGCTGCGGTGCAGCAGCCACTGCAGGCCGAGCCGGGCCTGGCCAAACAGGGAGTTGGACCGGGTCGAGGCGCCTTGGCCTTGGCGCCTGACGCTTGACGTCGGCGCCCATGTGCCGCTGCATAGCACTGCCAGTGGCAAGCTGTTCCTGGCACTGATGGACCCGAAATCGCGCGCGCGGCTGATGCAGACGCTGCCACTGGCTCCCATGACCGAGCACACCATCGTGCAGCGGGAAGCGCTGCTGGCCGAATGCGCCCTGATCTCGGAACGCGGGTACTCCTACGATCGCGAGGAATTCGTCGCCGGCCTGATCGCGATAGCGGTGCCGGTGCGCGACCAGGCTGGCAGCTTGCGCCGCGATGGCGATTCACGGGCCCACGGCCCGCATGCGCCTGGAGGACATCACCGCGCGCCTGCCCGAACTGCGGGCGGCCGCGCAGCGCATGGGGACGCTGCTGTAGCTATGGTGAGTCGCGTGCCGGGGCGGTGCCTGTAACGTCAGCGCCGCGAATGCCCCAGCATCAGACGGGCTATCTCGCGCAGTAACCGGTTGGCGTTGGCGTCACCCAGGTCCAGCACATGGCTGCGGCTGTAGTACCGGCTGAGGTCCAGTCCGACACCGAGCCCCGCAATGCCGATCTGCTGGCGCGCTTCGATGCGCTGCACCACGTCGCGCAGATGGTGGTCCAGATAATGCTTGTCGTTGGCCAGGTTGGTCGCGCTGTCCATCGGCGAGCCGTCCGACACCACCACCAGAAATTTGCGCGCTTCGCTGCGCGTGTCCAGTCGCCTTGCCGCCCACAATACCGCCTCGCCGTCGAGGCCTTCGCGGAACAGGTCGGCCTTGAGCAAGCCGGCAATGTCTGACCGCGCACGCCGCCAGTCGGTGTCGGCATCCTTGAACACCATGTGGCAACACTCGTTGAGCCGGCCCGGATCTGCGGGCCGGCCGGCACGCAACCAATCGCGCTGCGCCCGGCCGCCGTTCCAGGCGCCGGTGGTGAAGCCCAGTATCTCGGAGGTGGCGCGGGCCAGCTCCAGCGCATGGGCGAACACGTCCAGCAGCATCGCGATCGATTCGATGTGCTCTTTCATCGATCCCGAGCAGTCGATCAGGAAACTGACCACGCAGTCGACCAGCGGCTGCTCGCGCGCGACCTGGAACAGGCGCCGCTCGGTCGGCGAAACAATGAGCTGCGCCAGCCGTCGGCCGTCGATCTGGCCTTCCTCCTGGCCACCGTCAAAACCCTCGATCGCCGGATGGGCCAGCATCTGGCGCAGCGCGCGCGCCAGGCGGGCGACGTTGACGCCTTTGTCCAGCACGTGCGCATCGAGGCGCTGGCGGTATTCCAGGCGCAACTCCTTGCGCACCAGGCTCGCCGCAGTCCGCTCCTGGTCGTATGCCCGGGTAAAAACCCGATACACGCCTTCGTCTTGCGCCAGCACCCGGCTGCGCCCCGACACCGCCGCGGCAAAGCGCTCGGTCAGTTCGCCCTGGATATTCATCAATAGCGCAAACGCCGCCTGCTCAACGCTGTCGCCGCCGGCCCGGGACTGGCCGGCTTCTTCGCCGTAGGAACGCAACAGTTCGCCAACCCGCTGCGCGATCTGCAGCGCGTGTGCGGCATACGCGGCCTGATCAGCGCGCGCACGCCGCAGTCCGGCCAGCGCAGTGCCGATCAGCGGGGCGAGGTCGCCCCGGCAGCCCTCGATCAGGTCTTCGGTTGCCTCCACCACCGGCTCACCGGTGACGCGCGATCGGCAGACCTGGGCCACCGTGTACAGCAGCTTGCCGCGCACCGTGTCGGTCAGGCCGGCATGGTGGAACGACAGCGACCAGGTCTCAAAGCAATGGCGCAGGTTGCGCCGGGCACCGGGCAGGTCGTCGGGCACCTGGGCCTCGACGCGGAACTGCTCCAGCAGTTCGAACACCAGCCGCTCGACCGGATCCTCGGGACACAGGCGCTGGTGCAGGCTCGCGTCACTGGTGCGCAGGCGCAGCGCAAGCCCGTCGGCGGCGCCGCGAAAGGTTGCGAAATCGGCCGCATCGATGTCCGGATGCAGGTGCGGCGCATACAAGGGCAAGGCCCGTCGCCCGCGATGCAGGCGTTGGCCGCGAAAATGCAGGTCCGCCTCGCCCGAGATGGCGCGCACCGACGCGGCGCACAGTTCTTCGACCTGTTGCTGGTGGCGGGCGCGGACCTGTGCCGTGGTCATCCGCCGGCGCCGCAGTTCATGGCAGCTTGCCGGTCACCGCGTACGACTCCTCCAGCTCACGGTCGAAGCAGCGCTGGAAATATTCGGCCACGATCGGGCGCTCGGCCTCGTCGCACTTGTTGACGAACGAGAGGCGGAACGCCAGCGCCACGTCATGGAAGATGCCCAGGTTCTCGCCCCAAGTGATGACGGTGCGCGGCGACATCAGCGTGGACATGTCGCCGGCGGCAAAACCCTTGCGCGTCAGGTCCGCCACGGCGACCATGGCCTGAACCGTCTTGCGACCCGCCTCGTTGGCCAGCTCCGGCACCCGTGCCTGCACGATCGCCACCTCCTCGTCGCGCGCCAGGTAGTTCAGCGTGGCCACGATATTCCAGCGGTCGATCTGGGCATGGTTCAGGCGTTGGGCGCCGTGGTACAAGCCGTTCAGGTTGCCCAGCCCGACCGTGTTGGCGGTCGCGAACAGACGGAAATAGGGATGCGGTTGCAGCACCCGGCTCTGGTCCATCAGCGTGAACTTGCCATCGCGCTCGAGCACCCGCTGGATCACGAACATCACATCGGGCCTGCCTGCGTCGTATTCGTCGAACACCAGCGCCACCGGCCTTTGCAGCGCCCAGGGCACAATGCCGGGCTGGAACTCGGTCACCTGCTGGCCATCGCGCAACACGACGGCGTCCTTGCCAACCAGGTCGAGCCGACTGATATGGCCGTCCAGATTGACCCGCACACAGGGCCAGTTCAAGCGCGCCGCGACCTGCTCGATGTGGGTCGACTTGCCGGTGCCGTGCAAGCCCTGCACCATGACCCGCCGGTCACGCGTGAATCCGGCCAGGATGGCCATTGTCACCTCCGGATTGAAGCGGTAGACCGGGTCGATTTCCGGCACATGCGGGTCGCGCTCGGAGAACGCCGGTACGCTCAAGTCGGAGTCGATACCGAACACATTGCGCACCGACAGGTGCAGGTCGGGCTGCAGATCGAGCAGTTCGGTCATGGCAAATGGATGGTTGAGTTGATGGGCTTTGCGGAGCGAAAGACAGGCGGAAAACGGCTGTTTCCAGGTTCAGGTGGAACGCGCGGTTTCGGCATCGATATGGCTCAGCGCCGTGGCTGCACGCTGCAACGCGGGCAACCATTGGCGCGCCTTGTCGGCAGACAGGCGCACGATCGGCGCCTGGATCGCAATGCACAGATTGGATGAGCCCACTTCCCGCGGCACTCGCACCGCGATGCACAACAGACCGGGCAGGAACTCTTCGTCATCCAGCGCGTAGCCATCCTTGCGCACCTGCCGTATCTCGTGTTCCAGCACCTCGAGATCGATCGTGGTGTTGGCGGTGTATTTTTCCAGCGGCGCGTGCGCCAGCAGGCGCCGGCGCTGCGCCGGCGACATCTGTGCCATCAGCACCTTGCCGCTGGCCGAGCAATGCGCCGGCACCCGGGAGCCGGCATGGAGGTAAAAGCGCAGCGGCGCCGCCGTCTCGACCCGATCCAGGTACACCACCTCGCTGCCCGCCAAGGCAGTGATGTTGCAGCTTTCCCCGACCTCCTCGACCAGCTGGCGCAACACCGCATGGCGCGCGCCATGATGGGTATCGTGCAGCAGCAGGTTTTCGGCCAGCCGGCGCAGGCGCGGGCCGGTGCCGTAGTGCCGGCCGTCGCTGTCGCGCAGCAACATGCCGGAGGTCTCCAGCTGCTGCAGCATGCGGTGCAGGGTGGGTTTGGGCAGACCGGTCTCTTCCACCAGACTTTGCAGCGAATGGCGCCGGTCGCTGCTGGCCAGCACCTCCAGCAGCGCGAACAAGCGCAACGTGGGCGTGTCGCCGCTCGGCTCCGCGGTCGTGGGCTGGGTGGCAAGCGCAATTTTCATGGTGCACTGAATATAGCAATATTCCGAAAAATAGTACACCACGTATCGATTTTTAGAATTTTGTTGATTTTTTTGAACTCGACTGCTATATTTCCCAACGTCCCGGTAACAACCGCATTGTCCGGCCCAAACCTTCATTCCCAATTTCCGCCAGGAGCAGCCCATGAGCACGAAGCCAGCCAGCAAGACCCCAGCCGCCCCGGCCAGCCGCGCCGCCGTGACGGGCGTGCATAGGATGACGCCCTCCGAGGCCTTTGTCGAAACGCTGGTCGCCAATAACGTGACCGACATGTTCGGCATCATGGGCTCGGCCTTCATGGATGCGATGGACATCTTTGCGCCGGCCGGCATCCGGCTGATTCCGGTGGTGCACGAGCAGGGCGCCGGCCACATGGCCGACGGCTATGCCCGCGTCAGCGGCCGCCACGGCGTCGTGATCGGGCAGAACGGCCCCGGCATCAGCAACTGTGTGACCGCGATTGCGGCCGCCTACTGGGCACACAGCCCAGTGGTGATGATCACGCCCGAGACCGGCACCACCGGTATCGGCCTGGGCGGCTTCCAGGAAGCCAGCCAGCTGCCGATGTTCCAGGAGTTCACCAAATACCAGGGCCATGTGACCCACCCCAAGCGCATGGCCGAATACACGGGGCGCTGCTTCGACCGCGCCATGAGCGACAACGGCCCGACCCAGCTCAACATTCCGCGCGACTATTTCTACGGCGAGATCGAGTGCGAGATTCCGCAACCGATGCGCGTCGACCGCGGTGCCGGTGGTGAAGCCACGCTCGCCGCCGCCGCCGAGCTGCTGGCCACGGCCAAGTTCCCGGTCATCCTGGCCGGCGGCGGCGTCGTGATGGGCAATGCCGTGCAAGAGTGCAAGGCCTTGGCCGAGCGCCTGGGCGCACCCGTCGTGACCGGTTATCTGCGCAACGACGCCTTCCCCGCCAGCCACCCGTTGTGGGCCGGCCCGTTGGGCTATCAGGGTTCCAAGGCCGCCATGAAGCTGATCGCCCAGGCCGACGTAGTGATCGCACTGGGTTCGCGCATGGGCCCGTTCGGCACCCTGCCACAGCACGGCCTGGACTACTGGCCCAAGAGCGCCAAGATCATCCAGGTGGAGGCCGACCACACCAACCTGGGCCTGGTGAAAAAGATCACGGTCGGCATCTGTGGCGACGCCAAGGCCACCGCTGCCGATCTGGGCAAACGCCTGGCCGGCAAGACTCTGGCCTGCGATGCCACCAAGGCCGAACGCGCCAAGACGATCCAGGCCGAGAAAGACGCCTGGGAAAAAGAGCTGAACGGGTGGACGCACGAAAAAGACGCGTTCAGCCTGGACATGATCGAGGAGAACAAGAAGGAAAAAACCTTCAACGGTGGCGACTACCTGCACCCACGCCAGGTGCTGCGCGAGCTGGAAAAGGCCATGCCCAAGCGCGTCATGGTCTCGACCGACATCGGCAACATCAACTCGGTGGCCAACAGCTACCTGCGCTTCGAAGAGCCGCGCAGTTTCTTCGCACCCATGAGCTTCGGCAACTGCGGCTATGCGCTGCCGACCATGATCGGTGCCAAGCTGGCCGCTATGGATCGTCCTGCGATCGCCTACGCCGGTGACGGCGCCTGGGCCATGAGCATGGTCGAGATCCTGACCGCCGTGCGCCACGACATCCCGGTGACGGCTGTGGTGTTCCACAACCGCCAGTGGGGCGCCGAGAAGAAGAACCAGGTCGATTTCTACAACCGCCGTTTCGTCGCCGCCGAGCTGGAAAACGAAAGCTGGTCCGAGATGGCCAGGGCCATGGGCGCAGAAGCCATCGTGGTCGACAAGCTCGAAGACGTCGGCCCTGCGCTCAAGAAGGCGGTCGACATGCAGATGAACGAGGGCAAGACCTGCGTGATCGAGATCATGTGCACCCGTGAACTCGGCGACCCGTTCCGCCGTGATGCCTTGTCCAAGCCGGTGCGCTTCCTGGACAAGTACAAGGACTACGTCTGACGCGGCCATGCCTGGGCACCTGCTCACTCTGAACGCCGGCTCGTCGTCGGTCAAGTTCGCATTGTTCGACCGCGATGCACTGCAAGCGCCGCCGATGTTCAGCGGCCAGGTGGATGAAATCGGACTCGGGCACAGTGCCGCTGCGACCCACGACGAGGCACTGGCCGATGTGATGGCGCAGTTGCGGAGCCGCAAGCTGCGCATCGGCGCGGTGGGACACCGCATTGTCCATGGCGGATCCCACTTCAGCGAGCCGGTGCGGATCGACGACGCCGCGGTCGCACAGATATCCGAACTGATCCCGCTGGCGCCATTGCACCAGCCCCACAACCTGGCCGGCGTGCGCGCGGCGCGGCAGGCGTTTGCCGACGTGCCGCAAGTGGCATGTTTCGATACCGCGTTTCACATACTGCAGCCAGAGCTCAACCGGCGCTTCGCGTTGCCGCAACGCCTGTTTGACGCGGGCGTGCGACGCTACGGGTTCCATGGCTTGTCCTACGAGTCGATCCTGTCGCAGCTGATGACGGACGAACCCGAGCGCGCCCGCTCTCGCGTCGTGGTTGCGCACCTGGGCAATGGCGCGTCGATGTGCGCCATGTACCAAGGGCAGTCGATCGCGACGACGATGAGCTTCTCGCCGCTGGACGGCCTGCCGATGGGGACCCGTTGCGGCCGACTCGATGCCGCCGTCGTACTGCACCTGATACAGCAGCTCGGTCAGACGCCGGAGCAGGTGGTCCAGTTGCTGTTCCGCGAGTCCGGCCTGCTCGGCCTGTCGGGCCTGTCCAGCGATATGCGCACGCTCGAGAAATCAGACCTGCCGCATGCAGCGATGGCCGTCGACTACTTTGTGGAGCATGTGTTGCGCGAACTGGCCGGCATGGTTGCTGCATTGCGCGGCATCGACCTGCTGGTTTTTACCGGTGGTATCGGCGAGAACGCAACCGGTTTGCGCCAGCGCATTGTCGACGGAGCCGCCTGGCTCGGTTCGTTCGACGTGCGCGTCATGCGCACCAATGAAGAGGCGGTGATTGCACGGCACACGGCCGCGCTGACCTGAAAGACCGAGCTTGTCCCTGTTCTCGACGCTCCACAAGCCGCAGACTGTGCAGCCTTAGTGTCTTGCCGGTCCGCGTTCCAGCTAACCCACCGCTGTGTTGCGACCATTGCGAGATCCGCTTTCGGACCGAATCGGTAACGACAGCAATTTCTTGTAATCCCCAGCTCTGTGGCTCGACGAATCTGCACCACGCCGATTCACCGTCATCCCAACCGAGGTATTGCCATGCTCCCATCAGCTTCCCGCCCTTTGACCCGTCGCCTTTTACTGGCACTTGCCATCGGCGCCCTTTTCGCCAGCATGCCGGCGCTGGCCGCGCCACCCGCCAACACCATCAAGCCTGGCCTGTTCGGCGGCCGCTCCGATACCGCCATCCAGGGGTACGACCCGGTTTCCTACTTCACGGACGGCAAACCGGTCAAGGGGCAGGACACGCTGACGTTCGACTACCTCGGCGCCAAATGGAAGTTCGCGTCGCAGGCCCATCTTGATCTCTTCAAAGCCGACCCGGAAAAATACGCGCCCCAGTATGGCGGCTACTGCGCTTACGGCGTGGCGCAAGACGCGCTGGTCAGCATCGAGCCCGACAAGTTCAAGATCGTTGACGGAAAGTTGTATCTGAACTACGACGCGGACGTGCAGGCCAAGTGGCTCAAGGACCCGGCCGGCTTTATCAAGCAGGCCAACGCCAAGTTCCAGGCCTTGTTGAAGAAATAGTGTTGCCCTTGCAACCCGTCAATGAATCGACCCCGGCCAGACAGGGCGCGCAATTCGCGCCATCGCGCTGGGGCGAAAGTGAACCGGAGGGCGTGGCTGCCATCCGCGCCAAACCGGCACTGCCGGCGGCAAGTTCAGTTCAACGCCGGGTTTGCACGTAGTCGCTCGATCGCCAGGTCCAGAAAGGCCCGCGCCTTGCGCGACGCATGGCGCCCCTCGCGGTGCACCACATGCACCGGCAAGGCGGCCGGCTCGTAGGCGCGCATGACCACTGCCAGTTGGCCGGCCAGCATTGCATCCGCGACCTGGTACGACAGCAGCCGGGTCAGCCCGAATCCGTTCACGGCCGCAACCAGCGCGGCGTCGTTGGTGGTCGACGTCATGCGCGGATGCACCTTGACGACCACCGGCGCGCCGTCCTGCATCAGCTGCCATTCCGACGCCGGCGCCACCGCATTGGCACAGACAATGGTATGGGTCGCCAGATCGTCCGGGACCTGCGGCGCGCCATGCTCCGCCAGATACGAGGGCGCGCCGCAGATCACCCGCCGCACGCTGCCCACGCGCACCGCCTGCATCGACGAATCCGGCAATTCGCCGATCCGGATCGCCACATCGACGCCTTCCTCCATCATGTTCACAACCCGATCCACAAACCAGCAGGAGGCCATGACTGCCGGATAACTGTGCAGGTATTCGGTGACGATGGGCGCGATGAATTTCGCCCCAAAAAGTACCGGTGCCGTGAGTGTCAGGCGTCCGCCGGGGGCGCCATGCATGCCTGCCACGGACTCATTGGCTTCCGCAAGTTCGGCCAGGATGCGGCGGCAGTCGTCGGCATAACGCGCGCCTGGCTCGGTGACCCTTACCACGCGGGTCGTGCGCGCCAGCAGACGCACGCCGAGCTGCGTTTCCAGGTCGTTGATGGCGCGCGTCACCGCCGCCGGGGAGATGGCCAACTTGCGCGCAGCAGCGGCAAAGCCACCGGTATTGACGACAGCAACATAGACATTGAGCAGGTGGAGTCGATCCATATTGTTTCTATTTGCGCAATAGTCAATTTATCTTCGCGGCAATTCCAATTACTCCGCGATTCAATCACAGTCGTGGCATTCGCAGCAAATAACGCGAACACCCGTTCAACCCGTCTCAATCCAAGGAGCAAACACATGGCCACCACCCACCCGATTCAACTGTACGGGCACCCCTTGTCCGGCCACGCCCATCGCGCCCGACTTGCGCTTGCGCTGATGGATATCCCGCATACCTTGGTCGAAGTCGACCTGATGCAAGGCGCCCACAAAACGCCCGAATTCCGCCAACGCAACCCGTTCGGCCAGGTGCCGGTGCTCGATGACAACGGCCACATCGTGTTCGACTCCAATGCCATCCTCGTCTATCTGGCGCAGACCTATGACACCCAGGCCAGGTGGTACCCGCGCGATCCAAAAGGCCAGGCCGATGTGCAGGTCTGGTTGTCAGTGGCCGCCGGGCTGATTGCATTCGGGCCTGCCGCAGCGCGGCTGGTCACCGTGTTCGGCGCCAAGTTCAACCCGCAGGAAGTTATCGATCGGGCCCATGGCCTGTTCGCCGTGATGGAGACACAGCTTGGCAACCATCCCTGGCTGGTCGGCGACCGGGCCACCATTGCCGACATCGCCTGCTACAGCTATGTTGCGGCAGCGCCCGAGGGCAACGTCTCGCTGGCGGCGTATCCAAACCTGCGCGCCTGGCTCGCGCGCATCGAGGCACTGCCCGGCTTCGTTGCGATGCAAAAAACGAAGGTCGGGCTCGCCACCTGATCGCACACGCCTACGTGCTTTGCGGCGCTCGCGTGTCGCACAGCGCTTCTCTCCTCATTGCTCTGTCACGAGGTCCAGCATGACTACCGCTTCCAGTCAATCCGAACATCAACCGTTCCACGCGGGCGAAAAGCAGGTTCAGCAGCGCCTGGGAGTGGACGAGCGCATGGCCGAGGTCGGCGCTCGCGTGATCCGCGATCACATGCCGGAGCAACACCGCAGGTTTCTGGCGCAGTTGCCGTTCATCCTGGTGGCGTCGGTCGACAGCCTGGGCCGCCCCTGGGGCTCGCTGCTGGTTGGCGCGCCGGGTTTCCTGCAGTCGTCCGATCCGCGGACGCTGCACATCGCCGCGCGACCGGCACATGGCGACCCGTTGGCCAAAGGGCTTGGCGTCGGTGCCCCGCTCGGGTTCCTGGCCATCGAATTGCAGACCCGCCGCCGCAACAGGGTCAATGGCCGGCTGCAGTCGCAAGATGGGTCGGGCCTTGTGATCCGGGTCGATCAGACCGTTGGCAACTGCCCGCAGTACATCCAGGGCCGCACGCCGCATTTCGTGCGCGATCCGCTTGACGTGCAGCCGCGCGCGCGCGACAGCTTCACATCGCTGGACGCCGACGCGCGCAGCCAAATTGCCGACGCCGACACCTTGTTTGTAGCCACCTGCGCCGCAGGCAGCACGGCCGACACGGCAGGAGGTGCCGATATGTCGCATCGCGGCGGGCGTGCCGGATTTGTGCACATCGAGGACGATCACACGCTGCTGATCCCCGACTTCAGCGGCAACAACTTCTTCATGACCCTGGGAAACATCGTGTCGAACCCGCGAGCCGGCCTGCTATTCGTTGATTTCGCGCGTGGTGATCTGCTGATGCTGACCGGCCGCGCCGAGATCGTTTGGGAAGGTCCGGCAAGCACCGGGTTCGCAGGCGCCCAGCGGGCCTGGCGATTTCACCTGGACAGCGGCGTGCGCCTGCGCGATGCCCTGCCTTTGCGCTGGAGTGGGCCCGAATATGCGCCCAGCACGCTGGAGACCGGCAACTGGCAATTTGCAGCAGCGCCGGTTTCGACGGCGCGCGCGGCCCAGCCGTGGCGAACCTATCGCGTGGCCCGGATCGTCGACGAAAGCTCTGTCATCCGTTCCTTTTACCTGGCGCCGCCCGATGGTCAGGCCGCGCCGGCTTTCGAGGCCGGGCAATACCTGCCGATCCGGCTGCCCGGCGCCGAGGGCACGCAGACACACCGCACCTACACCTTGTCGAGCGCACCGGATGACCCGCAACTGCGCCTGAGCATCAAGCGCCAAGGCCCGTCCGGACCCGACGCGCCACCGGGGCAGGCATCCAACTTCCTGCACGACCACATCCGCGTCGGCAGCGTGATCGAGGCCCGGTCGCCGCTGGGCCGCTTCACGATCGACGCCGCGCAGCGCCATCCCGCGGTGCTGATCGCTGCCGGTGTCGGGATCACGCCAATGGTGGCCTTCCTGCGTCATATCGTCGCCGTGGGCGCGCGAACCCAGTACATCCGACCGGTGCACCTCATCCAGGTAGCCCATGATGCCGCGTCACGCGCGTTCGGAGCAGAACTGCAGGCGCTGGTCGATCAATCGCGCGGCGCGTTTCACCTGCATCTGGTGCTGGGCAACCCTGAACCCGAACCGCACGAAGCAAGCCAGAGCACAAAACCGGCGCTGCGCGGCCCGCTGACGATGGACATGCTCAAGGGCTTATTGCCATTCGATGACCATGCGTTTTATCTGTGCGGACCGGCCCGATTCATGCAAGCGGTGTATGACGGCCTGCGCGGGCTGGGTGTGCGCGATGAACGCATCCATGCCGAGGCATTCGGGCCGGCGTCGATGCAGCGTCGGGCCGATCCGTCCCCTGTGCAGCCGGCGACGCCGGTGTTGGCGCAGCCGCCGGAAGTCGCCAGTGCCGAGGTCCGGTTTGCGCAAACCGGTGTTACCGCCACCTGGACATCAGCGCAGGGCAGCCTGCTCGATTTCGCCGAAAGCCAGGGGCTGGCGCCGCCCTTCAGTTGCCGCGCCGGCCACTGCGGTTCCTGTGCAACGCGCCTGATTGCAGGACAGGTGCGCTACCCGACCCCGACCGACTGGAGCTGCGCAGACGGCGAGGTGTTGCTGTGCAGCGCCATGCCCGCTGGCGACGACAACGCGACCGTCGAACTCGACATCTAGGCCGCCAGGCGACGCCTTTCTTGACCCCCATCAACGTTGAAAGAGCGCGGTATGCACTCCGCCACCGAGCCGCCCCGGCCACCCCTGCCTGCGTTCAATACCGATACCGCTGCGCAAAAAGTGCGACTGGCCGAAGACGCCAGGAACGGCCGCGACCCGGCGCGGGTTGCGCTGGCCACTCGGACGCCGTCCCGACGACTATCCCGGTCTGTCCGATCTGGGGCTGTGAAGCCACGGCGTATGACGGGCGGCAGACTCGGGAGCCTACCCGCCTGCTCGCGCGAACACCGCTGCCAGTTCATCGATCGGCAATAGGCCGCGCAGACCGATTGCCACGACCGCCGGCCCGTTGGTCGGAGTTTTGGCTCCGCGCACCGCGCCATGGCGGCCGGAGAACTGAATCTCGGACCATCGTGCGTCGGCCGCATGGCCGGTGCTGCGCACGATGCCTTTGAGCCGCAACACCCCCGGCGGCACTTGACGCACCCAGTCGCGCAGGGCATCGACACCGAAGACCTGCGTCGGCTGGGCAGACCAGGCAGCAGACGCAGCCGTTGGTCAATGCAATCGTATCGCCGGCGCTCGATGCGATCAATGCCGCATCAATGTTGAGTGCATCGAAATCGTTGACCAGAACCGCCACGCGCTGACCACCGGCATGGCGCAACCAGTGGTTGAGCAGCGTGGTCTTGCCCGCGCCCAGGAAGCCGCCGATCACCGTCAGCGGCAGGCGTCGATCGGCCATGGTTTCTCTGCTCTCAGGCCTTGCGCGCTTCGAACACCCGGCCAGACAGCACCGTGCCCCAGACCCGCACATCCTTGAGTACGGCCGGCTCCACCGCGAGCGG
>JANNKH010000046.1:0-1511 GCA_031396205.1 Rhodoferax sp.
ACCGCGCCAGCGCCACCCGCTCGATCATCATCACCCACGCCAACGGCCATCTGATGAACGTGAACCGGGTGGCTCTGCACAGCTGCGGTATCGACCGGGAGAACGAGGTCGAAGGCGTGGTCAAGTTCCCCGAAGGCGCGCACATGGGCGAGCCCACCGGCGAGCTGCAGGAGCCGGCGGCAATGTTCCTGGTGCTGCGCAAGTTCGGCGACGGCGGATTGTTGGCGCCGATGAGCGAGGCGGGCGTGCGGTCTTTCGCATCTCTGGCCTGCATGCAGGGCGTGACCACGGCCACCGATCTGGTCAATGCGCTGGGTGAAGTCGATTGCGCCGTGCTCGAAAAGGTGCTGGCCGACGACAACTGCAGCATCCGCATCGTGCCGGCGTTCAAGGCCTTTCACGGCAGCCACGGCGCCGGGCTGCACATCCATACCCACACCAATGGCGATGAGGCCAGCCTGGTCGCGATCGATGCGATCGGCCGCGTGCCGCTGGGCCCGTTGTTCACCGCCCGGTGCGCCGTAAACCGCATCACGCCCAAGGGCCGCACATTGGGCGCGCACGAACGCATCAGCGTGCAGCAGGCCTTGCACGCGATCACGCTGGGCCCGGCCTACACCCTCAAGCTCGACCATGAGATCGGCAGCATCGAGTGCGGCAAACGCGCCGATTTCTGCGTCATGGAAGACGACCCGCTCGCGGTGGAGCCGGCCGTACTCAAGGATGTGCGGGTCTGGGGCACGGTGCTGTCTGGCCGGGTGTTCGAAGCGCGCAAGGCCTGAGAGCAGAGACACCATGGCCGATCGACGCCTGCCGCTGACGGTGATCGGCGGCTTCCTGAGCGCGGGCAAGACCACGCTGCTCAACCACTGGCTGCGCCATGCCGGTGGTCAGCGCGTGGCGGTTCTGGTCAACGATTTCGGTGCAATCAACATCGATGCGGCATTGATCGCATCGAGCGCCGGCGATACGATTGCATTGACCAACGGCTGCGTCTGCTGCCAGATCGGCGACGACCTTTTTCGCGCGCTGATGCAGGTGCTGGACCGCTCCAGAGACTTCGATGCCGTGGTGGTCGAGGCCAGCGGCGTGTCCGACCCCTGGCGCATCGCGCAGATGGGCCGCGCCGATCCGGGTCTGTATCTGGACGGCGTGATCGTGCTGGTCGACGCCAGCATGGCGCTGGTGCAATCGCGCGACCGCTTGCTGGCCGATACGTTGCAGCGCCTGTTGCTGGCCGCCGACCTGGTGGTGGTCAACAAGGTGGAACTGGTCAGCGCCGCGGCGCGCACTGCGCTGGGGGACTGGATCCGGGCGGTGGCCGGGCCGGTGCCACAGCGCGAGACCAACCAGGCCGTGGTGCCCATGGTGATGCTGAGCGGTCTGGCGATGCCGCAGGGGCCAGGCGCAGCTGCCTCAGTGTTCGACCAAGTACACGAATGGAATGCACTGGCCCACGGCGACGCACAGACGCACGACCACAATCACGAACACGATCACGATCACGATCA
>JANNKH010000063.1:0-4479 GCA_031396205.1 Rhodoferax sp.
GCGCGGTACTTGCGATGCAATGGTTTGCCGCAAGGCGACGAACCCGCTGCCCGTCGCTGGTTAATCGTCGGCCCGCCGGCTGAGCCGGCAGCAGCAATGCTTCGTGGCCCATGCGCCGGAGCATTTTGGGGGTGCCGAGCCGATCGAGAGAATAGGATTTTCAAACGCTATCGGACGGCCCAAGAAAGGGCCTGAAAAGGGCCTCGGCCGGGTCCGCAGAGGGCCGAAGTACGCAAGTCTGGGCGGATTCAGCGCGCAATCTGGGCGTCTGCAGGCTCGCGGCTGCCGGGTTGGAAGGTCTTGGACCGTTCCCGGCGTGCAGGACCGGACCAGGTCTCAGGGTTGGCCCTTATGTTGGCCATGGCTTGCCGACACAGCGCGAAGCGCCACCGGCGGCTGCAGGGTAGCGGCAGCCCGTGGCGATAGGTATCCGACAGCGCAAGCGGCTCAAGCAGCGAAGTGCGGCCCCGCCTCGCGCGCCCGACCCTTGGGCGGCGGCTGCGGATCCAGCCCCAGGTGAGCAAGGATCTTCTGGATCACCGCCCGCTCCAGGATGGCGGCGATGATCTTGCGCTCCCCGGCGCCGCAGTTCGGGCAGCGCTGCATGTCGATGTCAAACACCCGCTTGAGCAGCCGTGCCCAGCTGATGCGTCCGGGCCGGACTTGGACGATCTCGGCTTCGCAATAGACGGCTGCTGCAGCCTCGGTGGCCGGTTGCGCCTGCGCGGGCGGCCCCTGCGGCACCACCAGCGAGCGCAGCTTGGCATTCGGGGCCAGCACCCCGTGCAACCGGATCAGGTGCAGCCTCGGCCTGGGAACCAGCGCCGCCAGCCGCTGCAGGAACTCCAGCGGGCTCATCACCAGGTGCGTGGTGCCGTCGCGCCAGGGGGTCTTGAGCTTGAGTTCCACCTGCCCTGCATCGTTGAGCTGCACTCTCTCGTCTGCCAGCGCCGGCCGGGTGATGTAGCCGTCTCCTTCAGGGCTTGGGCAAAACGTGTCTCCAGGCACCGTGTCATCAGCATGTTTTACCGCAGTGGGGGCTTTGCTCAATAATCGGGCCATGCATTCCAGACCTCTGGCTCGACAACTACCCCACATTGCCGCGCTCTGCGAGCGGTACGGGGTGGTGCACCTGGAGCTTTTTGGCTCGGCCGCTGGGCCGGACTTCAAGCCAGAATCCAGTGACTACAACTTCTTGGTGGAACTCGATACAGAGGCACCGGGTTCGCGCGCCAGACGTTGGACCGGGTTGGCCGATGAACTTGAGAAATTATTGGGCCGTCCTGTTGATCTGGTGAACCCGCGTTACATCCGCAACCCGTATTTTCTGCAAGCAGTGAACGCAAACCGGACCGTCATCTATGAGCGACAAGGTTCCCAAACTATTGGTTGATGCGCTGGGTGCCATTGAGGCAGCGCAAGAGTTCGTTGCCGGTGTTTCGCTGGCTGGCTACGCGGCCTAGAAGATGCGCCGTTCGGCGGTCGAGCGGCAACTTGAGATTCTCGGGGAGTCCTGCTTTTGCCTGGCCAAGCTTGAGCCCGCGATGCTCGATTCGGTGCCCAACCTGAAGCTTGCCATTGACATGCGCAACCGGATCATTTGCGGCTACGACTCGGTCAACGACGAAATTGTCTATCTGACGGTGGTCGGCGATCTGAGCGAATTGAAAGCAGATTTGGCCAGATTGCTGGCTGCGCGGGGTTGGTTGGCTTGATGCCAGGCCGTTCGATATTCGGAAGAATCCAGCATGAATATCGATTTCGCCGATTACGACGATCTTGTGCACAGCGTGTATGCCAGTGCACTCGCACCTTCCGGATGGACGGACACCATCGGTGCCGTCGCGGAGGTGTTTGGCGCGAACCAAGCGCTGATTTACACATTCATGCATGGTCCGGCGCGCGGTGGGTTCTGCTTTACCCACAACCTGCCGCAGGAGCAACTTGAAGCCTGGGCGGAGATCAGCCTGGCGGAAGACCCTTTTGTGCAAACCGTATTGGGCCGGAATCTCGTGGTCGACGGCGCTGTGTACGAAGGATGCGAATTGGTGCCAAGGGAACAGCTGATTCAGACTCTGTTGTATCGAGAAATCTGGGTGCCGAGAGACATAGAGCACATCAGCGTAAGCATCATCTTTGACGGCGACGATGCCCACAAACTACCCACTGCTACCGCAAGCTTCCATGCCAATCAAACACGGCTCTAGCGTGGCAAAGAACGGCAACACTTGGCTGCGCTTGAACGGCTTCTTCATCACCGCCTTTCCATGATCATCTGCCCCGTGGACCTGAATCACGTTCTTTGCCAAATCCACACCTGCTGTCGCAATCTTCATTTCGGATGCCTCCTTCGCTTAATGGGCCAACTCCCATCGCCACTCTGGCACGCAAAATCGCTTTGAGGAAGGGGGCGTCCATCCCATTAATGCTGACAGCCCCGGCGCAAACCCTCTGCCAGTCCGGCCGCACGAAAATACCTCGACACCCACTGCTGCTGTTGCAAACCACGAGAAGTTCGCGCAGCATCGGTCGGCGCCGGGTTGCGCACCGAACGACCCGACCTGCAATCCGGTTTCGGTGCCAGAGCCCGGGACACTGTTCCTGCTGAGTCTGGCGCTGCTTGGGCTGCCTTTGGTGTCTGCCAACAAGCGCCGCAGGAGCGGTCATGATCAACGTGATTGATCCTTGAAACCGCAGTTGGACTCGCCCGAGTGGGCGGTCATGCGATGGGCTGGCAAGGCGGGACGACGCGGCAGGCTAGTGCCAGCAAGGAGAAGCAAAAGCGCCAGCGTGACACATCGCGGCTCAATCGGGTGGATAGCGTTGGCATCTACCAGGTGAATTGCATCGTGGGTACAGGTCTTTGCATCCAAGGGGTTTTGTCAGCGGAAGCAAGCGGTCAACTGCCGTATCAAGGTTCCATAGCCTGGTGTGGCGCAAGCTCCCTGCAATAACGAAAAAGCCCCGGCGGACCGGGGCTTTTCTGAATGCTGTTCACCCGTTCCGGAACCATGCCCGGTGGGTGGCAGAACTATATTTAAACCTTGCTCTTGCGACGCGACACAGCCAGACCAGCCAGGGCCAGGCCGATCAGCGCCAGCGAGCTTGGCTCAGGCACACCGGGGGGCTGGACGACGGTATCAAAGGTGTAGACGATCGAGGCTCCGCAGCCAGCCTGGGTATTCTGGGTTGTAGCGATGTTGCCACCTCCACCAGTGACCGAAAATCCAGAGAGTGACTCGCAGGTAAGGTTGAAAGAGCCGCCACCAGGTGCCTGCAATGATGCGAGCACTGCCGCGAGATTGTCGACGTCGGTCTGATCAGCTGGGAACGGACCAAATGCCTTTGTTTCACCAATCGCGTAGGTTTGGGTGCCCGACGTGGCACTAAACGCAAAGGGGTCAAGCAAGGAGCTCAGGGAACCCAGGGACGACGACCAAAGAATTTCAGTACTCGAAGTCAGTCTCGCAGTCTGGCTTTGCTGGGCAGTGTTGGTCCCGGTGAACGAGAACAGCGCTTCTGCAAAGGTCGACAGGCTGGCCCCAGTCAGAGTGCCCAGATTGCTATCGAACAATCCGAGTGCGCCGGTCTGGTTGATTTCTGTGGTGGCCAAAGCAACCGGCAGGCCGTATTGGAAGGTGACAGTGGCTGCGCCTGCACTGGCTGAAAGCGCCACGCCGGCCAGCAGTGTCGCCATGGTTTTGAGAGTGAATTTCAATGGAGATCTCCGTTCGATTGAGGTGGGGACGAGAGGCTGATCAGATTGATCATTTCGTGAAACGCAAAAATTGTGCCGTTCAAGGAAGTTCCATGTTTATCAGGGACTTGGAAAAGTGTGAACTATTGCTCAAGTTCCACGTGTAAGTATTATCGACAAGGATTCTCGATAGTCGTGTCTGCCGACCGACAATGCCTCTCAAACAAGCCTGTCAGGCAGACGACAACACAGAACGGTTTCGCGCGATCGACAAGTTTGGCTTCTGGCGCGCGTTTGGCGTTTTCTGTCATTCTTCAGTCACATTTTCCACAGATGTGGCGCGCTTAATATGACAAATATGCAACAAGTCAAGGAAATGGTCAGCCATTGCGCCAAGTTGCAGGTGGCAATTGTTGTCGCGCCAAACGCGGGCTGTGCAGCGATCCCTTGAACCGGCTCCAGGCAAACTCCTGAGGTCGAATACAGCAGGCAAACCGGCGCTGGGTCCGCCAACCCACCGAATCATGCATCCCGAAAGCCCAAGGCGCTGTCCGACTTTCATGATCTTGCGTGTGAAGCGGCAGTCGCGCGCCAGGTGCGATGGCACAGAGCGCCAAGGACGGGCAGGCGCGATTGGCAGTGCGCGGTACTTGCGATGCAATGGTTTGCCGCAAGGCGACGAACCCGCTGCCCGTCGCTGGTTAATCGTCGGCCCGCCGGCTGAGCCGGCAGCAGCAATGCTTCGTGGCCCATGCGCCGGAGCATTTTGGGGGTGCCGAGCC
>JANNKH010000066.1:0-1606 GCA_031396205.1 Rhodoferax sp.
GGATCGTCGGAGGACGTCCCTGCAGCTTCGCCCGCCGCGACATACCGCGTAACCTTTCACACCGACTGGTCGCAGGCCGCCTTCGCGACGAAGTTTCCCGCCAATCGTCACTTCTCGGGCCTGGTGGGTGCGACCCACAATGAAGGCACAGCGTTCTGGAACGAAGGCTCACGCGCTTCGGTGGGCATCCAGAAAATGGCCGAAAGAGGCCAGAAGACCGCGCTGCTGGACGAGGTTGATCGGGCCAGGCGTGCCGGGCACGCCGACGCGGCCTTGAGCGGTGGTGGCATAGCCGCGACGCAATCCGAGGTGACACTTGAATTCACGGTGACCCAAACCCACCCGTTCGTCACATTGGTCTCCATGGTGGCACCGAGCCCGGACTGGTTTGTCGGTGTGCACAAGCTGGCGCTGTTCCAAGCGAACCAGTGGCAGACCAAGGTGACGTTGCCACTGGAGGTCTACGACGCCGGTACCGATAACGGTGCGAGCTTCGGGTCGGCCGACCTCGAGGCTGTTCCGCATGCCCTGATCAGGACGCTTACCAGCACGGCCGGAGATACAGACTTTCGCGACGGCATACATCGCGTCACAGGCGCCCCGATCGGCACTTTCACGTTCGAACGCTTGCGCTAGACCGATGGGCTGGCGCAGGATGGATAGCATTTGCTGCGCGACGCTCTGCGGCCATCCAGGGTAATGCCCCCGCAAAGAGGTGGGCAGCGGAGGCAGACTTTTTCTCACTTTGGATGGGAGAGAGCTCTGCATGAAGAAGTCACGGTTCACGGACAGGCAGATCATGGCGGTCCTGAAGCAGGCAGAGTTGGGAGCGTTGGTCCCCGACCTTTGTCGGGAACACTCCACCAGTACAGCGATGTTCTACAAGTGGTGCGCCAAGTTTGGCGGCATGGACGTTGCGCTGATGGCCAAGATGAAGGTACTCGAAGAAGAGAATCGTCGGCTCAAGAAGTTGTACGTCGATGCCCAGCTGCGCGCCGATATCGTGCAGGAGGCCCTCGCAAAAAGAGCCTGAGGCCATCTCAACGGCCAAAGCCGGGCTCAGGCGATACCTGGATTTCTACAATTTTCGTAACGTGAGAAGGCGAAAGCGTCGAGACACGCGCATTCGCCGGCGTTGGCACTGATGAAATGGGGATTGATGCCGGCCTCCGGCAATCCATGGAGCGATTGCCTGCGCCCATTTCGGTACCTCGGACTTCCGGAATGTCGTGAACTCCGCTGGCCTAGTCCCTGCGGCCAATGGCGGCCGGCACATCGTGCCGCCCACCCTGAGCCCGAACGCCGCAGCGCGCGGCACAGGGGACAGGCATCGGGGTCGAGCGCAGGGTCAAGGAGAGCGCAGCGGCGCGGTATCGGCCGCGCCGTCCGAGCCAGAGCGTGCTCTATCGCTGCGTCCAGCAACACCTCGAGACCTGGCTTGCCCAAAGCCGCGATGGTCACCACGACGACGGGCCGGTGCCGCCGTACGTGGAGCGCGAGTTTCGCCGCTACCTCGACTGCGGCATCCTGGCCCACGGCTTCGCCCGGGCCCGCTGCGGAAAGTGCGGGCACGATTTCCTGATCGCCTTTTCCTGCAAGGGACGCG